>NZ_JAOWDG010000078.1:0-87671 GCF_030334745.1 Citrobacter sp. Cb080 | reverse complement strand
CGGTAGTTCAGTTGGTTAGAATACCTGCCTGTCACGCAGGGGGTCGCGGGTTCGAGTCCCGTCCGTTCCGCCACTTATTAGAAAATTAAGCCTGCTACCAAGCAGGCTTAATGATAAGAAAATTTAGGGGCGTAGCTCAGTTGGTAGAGCACCGGTCTCCAAAACCGGGTGTCGCGAGTTCGAGTCTCTCCGCCCCTGCCAGAAACAATCCTTAGCATTTTTGCTAAGGATTTTTTTTTACCTGCAATTTGAATTATGCCTTCCTGCTGTTTTACTCCCGGCATCCTTGCCTATATTTTCTTTAATTTTCCAGAATATCTGTTCTCAGCAGATCGCAAATTAGTCCATTTTTATCGCTGTTTTGCAGCCAAACTGCATATAAAGGACGTGAAAGCGTTGTACTGTCGGTAACCGTATGGAGATCGCTTTTGATTTTGGCCCAGTTGACGGGAAGCCAGCTAAAGCCCTTAATCACTGAAAGTTGCTGCCTGGCCAATTCTGCCGAACTGGTGGTGAGTACCGGCACTTCATCTCCCGCTATTAGTCCCGCTTCGTGTTGTTGAAAATCGGGTCCCCATTCCAGGCGTAAATAATTCAGCTCATCTTTGGTTTGCGAAGGAGAGCTGCAATAGAGCGCCAGCGTGAAATATCCCAACAGTTGGCTGCTAAATTCGTCCATTTTGGGTGTTTCGGTAGTAATCAGTAGATCAAGCTGTCGTTCATGAAGCTGTTTTACTAACGATTGGCGTTGAGCGATCCTCGCTTCAAACTGCAGGCTGGATTGTGGCTCCTGAGATTGATACAAACGCTTCAACCAGTCATTAAGCATGCACTCCCAGAGAGATGCGCTGGCACCGATAGAAAACTCGTTATGCCGCGAGGTATTCGCGACTTCCTTACGTGCTGCCTGCCACGTATTCATCAACGTTTCGGCGTAAGGCAATAATTTTTCACCTGCAGCGGTTAAACGGATATTGTTTCTGTGTCGGGTGAACAGGTTTACACCCAATTGATTTTCCAGTTGTCTGATCCGGAAACTAACCGCTGATTGGGTCAGGTAGAGCGCTTCAGCAGCCCTGCCAAAGTGGCGTGTCCGGCTAACTTCCAGGAAAGTTTTTAACAATTCCGTATCCACAACTCGCTCCATAAAATTATTTGTCGTTATGATTTAAATCTTTTGTTTGACGCTCTGTCAAGCGTAACTAATACTCCGCGCCATAAATAGCTCGGCCAAAGAATTAGGAGCGTGCAGGATGGCGGAAAGCTTTACGACGACTAATCGATATTTCGATAATAAATATTATCCCCGCGGATTCTCCCGTCATGGTGATTTCACCATTAAAGAAGCACAACTGCTTGAGCGTCACGGTTATGCTTTCAACGAGCTGGATCTGGGCAAGCGTGAGCCGGTAACTGAAGAAGAAAAACTGTTTGTTGCGGTATGCCGTGGTGAACGTGAGCCGGTTACCGAAGCTGAACGTGTGTGGTCTAAATACATGACGCGTATTAAGCGTCCAAAACGTTTCCACACCTTATCGGGTGGGAAACCTCAGGTGGAAGGCGCAGAAGACTACACCGAATCTGATGATTAATAAAAAAAGGGCGAAAGCCCTTTTTTTATGTCAGTAATTTCTGCAGATGAATGAGTAACCTGTCTATCGCTCGGTACCCAACGGCCTCCTGTAAATGCTGGCGAGAGATGTGATCACATTGTTCGATATCCGCAATCGTTCGAGCGACCTTAATCAGGCGCAGCCAGGCGCGGATAGACAATCCGAGATGCGCGAGCGTTTCTTCAAGCCACTGTGCATCGTCGCTACGCAGTAGGCAGTATTTATGGATATCCTGACTGTCCAGATGTGCGTTTAACTTATTTTGCCGCTGATACTGACGCTCTCGCGCTGCCATAACACGTTGCTTCACCGTTGCGCTATTTTCCCCTTTCATCGCGTTCTGGCTGAGTATACCGGGCGGCGGTAAGGGAATTTCGAGGGAGAGGTCGAAGCGGTCAAGAAATGGACCTGACAATCGATTTAGGTAGCGCAGCGTCTGTTCTGGGGTACAGCGGTTATGGTTCCCCTGATAATGGCCCGTCGGGCTTGGATTCATCGCAGCTATGAGTTGAAAGCGTGCGGGATAGGTTATTTTTGCTCTGGTGCGGGATAGATGGATCTGCCCGGACTCGATGGGTTCGCGCAGTGCATCCAGCGTGCGCCGCTCAAACTCGGGTAGTTCATCCAGAAACAGTATGCCGTTGTGCGCCAAAGAGATCTCTCCTGGCGCAGGAATAGAGCCTCCACCGACCATGGCGGTTAATGAAGCACTGTGATGTGGTGAGCGAAAAGGGCGCTGCTTCCACTGTTTTTGTATCGTGTCGGAATGGATCAGACTGAGTATCGCGGCACTTTCCAGCGCTTCATTGTTGCTAAGTGGAGGGAGTAGCCCTCTGAGTCGACTGGCTAGCATAGTCTTTCCCGTACCCGGCGGGCCGATGAGCAAGAGATTGTGGCCGCCTGCTGCGGTAAGCTCCAGCCCGCGTTTACCCTGTTCCTGGCCGATAACATCACTCAGATCATCAGCTAATGCGTTAGGCGTAAAATCTGCGGATGATGGCCTGTCTAAATCATGCTTACCTTCGAGAAATGCGCATACGGTCTGCAGGTGATCGGCGATCAGGCACCCTTCGCCGTGTATCAGTCCAACTTCAGCGGCATTCTCTTTTGCGACAATAATTCGCCTGCCTGCACGAATGGCCTCGGTTGCGCTTGATATCGCGCCGGGAACGCCGCGTAGCGCGCCTGTAAGCGCTAATTCACCTACCAGCTCGTAGGTGTCGAGATTGTGGGGTGTAAGCTGCTCAGAAGCGGCCAGAAGCGCAACAGCGATAGGTAAATCATATCGCCCCCCTTCTTTCGGGAGATCGGCCGGAGCGAGGTTTATAGTTATTTTCTTTGCCGGGAATTCATAACCGCTATTAATAATCGCACTGCGTACCCGATCGCGAGCCTCTTTCACCGTCGTTTCGGGCAGCCCCACCATGGTTAAACCAGGCAGGCCGTTGCTGATATGTACCTCGATGGTAATGGCTGGCGCATTCACGCCTAGCGCGGCGCGTGTGTGAACAATCGATAGTGACATAATTCCTCCTGATAAAAGTATTATGTCGTAATACATCGCGGCAAGATTTCATATAATTACGGTTTTTAGATGCTGATTCCCGTATTTTTGCGCAACGTATAACTGCTTGCATTAAGCCTGGAATGACGCCCGCAAATGCTTTTGAATGGTGTTTGTATTGGGGATCGGGTTACCGAGGATCGCCTGAAGCGTGAAATATTTTCATTTTTGATTTTTTTGTATAAAAAACAACGGTATTTATCTAAACCGTTAACGACGTCAGAAAAACGAATAAAAAAATATCTTGTGTCATTTGCAAATTCTATGGTAACTCTTTAGGTATTCCTTCGAACAAGATGCAAGAAAATACAAAAATGACAGCCCTTCTACGAGTGATTAGCCTGGTCGTGATTAGCGTGGTGGTGATTATTATCCCACCGTGCGGGGCTGCACTTGGACGAGGAAAGGCTTAGAAAACAAGCCTTAACGAACTAAGACCCCCGCACCGAAAGGTCCGGGGTTTTTTTTTGACCTTAAAAACATACACGAGGAGCAGAAAGTGAACGGTAGCATAAAATTCTGTTTCTCAAGATTTACGGCGGGGATGTAACTATGAATGGGGCACAGTGGGTGGTACATGCGTTGCGTGCACAAGGGGTTCAAACCGTCTTTGGTTATCCTGGTGGCGCAATTATGCCGGTTTACGATGCGTTGTATGACGGCGGCGTAGAGCACCTGTTGTGCCGACACGAGCAGGGTGCGGCAATGGCGGCGATTGGCTATGCCCGTGCGACCGGTAAAACCGGCGTTTGTATCGCTACCTCCGGCCCTGGCGCAACCAACCTGATCACGGGCCTTGCCGATGCGCTGTTAGATTCTGTTCCAGTGGTGGCGATCACCGGTCAGGTGGCATCACCTTTCATCGGAACAGATGCGTTCCAGGAAGTGGACGTGCTGGGGATGTCTCTGTCCTGCACCAAACACAGCTTCCTGGTACAGTCACTCGAAGAGCTGCCGCGTATCATGGCTGAGGCTTTCGCCGTGGCGAATTCCGGTCGTCCGGGTCCGGTTCTGGTTGATATCCCGAAAGACATCTAATTAGCCAGCGGTACGCTGGAGCCATATTTTACGACCGTCGAAAACGTAGAGACGTTTCCGCACGCTGACGTTGAGCAGGCACGTAAAATGCTGGCGCAGGCGCAAAAGCCCATCCTGTACGTAGGTGGTGGCGTAGGTATGGCGCAGGCGGTCCCGGCCCTGCGTGAATTTATCGCGATAACCCAAATGCCGGTCGCCTGCACGCTGAAAGGTCTGGGCGCAGTAGATGCTGACTACCCGTACTATTTGGGCATGTTGGGAATGCACGGTACTAAAGCCGCGAATTTCGCGGTGCAAGAGTGCGATTTACTGATTGCGGTTGGCGCACGTTTTGATGACCGGGTGACTGGCAAGCTGAATACCTTCGCACCGAACGCCAGCGTAATCCACATGGATATCGACCCAGCGGAAATGAACAAACTGCGCCAGGCACACGTGGCGCTGCAGGGGGATTTAAATTCTCTGCTGCCAGCATTACAGCAATTGATGAAGATTGACGAATGGCGTCAGCACAGCGCTGAACTGCGCGCAGAACATACCTGGCGCTACGACCATCCGGGGGAAGCTATCTATGCGCCACTGTTGTTAAAGCAGTTATCCGATCGCAAACCTGCGGATAGCGTAGTGACAACGGATGTTGGCCAGCATCAGATGTGGTCGGCACAGCATATGACCTACACTCGCCCTGAAAATTTCATCACGTCGAGCGGTCTGGGGACGATGGGCTTTGGCCTGCCAGCAGCGGTTGGCGCGCAGGTTGCTCGCCCGAATGATACGGTAATCTGTATCTCCGGTGACGGTTCCTTCATGATGAATGTACAGGAATTGGGCACCGTAAAACGCAAACAGTTGCCGCTGAAGATAGTTTTACTCGACAACCAGCGGTTAGGCATGGTGCGACAATGGCAGCAGCTGTTTTTCCAGGAACGTTATAGCGAAACCACCCTTACCGATAACCCCGATTTCCTCATGTTGGCCAGAGCCTTCGGCATTCCTGGTCAACACATCACCCGTAAAGACCAGGTTGAAGCGGCACTCGACACCATGCTGAGCAGCGAGGGGCCATACTTGCTTCATGTCTCAATCGACGAACTTGAGAATGTCTGGCCTCTGGTGCCACCTGGCGCCAGTAACTCAGAAATGCTGGAGAAATTATCATGATGCAACATCAGGTCGCCGTTGAGGCTCGTTTCAATCCGGAAACGTTAGAACGTGTTTTACGCGTGGTACGCCATCGTGGTTTTCAGGTGTGCTCCATGAATATGGAAGCCGCCAGCGATGCGCAGAATATAAATATCGAATTGACCGTTGCCAGTCCCCGGTCGGTCGACTTACTGTTTAGTCAGTTAAGTAAACTGGTAGATGTTGCACATGTTGCTATCTGCCAGAGCACAACCACATCACAACAAATCCGCGCCTGAGCGCAAAAGGAAGAAAAATGACGACGAAAAAAGCTGATTACATTTGGTCTAATGGCGAGATGATTCGTTGGGAAGACGCGAAGGTCCACGTGATGTCCCACGCGCTGCACTACGGTACTTCTGTATTTGAAGGGATCCGTTGCTACGATTCTCACAAAGGGCCGGTAGTGTTCCGTCATCGCGAACATATGCAGCGTCTGCGTGATTCAGCCAAGATCTATCGTTTTCCCGTTTCTCAGAGCGTTGATGAGCTGATGGAAGCTTGCCGTGAGGTGATTCGTAAAAACAACCTGACCAGCGCCTATATCCGTCCGCTGGTGTTTGTTGGCGACGTAGGGATGGGCGTTAACCCGCCTGCGGGATACACCACTGATGTGATAATCGCCGCGTTCCCATGGGGGGCTTACCTCGGTGCTGAAGCGCTGGAGCAGGGGATCGACGCGATGGTTTCTTCCTGGAACCGCGTTGCGCCGAACACGATTCCTACCGCTGCTAAAGCAGGTGGTAACTATCTGTCTTCGCTGCTGGTGGGTAGTGAAGCGCGTCGTCATGGCTACCAGGAAGGCATTGCGCTGGATGTGAATGGCTACATCTCCGAAGGCGCGGGCGAAAACCTGTTTGAAGTAAAAGACGGCATTCTGTTTACCCCGCCGTTTACCTCTTCCGCGCTGCCGGGTATCACCCGTGACGCGATCATTAAGCTGGCGAAAGATCTTGATATCGAAGTGCGTGAGCAGGTGCTGTCTCGTGAATCGCTGTACCTGGCCGACGAAGTGTTCATGTCCGGTACCGCGGCCGAAATCACCCCAGTACGCAGCGTCGATGGTATTCAGGTGGGCGAAGGCCGCTGCGGTCCGGTCACCAAACGCATCCAGCAGGCTTTCTTTGGCCTCTTCACCGGTGAAACGGAAGATAAATACGGCTGGTTGGATTCAGTAAATCAATAACAAAATTAATATTACCCCAAAATAGTTCACGTTGCAGGAAGATGGCAACGCAGCGAGCCCCAGGAGCTTACTTTAGTAGGTGACTGGGGGGAGCGAGGCAGCCCTCAGTTGCGGCGTGAAATATGCAGGGGAAAGACAGACGGGAGTTAATCAAGCATGCCTAAGTATCGTTCTGCTACCACCACCCACGGCCGCAATATGGCGGGTGCCCGCGCACTGTGGCGCGCCACCGGGATGACCGATGATGACTTCGGTAAACCGATTATCGCTGTGGTGAACTCCTTTACCCAGTTTGTGCCGGGCCACGTCCACCTGCGCGATCTCGGTAAGCTGGTTGCCGAACAAATCGAAGTCTCAGGCGGTGTGGCGAAAGAGTTCAACACCATCGCCGTGGATGATGGTATCGCCATGGGTCATGGCGGCATGCTTTATTCACTGCCGTCGCGTGAGCTGATCGCCGATTCAGTGGAATATATGGTTAACGCCCATTGCGCCGATGCGATGGTCTGCATCTCTAACTGCGATAAAATCACCCCCGGGATGTTAATGGCCTCTCTGCGGCTGAATATTCCGGTGATCTTTGTTTCCGGCGGCCCAATGGAAGCCGGGAAAACCAAGCTCTCTGACCAAATCATCAAGCTTGATCTGGTTGATGCGATGATTCAGGGGGCAGACCCGAAAGTCTCCGACTCGCAGAGCGAGCAGGTTGAACGTTCGGCCTGTCCGACCTGCGGCTCGTGCTCCGGGATGTTCACCGCCAACTCGATGAACTGTCTGACCGAAGCGCTGGGTCTGTCGCAGCCGGGTAACGGTTCGCTGTTGGCGACTCACGCCGACCGTAAAGAGCTGTTTCTCAACGCAGGTAAACGCATCGTTGAGCTGACCAAACGCTACTACGAGCAGGATGACGCTTCAGCCCTGCCGCGCAACATTGCCAGCAAGGCGGCGTTTGAGAACGCCATGACGCTGGATATCGCGATGGGCGGTTCCACCAACACCGTTCTGCACCTGCTGGCGGCCGCGCAGGAAGCGGAAATCGACTTCACCATGAGTGATATTGATAAGTTGTCCCGCAAAGTCCCGCAGCTGTGTAAAGTTGCGCCGAGTACGCAGAAATACCATATGGAAGACGTGCACCGCGCGGGCGGCGTACTGGGCATTTTAGGCGAGCTGGATCGCGCCGGTCTACTGAACCGCGACGTGAAAAATGTGCTGGGACTGACTCTGCCGCAAACGCTCGATAGTTATGACGTTATGCTGACCAAAGACGATGCGGTGAAAAAAATGTTCCGCGCAGGTCCGGCTGGCATCCGTACCACCCAGGCGTTCTCGCAGGATTGTCGTTGGGACACCCTGGATGATGACCGCGCAGAAGGTTGCATTCGCTCGTTGGAACATGCTTACAGCAAAGACGGCGGCCTGGCAGTCCTGTACGGTAACTTCGCGGAAAACGGCTGTATCGTAAAAACCGCTGGTGTGGATGACAGCATCCTGAAATTCACCGGCCCGGCCAAAGTGTATGAAAGCCAGGACGATGCGGTTGAAGCTATCCTCGGCGGTAAAGTGGTTGCCGGCGACGTGGTGGTGATTCGCTACGAAGGGCCGAAGGGCGGGCCAGGCATGCAGGAAATGCTCTACCCAACCACCTTCCTGAAATCGATGGGTCTCGGTAAGGCCTGCGCGCTGATTACCGACGGTCGTTTCTCTGGCGGTACTTCGGGGCTTTCCATTGGTCACGTTTCTCCTGAAGCGGCCAGCGGCGGTAATATCGCAATTATCGAAGATGGCGACATGATTGCTATCGATATCCCGAATCGTGGCATTCAACTGCAACTGAGCGATGCGGAAATCGCTGCGCGCCGTGAAGCGCAAGAAGCTCGTGGTGACAAAGCCTGGACGCCAAAAGATCGTCAGCGTCAGGTCTCCTTTGCGCTGCGCGCTTACGCCAGCCTGGCAACCAGCGCCGACAAAGGTGCGGTGCGCGATAAGTCGAAACTAGGGGGATAATGACCATGGCGGATTCTCAACCCCTCTCCGGCGCTCCAGAAGGCGCCGAGTATCTCAGAGCAGTGCTGCGTGCGCCGGTATACGAAGCGGCGCAGGTCACACCGCTACAAAAAATGGAAAAACTATCTTCGCGCCTCGATAACGTGATTCTGGTGAAGCGCGAAGACCGTCAACCCGTTCACAGCTTCAAGCTGCGCGGTGCCTATGCCATGATGGCCGGTCTGACCGAAGAGCAAAAAGCGCATGGGGTAATCACCGCATCGGCAGGTAATCATGCTCAGGGCGTAGCTTTCTCTTCTGCGCGATTAGGTGTGAAGGCGCTGATTGTCATGCCTACGGCTACCGCTGATATCAAAGTCGATGCCGTTCGCGGTTTCGGTGGTGAAGTACTGTTACACGGCGCGAATTTTGATGAAGCCAAAGCCAAAGCGATTGAGCTGTCGCAGCAGCAGGGTTTTACCTGGGTTCCTCCGTTCGACCATCCGATGGTGATTGCCGGGCAGGGCACGCTGGCACTGGAGTTATTGCAGCAGGATGCCCACCTTGATCGTGTATTCGTGCCGGTGGGCGGTGGCGGATTAGCGGCAGGCGTGGCGGTGCTGATCAAACAACTGATGCCGCAGATCAAAGTGATTGCCGTTGAAGCTGAAGACTCAGCCTGCCTGAAAGCGGCGCTGGATGCCGGTCAACCGGTCGATCTTCCACGTGTTGGCCTCTTTGCTGAAGGCGTGGCGGTGAAACGTATCGGCGACGAAACCTTCCGTTTGTGCCAGGAGTATCTCGACGACATCATCACTGTCGATAGCGACGCTATCTGCGCGGCAATGAAAGATCTGTTCGAGGATGTGCGCGCGGTGGCGGAACCTTCCGGTGCGCTGGCGCTGGCGGGGATGAAAAAGTACATTGCCCAGCACAACATTCGCGGCGAACGTCTGGCGCATATCCTTTCCGGCGCTAACGTTAACTTCCATGGCCTACGTTATGTTTCCGAACGTTGCGAGCTGGGCGAACAGCGCGAAGCGTTGCTGGCAGTAACTATTCCGGAAGAAAAGGGCAGCTTCCTGAAGTTTTGCCAGCTGTTGGGAGGACGCTCGGTTACCGAGTTTAACTACCGATTTGCTGATGCGAAAGACGCCTGTATTTTTGTTGGCGTCCGTCTGAGCCGTGGGCTGGAAGAGCGTAAGGAAATCCTCCAGTTGCTTAACGAGGGCGGCTACAGCGTGGTGGATTTGTCCGACGACGAAATGGCGAAGCTGCACGTGCGCTACATGGTCGGTGGGCGCCCGTCGAAACCCTTGCAGGAGCGGCTGTACAGCTTCGAATTCCCGGAATCTCCGGGGGCGTTGCTCAAATTCCTGCATACCCTGGGGACGCACTGGAATATTTCGTTGTTCCACTATCGTAGTCACGGAACCGATTATGGTCGCGTACTGGCGGCGTTTGAGTTGGGTGAGCACGAACCTGATTTCGAAACGCGACTGAACGAACTGGGTTATGACTGTCATGATGAAACGCATAACCCGGCGTTCAGGTTCTTCCTGGCGGGTTAGCGGTAGCCATTAAAAAAGGGTTCATGTAAAAACATGAACCCTTTTTGCAACTGTATCAGCAGATTACAGCGTGATGACTTCGAATTCGACTTCGGTGTTTACATCCGCATCGTAATCCACTTCGTCGAGACCAAAACCGAACAGATTCAGGAATTCCTGCTTATATCCTGCATAGTCCGTTTTTTGCGCCAGGTTTTCGGTGGTGATCAGCGGCCACAGATCGCGGCATGCCTGCTGAATGTCTTCACGCAGTTCCCAGTCATCCATACGGATACGCTGGTTGTCATCAAGCACCACTTTATCGCCGTACAGGCTGGTGGTCATCAGACGGTTGATCTGCTCGATGCAGCCTTCATGAATGCCTTGTTCTTTCATCAGCTTGAAGACCATGGAGATGTACAGCGGCATCACCGGAATAGCAGAAGAAGCCTGCGTGATAACGGATTTCAGTACAGCAACGTTAGCGGAACCGTTCAGCGGAGCCAGTTGATTACGCAGCGCGCCTGCCGCGCGGTCGAGATCTTCTTTTGCTTTGCCCAGCGCGCCGTGCCAGTAGATTGGCCAGGTCAGGTCGGTACCGATGTAGGAGTAGGCAACGGTTTTCACGCCGTCAGCCAGCACGCCTGCTTCGCTCAGCGCGCCCATCCACAGTTCCCAGTCTTCGCCGCCCATAACGGTGACGGTGTTCTGAACTTCTTCTTCGGTTGCAGGCTCAATGCTGGCGGTTATGATCTGATCTTTGTTGGTATCGATCGCTTTAGAGGTATAAACCTCACCGATTGGCTTCAGCGCAGAACGGACGATTTCACCGGTTTTCGGCATTTTACGTACCGGAGATGCCAGTGAGTAAACCACCAGGTCAATCTGACCCAGGTCTTCTTTGATCAGTTTGATAACTTCGTCGCGACACTCGTCGGAGAACGCGTCGCCGTTGATGCTTTTGGAATACAGACCTTCACGTTTTGCGGCCTCATCGAAGGCTGCAGAGTTATACCAGCCCGCGGAACCTGGCTTGGTTTCCGTGCCTGGTTTTTCGAAAAATACGCCGATAGTGGCGGCTCCGCTGCCAAACGCGGCGGAAATTCTGGAAGCAAGGCCGTAACCGGTGGAAGCACCGATGACCAGCACACGGGAAGGGCCGTTAGCGATTTTCCCGTTTTTCTTCACATAATCGATCTGTTTTTCCACATTGACTTTGCAGCCAGTCGGATGGGTCGTTGTACAGATGAATCCACGAATTTTTGGTTTGATTATCATAATGATGGCTAATTAAGTTTGTATTTTCGCTGTCAAGTGCGCAATGACACCGTCTGTTCTGGCTTGCTAAACGTGATGGTTAACAAGCCCCCCACATCTATTATGGCACGGGATATTATACAGAAAAGGAGTGCCAATACTGAATCTACCACTGATTTTAGGCCTGATGCTGGCGCTACTCGGCGGATTTACGCTCCAGAACAATCTTCCAGAACGCGTCGATTAGCGGCTCATGCAGCCGTTTTTTCGGCGCGCAGACACCCAGCTCGAACGGCGTTTTTTCGTCGCTGCGTTCTAAAATCATCACGCGATTCCGTACCGGCTCCGGGCTGTTTTCCAGCACCACTTCCGGCAGCAGCGCCACGCCGCAGCCCAGCGCCACCATCGAGACCATCGCTTCGTGCCCCCCGACCGTGGCGTAAATCGATGGGTTGCTGATTTTGTGACGGCGGAACCACAACTCGATGCGGCGGCGTACCGGCCCCTGGTCGGCCATGATAAACGGCACCGTCGACCAGTCTGGTTTATCGACCGAAACCTGATTCCGTACCGGGCAAGGCAATGCTGGTGCGATCAACACTACCGTTAAATTCTCCAGCATCGAGAATGCTACTGCGCCGGGCAGCGTCTCCGGCTTACCTGCTATTGCCAGATCGGCCTCTCCGGTGACCACTTTGTCCATTGCGTCAGCGGCATCGCCGGTGGTGAGCTTAATTTCAACCGAGGGGTGCTCGGCGCGAAAGCGGTCGAGAATTGGCGGCAGGTGGCTGTAGGCGGCGGTAACCGAGCAGAAGATATGCAGCTCGCCCGACAGCGACGGTCCCTGTTGATCGAGGGTGTGGCGCAATTGTTGATACTGCAACAGCGTCTGCTGGGCAAACACTCGCAGCTCTTCGCCTGCTTCGGTCAGCGTGACCGTACGGTTATCGCGCACAAACAGCGCCTGGCCGAGATCTTCTTCCAGCCGTTGGATCTGGCGTGAGAGTGTGGAGGGGCTGACGTGCATCGCCCGCGCACTGCGGCCAAAGTGGCGGCTTTCCGCCAGATGCAGGAACATTTTCAGATCGCGTAAATCCACGGACGAGCCTCCGATTTTCTACGTTGCAGATATTGCAATGTGATGTTGTGAATATATCAATTTCCGCAATAATTTTCCTGTTGTAATGTGGGTTCATTCTCGCTGAAACGCGAACCGAACAATAAGACAGTACAACATCACGAGGTATCACCATGGCTAACTACTTTAATACACTGAACCTGCGCCAGCAGCTGGCGCAGCTGGGCAAATGTCGCTTTATGGGTCGCGACGAATTCGCCGATGGCGCAAGCTACCTTCAGGGTAAAAAAGTGGTCATCGTCGGGTGCGGTGCTCAGGGGCTTAACCAAGGCCTGAACATGCGCGACTCCGGTCTGGATATCTCCTACGCCCTGCGTAAAGAAGCGATTGCTGAGAAGCGAGCTTCCTGGCGCAAAGCGACCGAAAATGGCTTCAAAGTAGGTACCTACGAAGAGCTGATCCCGCAGGCGGATCTGGTGGTTAACCTGACGCCGGACAAACAGCACTCCGACGTTGTACGTTCCGTACAGCCGCTGATGAAAGACGGCGCGGCGCTGGGCTACTCTCACGGTTTCAACATCGTCGAAGTGGGCGAGCAGATCCGTAAAGATATCACTGTGGTGATGGTTGCGCCGAAGTGTCCGGGTACCGAAGTGCGTGAAGAGTACAAACGTGGTTTTGGTGTTCCAACCCTGATCGCCGTTCACCCGGAAAACGATCCGAAAGGCGAAGGCATGGCGATTGCCAAAGCATGGGCTGCGGCCACTGGCGGTCACCGTGCAGGCGTGCTGGAATCGTCCTTCGTTGCGGAAGTGAAATCTGACCTGATGGGCGAGCAGACAATCCTGTGCGGTATGCTGCAGGCAGGCTCTCTGCTGTGCTTCGACAAGCTGGTGGAAGAGGGTACTGACCCGGCTTACGCCGAAAAACTGATTCAGTTTGGCTGGGAAACCATCACCGAAGCGCTGAAGCAGGGCGGTATCACCCTGATGATGGATCGTCTGTCTAACCCAGCGAAACTGCGTGCTTATGCGCTGTCCGAACAGCTGAAAGAGATCATGGCGCCACTGTTCCAGAAACACATGGATGACATCATCTCCGGCGAATTCTCTTCAGGTATGATGGCTGACTGGGCCAACGACGATAAGAAACTGCTGACCTGGCGTGAAGAGACCGGCAAAACCGCGTTCGAAACCGCGCCGCAGTTTGAAGGTAAAATTGGCGAGCAGGAGTACTTCGATAAAGGCGTGCTGATGATCGCGATGGTGAAGGCTGGCGTTGAGCTGGCGTTTGAAACCATGGTGGATTCCGGCATCATCGAAGAGTCTGCTTACTACGAATCACTGCACGAACTGCCGCTGATCGCGAACACCATCGCCCGTAAGCGCTTGTACGAAATGAACGTTGTCATTTCCGATACCGCAGAATACGGTAACTACCTGTTCTCTTACGCGTGTGTACCGCTGCTGAAAGAGTTCATGACCACCCTGCAAACCGGAGATCTGGGCAAAGCGATTGCCGAAGGTGCGGTAGACAACGCGCAGCTGCGCGACGTAAACGATGCTATTCGCGGCCATGCTATCGAGAAAGTTGGCCAGAAACTGCGTGGCTATATGACGGATATGAAACGTATTGCTGTAGCTGGCTAAGAGGCCGCCTTTCGGCAAAAAAAGCCCGGTGTTTTAACACACCGGGCTTTCTATTAGTTACGGTACAGCACTTTAATGATGTGGTAACCGAACTGAGTGTGCAGTGGGCCGGTTGGCTCCAGCACCGGGCAGGAGAACACCACTTTATCAAACGCCGGAACCATCTGGCCCTGACGGAATTCGCCTAAATCGCCGCCGCGTTTGCCCGACGGGCAGATAGAGTGTTTCTTCGCCAGTTTACCAAAATCGGCGCCATTTTTGATTTGTTCCAGAAGATCGAGAGCCAGTTTCTCTTCTTTAACAAGGATATGCACTGCTGATGCTGTTTTTGCCATGGTTTGCGCTCTGAGTTGAGTGATAAATCAGGGCGCAATAGTAGCATGTAATCCGTGGTCTTCGGCGATGGGCTATGACCGATCCCCCTGGCGTCACTTTCTGCTACAATCCACATCCCCGTGTTTACAGATTGAGCAATCCTCTATGCGTTTGAACCCCGGACAACAACAAGCCGTCGAATTCGTCACCGGACCTTGCCTGGTGCTGGCGGGAGCGGGTTCCGGTAAGACGCGTGTTATCACTAACAAAATCGCACATCTGATCCGTGAATGTGGCTATCAGGCACGACATATTGCGGCAGTAACCTTTACCAATAAGGCTGCGCGCGAGATGAAAGAGCGTGTGGCGCAAACGTTGGGTCGTAAAGAAGCGCGCGGGTTGATGATCTCTACTTTCCACACTCTGGGACTGGATGTCATTAAGCGTGAATACGCCGCGCTGGGGATGAAGTCGAACTTCTCGTTGTTTGATGATACTGACCAGGTGGCCCTGCTTAAGGAATTGACAGAAGGGCTAATTGAAGACGATAAGCTTATCCTTCAACAATTGATTTCAACGATCTCCAACTGGAAAAACGATCTGATGACCCCAGCGCAGGCGGCAGCCAGTGCAAAGGGTGAACGCGATCGTATTTTTGCCCACTGCTATGGTCTGTATGACGCGCATATGAAGGCGTGTAACGTCCTTGATTTTGACGATCTGATCCTGCTCCCCACGCTGCTGTTGCAGCGCAATGAAGAAGTACGTGAGCGTTGGCAAAATCGAATCCGCTACCTGCTGGTGGATGAATATCAGGATACCAACACCAGCCAGTACGAGTTGGTGAAGTTGCTGGTGGGGAAACGCGCGCGCTTTACCGTCGTGGGTGATGACGATCAGTCGATCTACTCCTGGCGCGGTGCACGTCCGCAGAACCTGGTACTGTTAAGCAAAGATTTTCCGGCGCTGCAGGTGGTGAAGCTGGAGCAAAACTATCGCTCATCAGGGCGTATCCTGAAGGCGGCGAACATCCTTATTGCTAACAACCCACACGTCTTTGAAAAACGGCTCTTTTCTGAGCTGGGCTACGGCGCTGAGCTGAAGGTTTTGAGTGCGAATAATGAAGAGCACGAAGCAGAACGCGTGACCGGGGAACTGATAGCCCATCACTTTGTGAACAAGACGCAGTATAAAGACTACGCCATCCTGTATCGCGGTAATCATCAGTCGCGAGTGTTCGAAAAGTTTCTGATGCAGAACCGCATCCCGTACAAAATTTCCGGCGGGACGTCGTTCTTCTCGCGTCCGGAGATTAAAGATTTGCTGGCCTATCTGCGCGTGCTCAGCAACCCGGATGATGACAGTGCATTTTTGCGCATCGTAAACACCCCTAAGCGTGAAATCGGTCCGGCCACGCTGCAAAAGCTGGGGGAATGGGCGATGACGCGTAATAAAAGCCTGTTTACCGCTAGCTTTGATATGGGACTTAGCCAGACGCTAACCGGGCGCGGATATGATTCTCTGACCCGCTTTACGCACTGGCTGGGTGAAATTCAACGTCTGGCGGAGCGCGAGCCGGTTGCCGCCGTACGCGATCTGATCCACGGCATTGATTACGAATCCTGGCTGTATGAAACCTCGCCGAGCCCGAAAGCGGCCGAAATGCGTATGAAAAACGTCAACACGCTGTTCAGTTGGATGACGGAGATGCTGGAAGGTAGTGAGCTGGAAGAGCCAATGACCCTGACTCAGGTCGTTACCCGCTTTACCCTGCGCGACATGATGGAGCGCGGAGAGAGCGAAGAGGAGTTGGATCAGGTGCAGTTGATGACGCTGCATGCTTCAAAAGGACTGGAGTTCCCTTACGTATTTATGGTGGGAATGGAAGAAGGATTTTTGCCGCACCAGAGCAGCATTGATGAAGATAACATCGACGAAGAGCGTCGTCTGGCTTACGTCGGGATTACGCGTGCGCAGAAAGAACTTATCTTCACGCTGTGTAAAGAGCGCCGTCAGTACGGTGAACTGGTACGACCTGAACCGAGCCGTTTCCTGTTGGAACTACCACAAGATGACGTTATCTGGGAACAGGAGCGTAAAGTGGTGAGTGCCGAGGAGCGGATGCAAAAAGGGCAGGCCAGCATTGCTAACATTCGGGCAATGATGGCGAAAGCCAAAGAGAAATAGGTATTTTGTAGGCCGGATAAGCGTAAGCGCTATCCGGCAGCCAGCATCTAATGCACTTCCAGCGGCCAGTGGACATAGCTTTGCCACTGTATTTCCTGATCGATTAACTCTGTACCTAATGGATGATGTTCCAGCCAGCCTTCCGGTAGCGTTAACGTCAGATTCTCATCCTGAGCTTGCAGGGTGATATGTGGCACTAAATCGTCGCGACGGCGAGCGGCGAAAATGATCGCCAGGCGTAGCAAACGGCAAAGGTGCTCTGCGATGCGTGGTGGCACAGCGTTTTGCTGGTGGAGTGAAGAGAGATCGACCGGATTAGTTTGGTTGAGCAACAGCGTGGCTAACAGTTTTTTCTGCGCGGGAGTAAAGCCCGGGAGATCGAGATTACGTACCAGCCAGGCGGCATGCAGCGGCGCCTGCTTATACTCTACGCTCAGTCCTATTTCATGCAACTGACAGGCACTTTGCAGCAGTTCACGACTAATGGCTTCAAGATGCCACTCATCTTTCACCTGTTCGAGTAAATGTACAGCCAATTGCGTGACGCGATTCGCCTGATCGGTGTCGACCATAAATCGACGCTGAATATTACGCAGCGTACGGCTGCGAATGTCCTGATCAACTGGCAAGTGCAGCATGCCGTAGACCAGACCTTCGCGTAGTGCGCCGCCGGCCAGAGTCATGCATTGAATATTCAGTTCGGTGAAAATGGCGATTAGAATGGCCAGTCCGCTGGGAAAAACCAGTGCGCGTTCCAGCGTTAACCCTTCTATTTCCAGCTCTTCCAGACGACCACAATGAATGGCGCGCTGTTTAAGCTGCTGAAGCTTGGCCAACGTAATGCGCTCATCCATGCCTTGCGCCATCATGATTTCCTGTAACGCCTGGACGGTGCCAGAGGCACCAACGCAAACTTTCCAGCCATGAAAACGCAGTTTGTCGGCGACTGGGCGCAGAACTTCGCGAGCCGCTTTCTCTGCTTCGTCAAAGTTTTCCTGTGCCAGATTACGATTGGTGAAATACCTTTCGAGCCAGGTGACGCAGCCTATTGACAGGCTGAACAGAGAGGTGGTTTGCGCGCCGGAGCCGGTAACCAGTTCAGTGCTGGCACCGCCAATATCAACGACAAGACGCTGATCGGCACCGCCGGTGGTGTGGGCAACACCTTGATAAATCAGCCGCGCTTCTTCTTCGCCGCTGATGACCTGGACAGGACAGCCGAGGATCTCTTGCGCTTTGGCGATAAACTCATCGGCGTTTACCGCGATGCGTAATGTTGCCGTGGCGACCACGCGGATTTGCGGCTGAGGGATATCCTGCAGGCGTTCAGCAAACAGGCGCAGGCATTGCCAGCCGCGCTCCATAGCTTCAGCGGAAAGAACGTTGTCGCTGTTGAGGCCAGCGGCCAGACGCACCTTGCGTTTAATACGCGTGAGCGTCTGAATGCTTCCCGCCACCTCGCGTACAACCAGCATATGAAAACTATTCGAGCCTAAATCAATTGCGGCGTACAGCGAAGTGGTTGTGAGCATATCTAACGTTAACCTGAACGACGACGATTACGCGGAGCACCACCGGTACGGCGTGGGCCATTGCCTGTGCGCGGACGCGTTAAGCGTAACGGCTTCGGCAGATCGGTCATCAGTGCATCCG
The DNA here is from genome assembly GCF_030334745.1 of Citrobacter sp. Cb080. NCBI lineage: Bacteria > Pseudomonadati > Pseudomonadota > Gammaproteobacteria > Enterobacterales > Enterobacteriaceae > Citrobacter > Citrobacter sp. Cb080. Next base: position 69,413 of record NZ_JAOWDG010000078.1, on the reverse strand, counting down.
GGTTGTACTTGCTGACCGGGATCGAGTGACCGATATAGGTCTCGATTGCTGGTAAATTCAGCGCATATTCTTCACACGCCAGGCTGATAGAGTGACCGCTTGCTCCGGCGCGACCGGTACGACCGATACGGTGAACGTAATCTTCACAGTCATCCGGCAGGTCATAGTTAAATACGTGCGTTACGGCTGGGATATGCAGACCACGCGCGGCGACATCCGTCGCAACGAGAATGTCGAGATCGCCACGGGTGAACTCATCAAGGATACGCAGACGTTTTTTCTGCGCCACGTCACCGGTCAACAGACCGACGCGATGACCGTCAGCGGCAAGGCTACCCCAGATATCTTCACAACGATGCTTGGTGTTAGCAAAGACGATGGCGCGATCTGGCCACTCTTCTTCAATCAGCGTTTGCAGTAAACGCATTTTCTCTTCGTTGGAAGGATAGAAGAGCTCTTCTTTAATACGGTGACCTGTCTTCTGTTCCGGTTCGACTTCAACGTACTCGGCGTTATTCATCTGTTCGAACGCCAGTTCGCGAACGCGGTAAGAGAGGGTTGCAGAAAACAGCATGTTCAGACGTTGGGTGGTTGGCGGCATACGACGGAACAGCCAACGGATATCTTTGATAAAACCCAGATCGTACATACGATCGGCTTCATCCAGCACCACGACCTGAATCGCGCCCAGGTTAATGTGGTTCTGTTTTGCATAGTCGATGAGACGACCGGTCGTGCCGATAAGAATATCGACGCCGCTTTCCAGCACTTTCAGCTGTTTGTCATAACCGTCGCCGCCATAAGCCAGGCCTAATTTCAAACCGGTGGTCTGTGCCAGCGGCTCGGCGTCAGCGTGGATCTGCACGGCTAACTCACGCGTTGGCGCCATAATTAACGCACGCGGTTGGTTCACCTTGCGATCGGCAATCGCGGGATGAGAGAGAAGATAATGAAACGTTGACGTCAGGAACGCCATCGTTTTTCCGGTACCGGTTTGCGCCTGCCCTGCAACATCACGACCTGCCAGCGTTAGCGGCAGCGCGAGGGCCTGAATGGGCGTGCAGTTATGAAAGCCTTTATTTTCAAGGGCTTCTATCACCTTTGGGTGCAGGGCGAAGTCGGAAAACTTCTGTTCTGTTAAATGTGTTTTGCTCATAGTGTGGTAGAATATCAGCTTACTATTGCTTTACGAAAGCGTATCCGGTGAAATAAAGTCAACCTTTAGTTGGTTAATGCTACATCAACACGTCGTTGATTAAGAGTACACCAACGCACCAGGCTTATTCCTGTGGAGTTAATATGAGCGATAAAATTATTCACCTGACTGACGACAGTTTTGACACGGATGTACTCAAAGCGGACGGAGCTATCCTCGTTGATTTCTGGGCAGAGTGGTGCGGTCCGTGCAAAATGATCGCTCCAATTCTGGATGAAATCGCTGACGAATATCAGGGCAAATTGACGGTTGCTAAACTGAACATTGACCAAAACCCAGGCACCGCGCCGAAGTATGGTATCCGTGGCATCCCGACCCTGCTGCTGTTTAAAAACGGCGAAGTTGCGGCGACTAAAGTCGGCGCACTATCCAAAGGTCAGTTGAAAGAATTCCTCGACGCTAATTTAGCGTAAGGAAGTCTCATGATCGGGCGACCATACTTCGAAATGATTCGGATGACTGGACGCCCGACTTGAGTCGTGCTAAGTTAGTGTTGACTTCGTATTAAACATACCTTATTAAGTTTGAATCTAGTTATATCCAATACTTCCCGTTGTTTCTCGCGCGAGAAGTGGACAGATTCCTGGCTTGTCACTCAATCCGTCTTGTCGTTTCAGTTCTGCGTACTTTCCTGTGACCAGACAGCGAACAGACATGAGTTGATGGCCGTAAACAGGCATGGATGACCCTGCCATACCATTCACAACATTAAGTTCGAGATTTACCCCAAGTTTAAGAACTCACACCATTATGAATCTTACCGAATTAAAGAATACGCCGGTTTCTGAGCTGATCACTCTCGGCGAAAATATGGGCCTTGAAAACCTGGCTCGTATGCGCAAGCAGGACATTATTTTTGCCATCCTGAAGCAGCACGCAAAGAGTGGCGAAGATATCTTTGGTGACGGTGTGCTGGAGATATTGCAGGATGGATTTGGTTTCCTCCGCTCTGCAGACAGCTCCTACCTCGCCGGTCCTGATGACATCTACGTTTCTCCCAGCCAAATCCGCCGTTTCAACCTCCGCACTGGTGATACCATCTCTGGTAAGATTCGCCCGCCGAAAGAAGGTGAACGCTACTTTGCGCTGTTGAAAGTTAACGAAGTTAACTACGACAAACCAGAAAACGCCCGTAACAAAATCCTCTTTGAGAACTTAACACCGCTGCACGCAAACTCTCGTCTGCGTATGGAACGTGGTAACGGTTCTACTGAAGACTTAACGGCGCGTGTACTGGATCTGGCATCACCGATCGGTCGTGGCCAACGTGGTCTGATTGTTGCTCCGCCGAAAGCAGGTAAAACCATGCTGCTGCAGAACATCGCGCAGAGCATTGCTTATAACCATCCGGACTGCGTGCTGATGGTGCTGCTGATTGACGAACGTCCGGAAGAAGTTACCGAGATGCAGCGTCTGGTGAAAGGTGAAGTGGTTGCGTCTACCTTTGACGAACCAGCCTCCCGCCACGTTCAGGTTGCGGAAATGGTTATCGAGAAGGCGAAACGTCTGGTTGAACACAAGAAAGACGTTATCATTCTGCTCGATTCCATCACCCGTCTGGCGCGTGCTTACAACACCGTGGTTCCGGCTTCCGGTAAAGTTTTGACCGGTGGTGTTGATGCCAACGCCTTGCATCGTCCGAAGCGTTTCTTCGGTGCGGCGCGTAACGTGGAAGAGGGCGGTAGCCTGACCATCATCGCGACTGCGCTGATCGATACTGGCTCTAAAATGGATGAAGTTATCTACGAAGAGTTTAAAGGTACCGGCAACATGGAACTGCATCTCTCTCGTAAGATTGCTGAAAAACGCGTCTTCCCGGCTATCGACTACAACCGTTCCGGTACCCGTAAAGAAGAGCTGCTCACCACCCAGGAAGAGCTGCAGAAAATGTGGATCCTGCGCAAAATCATCCATCCGATGGGTGAAATTGATGCCATGGAATTCCTCATTAACAAGCTGGCGATGACCAAGACTAATGACGACTTCTTCGACATGATGAAGCGTTCGTAATTCAGGTCTCATCCGAAAACGCCACGTTTTTACGTGGCGTTTTGCTTTTGTGGCTGTAATCTTAACGACACAATAACGATAATACGGTATGAAGTACCAACAAGTAGAAAAAGATTCGTAATCTGTTTCTTGTGGTTGATAATTATACAAAACCATTGGGTATGAAGTTGGGTTTCCCTTCTGAATATAGGTCTTCGTGGTTATACTTCTGCTATTAATATTCTCTGAGAGCATGCATTGTGAATTTACTGACAGTAAGCACTGATCTCATCAGTATTTTCTTATTCACAACACTGTTTCTTTTCTTTGCCCGCAAGGTCGCAAAAAAGATTGGTTTAGTGGATAAACCCAACTTCCGTAAACGGCATCAGGGATTGATTCCGTTGGTTGGAGGGATTTCGGCTTACGCAGGTGTATGTTTTACGTTTGCCATTGCTGACTACTACATCCCGCATGCTTCTCTCTTTCTGGCCTGTGCTGGTGTATTAGTTTTGGTCGGCGCGTTAGACGATCGCTTTGATATCAGTGTAAAAATCCGTGCGATTATCCAGGCCGCGATCGGCATTATTATGATGTCGGTTGGCAAACTCTATCTTCTTAGCCTTGGGTATATTTTTGGCCCCTGGGAGATGGTGCTCGGTCCGTTCGGCTATTTACTCACACTGTTTGCCGTCTGGGCGGCAATAAACGCCTTCAATATGGTGGATGGGATTGATGGTCTGCTAGGTGGGTTGTCCAGCGTTTCATTTGCGGCGATGGGATTCATTTTGTGGTTTGATGGTCAGACGAGTCTGGCTATCTGGTGTTTTGCCATGATCGCCGCCATTCTGCCTTATATCCTGCTAAATCTGGGCATCCTTGGACGTCGCTATAAAGTTTTTATGGGTGACGCGGGCAGTACACTGATTGGCTTCATCATTATTTGGATCCTGCTGGAGACTACGCAGGGCAAAACTCACCCCATTAGCCCGGTAACTGCACTGTGGATTATTGCCATTCCATTGATGGATATGGTGGCAATCATGTACCGACGTTTGCGAAAAGGCATGAGCCCTTTCTCCGCGGATCGTCAACACATACATCATTTGGTGATGCGGGCAGGGTTTACTTCCCGACAAGCATTTGTTCTGATTACGCTGGCTGCGGCGGTACTGGCGTCTATCGGCGTGTTGGCTGAATATTTTCGCTTAGTCCCTGAATGGGCCATGTTGTTGCTTTTTTTACTGGCCTTTGGCCTCTACGGTTACTGTATCAAGCGTGCCTGGAAGGTAGCGAGATTTATCAAGCGAGTGAAGCGCAGATTGCGAAGAATTCGTGAAGGCAAACCAAACTTAACCAAGTAAATTGAGGATGCGATGAGACAACCATTACCGGGGGAAGACGCCGTGAGCGCTGAAAATGAACTGGATATCCGTGGGTTGTTTCGTACCTTGTGGGCAGGGAAGGTGTGGATCGTCGGTATGGCTCTCGCCTTCGCGATAGCGGCCCTCGCCTATACGTTTTTTGCGCGTCAGGAGTGGAGCGCCACGGCGATTACTGACAGGCCAACGGTCAATATGTTGGGTGGCTTTTACTCTCAACAACAGTTTTTACGCAACCTGGATATTAAGGCCAGTCTTGCGTCCACGGACCAACCGTCAGTAATGGATGAGGCCTATAAAGAATTCATTATGCAGCTTGCCTCCTGGGATACACGCCGAGAATTCTGGCAGCAGACTGATTACTATAAGCAGCGTATGGTCGGTAATAGTAAAGCCGATGCGGCGATGCTGGATGAACTGATCAATAACATTCAGTTTTTACCTGGCGATGCGCTACGTAATACCAATGACAGCGTGAAGCTGATTGCCGAGACGGCTCCTGATGCCAACAATTTGCTGCGCCAGTACGTCGCGTTTGCCAGCCAACGCGCGGCACGTCATCTGAATGATGAGTTAAAAGGCGCATGGGCCGCACGCACTGTGCAGATGAAAGCGCAGGTCAAACGTCAGGAAGAAGTGGCAAAATCCATTTTCTCTCGCCGCGTCCACAGCATTGAACAAGCGCTTAAAATTGCTGAGCAGCATAATATTTCGCGTACTTCCACAGATGTTCCAGCTGATGAATTACCGGATTCAGAATTGTTCTTACTCGGACGTCCTATGTTGCAGGCGCGACTCGAGAATCTGCAGTCAATTGGTCCGGATTTCGATCTGGACTATTTCCAGAACAGGGCAATGCTGAACACCCTGAACGTTGGACCAACTTTAGATCCGCGTTTTCAGACCTATCGTTATTTGAGAACGCCGGAAGAGCCGGTAAAACGTGACAGCCCTCGTCGCGCCTTCCTGATGATTATGTGGGGTATCGTTGGGGCTCTGATCGGTGCTGGTGTCGCGTTAACCCGTCGCCGTACGATTTAGCAATGCCGTTGCAGTGAGGGGCTGGGCTCTCACTGCCAATCCGAAGAGAATCGATGTGAAAGTACTGACTGTATTTGGTACGCGACCGGAGGCCATTAAGATGGCTCCTCTGGTTCATGCGCTGGAAAAAGATCCTGATTTTGAGGCGAAAGTTTGCGTTACGGCGCAGCATCGGGAGATGCTCGATCAGGTGTTGAATCTTTTTTCCATTGTACCTGACTACGATCTCAATATTATGCAGCCAGGTCAGGGACTAACAGAAATAACCTGCCGCATCCTGGAAGGGTTAAAGCCTATTTTGGCTGAATTCAAGCCTGATGTGGTGTTGGTTCATGGTGATACCACAACCACGATTGCTACCAGTCTGGCCGCATTCTATCAGCGCATCCCGGTGGGGCATGTAGAGGCTGGTTTACGTACAGGCGATCTCTATTCACCATGGCCGGAAGAGGCTAATCGTACGCTGACCGGGCGTCTGGCAATGTATCATTTTGCCCCAACAGAAAACTCGCGGCAAAATCTGTTACGAGAAGCTATCCCTGATGATCGTATTTTCGTCACGGGTAATACGGTTATTGACGCGTTGATCTGGGTTCGGGATCGCGTACTGGGAAATGAGACGCTGCGTGCGGATCTAGCCGAACGTTATCCTTTCCTGGATGCTGATAAAAAGATGATCCTGGTGACCGGTCATCGTCGGGAAAGCTTCGGTCGCGGTTTTGAGCAAATCTGTCATGCCCTGGCGGAAATAGCCGCGTCTAACCAAAATGTGCAGATTGTCTATCCGGTACACCTGAACCCTAACGTCAGTGAGCCGGTCAATCGCATCCTGGGTCACGTTGAAAACGTGGTGTTGATTGAACCGCAGGACTACCTGCCATTCGTATGGCTGATGAATCACGCCTGGCTGATCCTTACTGATTCCGGCGGGATTCAGGAAGAAGCGCCGTCTCTGGGGAAACCTGTGCTGGTGATGCGTGAAACAACGGAGCGCCCGGAAGCTATTACCGCAGGGACTGTACGTCTGGTAGGTACAGACCCACAGCGGATTGTTGAAGAAGTCACGCGTTTGCTGCATGACGACAATGAATATCAGATCATGAGCCGCGCCCATAATCCGTATGGAGACGGGCTGGCATGTGACCGCATTTTAGATGCATTAAAAAATAATCGGATATCGCTATGAGTTTTACGACCATTTCTGTCATTGGGCTGGGTTATATCGGACTGCCAACGGCGGCTGCCTTTGCTTCCCGTCAAAAACACGTAATTGGCGTAGATATAAATCAACATGCGGTGGATACCATTAATCGCGGTGAAATTCACATCGTTGAGCCCGATCTGGGGGCGGTGGTGAAAACGGCGGTCGAAAATGGGTTTTTACGTGCGAGCGCGACACCCGTAGATGCTGATGCGTATCTGATTGCGGTGCCTACCCCGTTCAAGGGAGATCATGAACCCGATATGGTCTACGTAGAAGCCGCGGCGAAATCTATTGCGCCAGTTTTGAAAAAAGGCGCATTGGTGATTCTGGAATCCACCTCACCTGTCGGGGCAACTGAACAGATGGCCGCATGGCTTGCAGAAATGCGGGCTGACCTGACTTTCCCGCAGCAGGTCGGTGAACAGGCGGACGTTAACATTGCTTATTGCCCAGAGCGCGTACTGCCGGGTCAGGTAATGGTCGAACTGATTAAAAACGATCGGGTGATTGGAGGAATGACCTCCGTCTGTTCCGCGCGCGCCAGCGAGCTGTACAACATCTTTCTCGAAGGCGAATGTGTGGTAACCAACGCCCGAACCGCAGAAATGTGTAAGCTGACGGAAAATAGCTTTCGCGATGTCAATATCGCCTTCGCCAACGAACTGTCGCTGATTTGCGCCGATCAGGGGATCAACGTCTGGGAACTGATTCGGCTGGCAAACCGCCATCCACGCGTGAATATTTTGCAGCCCGGCCCTGGCGTAGGTGGACACTGTATCGCGGTCGATCCGTGGTTTATCGTGGCGCAGAACCCACAGCAGGCGAAATTGATCCGTACTGCACGTGAGGTAAACGATGGTAAACCGCATTGGGTGGTCGATCGTGTGAAGGCTGCCGTAGCCGACTGTCTGGCGGATACCAACAAACGGGCTAGCGAAGTAAAAATTGCCTGTTTTGGTCTGGCATTCAAACCCAATATTGACGATTTGCGTGAAAGCCCGGCGATGGGAATTGCGCAGAATATTGCGCAATGGCACAAAGGCGAAGTGCTGGTGGTGGAACCGAACATCCATCAACTGCCGAAAAAACTGGATGGTCTTTGCCAACTGGCGACGCTGGACGATGCTCTGGCACGTGCTGATGTGTTGGTCATGTTAGTTGACCATAATGAATTTAAAGCCATCAAAGGCGATGCGGTTCAACAGCAGTACATCGTTGATACCAAAGGGGTCTGGCGCTAATGAAACGAATTCTGGTTACCGGTGGAGCGGGATTTATCGGCTCGGCGGTTGTGCGACACATCATTCATGATACCGAGGATGCGGTGGTTGTGGTCGATAAGCTGACCTACGCCGGAAACCTGATGTCACTGGAGCCGGTTGCGCAGAATTCCCGTTTTGCCTTTGAGAAAGTGGATATTTGCGATCGGGCATCGCTCGACAAGGTGTTTCAACAATATCAGCCGGACTGCGTGATGCATCTGGCTGCAGAAAGCCATGTCGATCGTTCAATTGATGGTCCGGCCGCCTTTATCGAAACCAACATTGTGGGAACCTACACGCTGTTGGAAGCAGCGCGCGCTTACTGGAGTACATTAGCCAGCGAGGAAAAATTGGCGTTTCGTTTCCACCATATCTCGACTGACGAGGTGTATGGCGATCTCCATTCCACAGATGATTTCTTCACCGAAACCACGCCGTATGCGCCGAGCAGCCCTTATTCCGCGTCGAAAGCCAGCAGCGATCATCTGGTTCGCGCCTGGCTGCGTACCTACGGCCTGCCAACGCTGATTACCAACTGTTCCAATAACTATGGTCCGTACCATTTCCCGGAAAAACTGATTCCGCTGATGATCCTCAACGCACTGGCGGGCAAACCGTTGCCGGTATACGGCAATGGTCAACAGATCCGTGACTGGTTGTATGTAGAAGATCACGCCAGGGCGCTCTATTGCGTGGCGACGACGGGCACGGTTGGGGAAACCTATAATATTGGTGGCCATAACGAGCGTAAAAACCTGGATGTTGTCGAAACGGTTTGCAGCCTGTTGGAAGAGCTGGCTCCGCATAAACCGCAGGGCATCGCGCAGTACCGCGACTTGATCGCTTTTGTGGACGATCGCCCAGGCCATGATTTGCGTTACGCCATTGACGCTTCAAAAATTGCGCGTGAACTCGGGTGGATGCCGCAGGAAACGTTTGAAAGTGGAATGCGCAAAACCGTGCAGTGGTATCTGGATAATCAGGCATGGTGGAAACCCGTGCAGGACGGCAGTTACCAGGGCGAACGTTTAGGTCTGAAGGGCTAACAGCCTGGTTTTGCGGAGGAGACAACGCATGAAAGGTATCATTCTGGCGGGTGGCTCAGGTACTCGCCTGTATCCCATTACGCGGGGCGTATCGAAGCAACTATTGCCCATTTACGATAAGCCGATGATTTACTACCCGCTATCGGTACTGATGCTGGCGGGAATTCGCGAAATCCTGATTATCACCACTCCGGAAGATAAAGGCTATTTCCAGCGTTTGCTGGGCGATGGATCTGAGTTCGGCATTGAACTGCACTATGCTGAGCAACCGAGCCCGGATGGATTAGCGCAGGCTTTTATTATCGGTGAAACGTTTCTTAACGGTGAACCATCGTGCCTGGTGTTAGGGGACAACATCTTCTTTGGTCAAGGATTCAGTCCAAAACTGCGTCATGTGGCCGCCAGAACGCAAGGCGCGACGGTGTTTGGCTATCAGGTCATGGACCCTGAACGTTTTGGTGTTGTTGAGTTTGATGACAATTTTCGCGCAGTCTCTCTGGAAGAGAAGCCGAAAGCGCCGAAATCTAATTGGGCGGTGACAGGGCTCTATTTTTATGACAGCAAAGTGGTGGAATACGCGAAACGCGTGAAACCTTCTGAGCGTGGGGAGCTGGAGATTACGTCTATCAACCAGATGTATCTTGATGACGGACATCTGACGGTTGAATTGCTTGGGCGTGGCTTTGCCTGGCTGGATACCGGTACGCATGACAGTTTGATCGAAGCGAGCACTTTTGTGCAGACGGTGGAGAAACGCCAGGGCTTTAAAATAGCCTGTCTGGAAGAAATCGCCTGGCGTAACGGTTGGCTGGATGACGAAGGCGTGAAGCGTGCCGCCAGTTCACTGGCCAAAACGGGTTATGGTCAATACCTGCTGGAGCTGCTCCGTGCTCGTCCGCGCCAGTATTGAGCCGCTTAGCTGGGAAAATACGTTCTTTGGCGTGAATAGCGCCATTGTCCGTTTTGACCAACGCGCGCCGGTTCTAACTGCGGATGCGTTGCTGCCCTGGTCGCGTGTACAAGCAAAAATACTTGCCGCAAATAGCCATGAATTAGATGCTCTGCAGCATTTGGGTTTCTCACTGGTAGAAGGTGAAGTCGATTTTGTACTGCCGGTGACGTGTGCCAGCGGCGACCCCGGTGCGCAGGTCGCGCAACCTACGGATATCCCGGTATTACGCCATCTGGCAGGAAAGGCATTTGCGCAAAGTCGTTTTCGCGCCCCGTGGTATGCCGAAGATGCCAGCGCGCGTTTCTACGCACAGTGGATTGAAAACGCGGTGCTGGGGACGTTTGATCATCAGTGCCTCGTTTTTCGTAAACCGACTGGTGAGATTCGTGGCTATGTCTCGCTGCGTGAACTGAATGCGACCGAAGCGAGAATTGGCCTGCTGGCCGGGCGTGGTGCGGGTGCAGAACTGATGCAGGCCGCGCTTTGTTGGGCACAGGCCCGCGGTAAAACAACATTGCGCGTGGCGACCCAAATGGGCAACACCGCTGCGCTTAAACGTTATATACACAGTGGTGCGAATGTGGAAAGCACCGCGTATTGGTTATACAGGTGACACGATGATTCCATTTAATGCACCGCCGGTGGTGGGAACTGAACTCGATTACATGCAGTCTGCGATGAATAGCGGCAAACTGTGTGGTGACGGTGGCTTTACCCGTCGCTGTCAGCAGTGGCTGGAGCAGCATTTTGGCAGTGAGAAAGTGCTGCTGACGCCCTCCTGCACCGCATCGCTTGAGATGGCGGCATTGTTGCTGGACATCCAGCCTGGCGATGAAGTCATTATGCCGAGCTACACGTTTGTCTCTACGGCCAATGCCTTCGTGTTGCGCGGCGCGAAAATCGTCTTTGTTGATATCCGCCCGGATACCATGAACATTGACGAAACGCTGATTGAAGCGGCGATCACCGATAAAACCCGCGCTATTGTGCCGGTACATTACGCGGGCGTGGCCTGCGAAATGGATACCATCATGGGGCTGGCCACTAAACATAACCTGTATGTGGTGGAAGATGCCGCCCAGGGCGTCATGTCGACCTACAAGGGGCGTGCGCTGGGTACGATTGGTCACATCGGCTGCTTTAGCTTCCATGAGACCAAAAACTATACAGCAGGCGGGGAAGGTGGAGCGACGCTGATTAATGATAAAAAATTAGTCGAGCGTGCAGAGATCATCCGTGAAAAAGGGACGAACCGTAGTCAGTTTTTCCGCGGCCAGGTAGATAAGTATACCTGGCGTGATATCGGTTCCAGCTATTTGATGTCCGATCTGCAGGCGGCTTATCTGTGGGCGCAGTTGGAAGCGGCTGATCGTATTAACCAGCAGCGTCTGGCGCTGTGGCAAAAGTATTACGATGCCCTGGAACCGCTGGCGCGTGCCGGGCGTATTGAGCTGCCTTCGATACCGGAGGGTTGCGTACAGAATGCCCATATGTTTTACATCAAGCTGCGCGATATCGACGATCGCACGGCGTTGATTAACTTCCTGAAAGAAGCTGAAATTATGGCGGTGTTCCACTATATCCCGCTGCATGATTGCCCGGCTGGCGATAAATTCGGCGTGTTTGCCGGTGTTGATCGTTACACAACCAAAGAGAGCGAACGCCTGCTGCGTTTACCGCTGTTCTACAATCTGTCGCCGGTGAACCAGCGAACAGTCATTACGACCTTACTCAACTACTTCGCCTGATATGTCGCTTGCAAAAGCGTCCTTATGGACGGCGGCCAGTACGCTGGTAAAAATTGGTGCAGGTTTGCTGGTTGTGAAGTTGCTGGCGGTGTCGTTTGGACCGGCAGGCGTGGGGCAGGCGGGTAACTTCCGCCAGATGGTCACTGTGCTTGGCGTGTTGGCGGGGGCCGGCATTTTCAATGGCGTCACGAAATACGTTGCGCAGCATCATGACGATCCGGCCCGGCTCCGTAAGGTGGTCGGTACATCTTCCGCGATGGTGCTGGGATTCTCTACGCTGATGGCGGTGATTTTTTTGCTGGCGGCCGCACCTATCAGTCAGGGATTATTTGGTCATACTTATTATCAGGGGCTGGTTCGACTGGTTGCGCTGGTGCAGATGGGCATTGCCTGGGCGAACCTGCTGCTGGCGCTGATGAAGGGCTTCCGCGATGCGGCGGGTAACGCGCTGTCGTTGATTGTGGGGAGCCTGGTGGGTGTAGCGGCTTATTATGGCTGTTATCGCCTGGGAGGGTATGAAGGCGCCTTGCTGGGCCTGGCGCTGGTACCTGCGCTGGTCGTAATCCCTGCCGCTATAATGCTGATTAAGCGTGGGACTATCCCCCTGCATTACCTGAAACCCTCGTGGGATAACGGTCTGGCAGGGCAGTTAAGCAAGTTTACGCTGATGGCGCTGATTACCTCCGTAACGCTGCCAGTGGCATACGTGATGATGCGAAACCTGTTGGCGGCGCAGTACAGCTGGGATGATGTGGGGATCTGGCAGGGGGTGAGCAGTATCTCCGATGCTTATCTGCAATTTATCACCGCCTCATTCAGCGTTTACTTGCTGCCGACGTTGTCGCGTTTGACTGAAAAGCGCGACATTACACGCGAAGTGATCAAGTCGTTGAAATTCGTGCTGCCGGCGGTTGCTGCCGCAAGCTTTACCGTCTGGCTACTGCGCGATTTTGCTATCTGGCTGCTTTTCTCCGCTAAATTCACCGCCATGCGCGACCTGTTCGCCTGGCAACTGGTCGGTGATGTGCTGAAAGTCGGCGCCTATGTTTTCGGTTATCTGGTGATCGCGAAAGCGTCGCTGCGGTTTTATATCTTGGCAGAAATTAGCCAGTTCATGTTATTGACGGCGTTTGCACATTGGCTGATCCCTGCACATGGTGCGCTGGGCGCGGCACAGGCTTACATGGCAACGTACATTGTCTATTTCTCTCTTTGTTGTGGCGTGTTTTTACTCTGGCGTAGGCGGGTATGACTGTACTGATTCACGTTCTGGGATCGGATATCCCTCACCATAACCAAACCGTGCTGCGGTTTTTCAACGACTCGCTGGCCGCGATGAGCGAGCACGCGCGCACGTTTATGGTTGCAGGTCAGGATGCCGGATTCAGTGAGAACTGCCCGGCGTTATCGCTAAGCTTCTATGGTGGGAAAAAGGCGCTGGCTGAAGCGGTTATCGCGAAAGCAAAAGCGGATCGCCAACAGCGTTTTTTCTTCCACGGTCAGTTCAACACCAGCCTGTGGTTAGCGCTGCTGAGCGGGGGAATTAAACCGGAGCAGTTTTACTGGCATATCTGGGGCGCGGATTTATATGAAGTCTCCAGTGGACTGAAATTTCGCCTGTTTTACCCCATTCGCCGTATGGCGCAGAACCGCGTGGGCTGCGTATTTGCCACGCGGGGTGATTTGAGCTATTTCGCCGAACAGCATCCGCGCGTGCGTGGCGAGTTGCTCTATTTCCCAACGCGAATGGATCCCTCGCTCAATAATATGAGCAACGCGTGTCAGCGCAGCGGCAAGATGACGGTGCTGGTTGGCAACTCTGGCGATCGCAGCAATGAGCATATTGCCGCGCTCCGCGCCGTCCATCAGCAGTTCGGCGACACGGTGAATGTGATTGTACCGATGGGGTACCCCGCCAATAATGTGGCTTATATCGACGAGGTTCGTCAGGCCGGCCTGGCATTGTTTAGCGCTGAGAATCTGCAAATTTTAAGTGAAAAGCTGGAATTTGATGCCTATCTGACATTATTACGTCAGTGTGATTTGGGTTACTTTATTTTTGCCCGTCAGCAGGGGATCGGTACCCTGTGTTTACTGATTCAGGCCGGTATCCCGTGCGTGCTCAACCGTGAAAATCCCTTCTGGCAGGATATGGTGGAACAGAATCTCCCGGTGTTATTTACCACTGATGAGCTCAATGAAGGCGTCGTACGCGAAGCGCAGCGCCAGTTGGCATCGGTAGATAAAAATTCAATCACCTTCTTTAGCCCGAATTATCTGCAGCCGTGGCACAACGCGCTGCGCATTGCTTCAGGAGAAACCGTATGAGCCTGATGCAATTTAGTGGTCTGCTGGTGGTATGGCTGCTCTCCACCTTGTTTATCGCCACGCTGACCTGGTTTGAATTCCGCCGCGTGCGTTTTAACTTCAATGTTTTCTTCTCACTGCTGTTTTTGCTGACGTTCTTCTTCGGGTTCCCGTTGACCAGCATACTGGTGTTCCGTTTTGATGTGGCAGTGGCTCCGCCGGAGATCCTACTGCAGGCCTTGCTGTCAGCCGCCTGTTTCTATGCCGTCTACTACGTGACGTATAAAACCCGCCTTCGCAAGCGAGTCGAGGATAAGCCACGCAGGCCGCTATTTACCATCAATCGCGTTGAAGCGCATTTGACCTGGGTTATCCTGATGGCGATTGCATTGGTGAGCGTGGGCGTCTTCTTTATGCACAACGGATTCCTGCTGTTCAGACTGCAATCCTACAGCCAAATTTTTTCCAGCGAAGTCTCTGGGGTCGCTCTGAAGCGTTTCTTCTACTTCTTCATTCCGGCAATGCTGGTGGTCTATTTCCTGCGTCAGGACAGCAAAGCGTGGTTATTCTTCCTGGTGAGTACCGTCGCGTTTGGTTTGCTGACCTATATGATTGTTGGCGGGACGCGCGCCAATATCATCATTGCGTTTGCCATCTTCTTGTTTATCGGCATCATTCGCGGCTGGATTTCGCTGTGGATGCTGGCCGCCGCGGGCGTGCTGGGTATCGTCGGGATGTTCTGGCTGGCGCTGAAGCGCTATGGGATGAACGTTAGCGGCGACGAGGCGTTCTATACCTTCCTGTACCTCACGCGCGACACCTTCTCGCCGTGGGAGAATCTGGCGCTGTTGCTGCAAAATTACCACAATATTGAGTTTCAGGGGCTGGCGCCGATTGTCCGTGACTTCTACGTCTTTATCCCTTCCTGGCTTTGGCCTGGGCGGCCGAGTATTGTCCTCAACTCAGCGAACTACTTTACCTGGGAAGTGTTGAACAACCACTCAGGTCTGGCGATTTCGCCGACGTTAATTGGTTCACTGGTGGTGATGGGTGGGGCGCTGTTTATCCCGTTAGGCGCGATTGTCGTTGGACTCATCATCAAGTGGTTTGACTGGCTGTATGAGTTAGGCAACTGCGAAACCAATCGCTACAAGGCGGCGATTCTGCACAGTTTCTGTTTTGGCGCTATTTTCAATATGATCGTGTTGGCACGTGAAGGGCTGGATTCGTTTGTCTCGCGAGTGGTCTTTTTCCTCGTGATTTTCGGCGTGTGTCTGCTGGTGGCAAAACTGCTGTTTTGGCTATTCGATAGTGCGGGACTCATCCATAAACGAATCAAATCGCTGCCCCGGACACAGATTGAAGGATCGTAATGACAGATAACACAACTGCGCCACTCTACTCGCTGCGCGGGCTACAATTGATTGGCTGGCGCGATATGCAGCATGCGCTAAATTACCTGTTTGCCGAGGGACATCTCAGGTCAGGAACGCTGGTGGCAATCAACGCTGAGAAGATGCTGACGGCAGAAGATAACCCTGAAGTGCGGGATCTGATCAACGCCGCTGAGTTCAAATATGCGGATGGGATTAGCGTGGTGCGCTCAGTGCGCAAAAAATTTCCGCAGGCGCAGGTTTCACGCGTGGCAGGGGCTGATCTTTGGGAAGCGCTTATGGCGCGAGCTGGGCAGGAAGGAACGCCTGTTTTCCTGATTGGTGGCAAGCCTGAAGTTCTGGCGCAAACGGAAGCCAAACTGCGTGCCCAGTGGCGCGTGAACATTGTAGGCAGTCAGGACGGTTATTTTACCCCGGACCAGCGGCAGGCATTGTTTGAACGTATCCACGCCAGCGGTGCGCAGATTGTGACGGTGGCGATGGGCTCGCCGAAACAAGAGATCTTTATGCGTGACTGCCGGAAGACTCACCCTGAAGCGCTTTATATGGGCGTGGGTGGTACCTACGACGTCTTTACCGGTCACGTTAAGCGTGCGCCGCGAATCTGGCAGAGTCTGGGGCTGGAGTGGCTGTATCGCTTATTGTCGCAGCCAAGCCGTATCACTCGTCAACTTCGCTTATTACGCTATCTCCGCTGGCACTATACCGGCAACCTCTGACGCCCTCCCTCCTTTGATAAGTAGCGTGATCTGCTAATTACGCTACTTATTCACAACATAATCGCTGCTTTCTCACACAATCTATTTATTTTTTGAATGCTTTAATTGCCATTTAAGCGATTTTAGGAAACCATTCGCAACAATCATTGCAGTGCCGTGGTGTTTTTGACGCCAACCGTTAAGCGGTCGGTGCCGTATGGCCTGTTATGGCATAACAAGATGTACCCATAACGAGAACCGGTAATACCGGACAGTATGCAAACACAACAAGAGGATTTATGGCCGAGAACAAACCTGAGCTACAGCGTGGGCTGGAGGCTCGTCACATCGAATTAATTGCCCTTGGGGGGACTATTGGCGTCGGGCTATTTATGGGGGCCGCCAGTACCCTGAAATGGGCGGGACCTTCGGTTCTGCTGGCATACATTGTCGCCGGGCTGTTCGTCTTTTTCATTATGCGTTCTATGGGGGAGATGTTATTCCTCGAGCCGGTTGCCGGTTCATTTGCTGTTTACGCCCATCGTTATATGAGCCCCTTCTTTGGTTATCTCACCGCCTGGTCATACTGGTTTATGTGGATGGTGGTGGGGATATCAGAGATTACCGCCATCGGGGTGTACGTCCAGTTCTGGTTCCCGGAAATGGCACAATGGATACCCGCACTGATAGCTGTCGGACTGGTTGCGTTGGCAAATCTCGCCGCGGTTCGCCTGTATGGTGAAATTGAGTTCTGGTTTGCCATGATTAAAGTGACCACCATCATTGTGATGATCGTCATTGGATTAGGGGTGATTTTCTTCGGTTTTGGCAATGGCGGTCAGGCGATCGGCTTTGGCAACCTGACTGAGCACGGCGGCTTCTTTGCTGGTGGTTGGAAGGGCTTCCTGACGGCATTGTGTATTGTCGTGGCTTCTTACCAGGGCGTGGAGCTGATCGGCATTACTGCGGGTGAAGCGAAGAATCCGCAGGTCACGCTGCGTAGTGCAGTAGGGAAAGTGCTGTGGCGTATTCTGATTTTCTACGTCGGTGCGATTTTTGTTATCGTCACTATTTTCCCGTGGAATGAGATTGGCAGTAACGGTAGCCCGTTTGTTCTCACCTTTGCCAAGATTGGTATTACCGCCGCGGCAGGGATTATTAACTTTGTGGTCCTGACGGCGGCGCTGTCGGGCTGTAACAGTGGGATGTACAGCTGTGGGCGTATGCTTTACGCGCTGGCAAAGAATCGCCAGCTACCTGCCGCTGTTGGAAAAGTTTCGCGCCAGGGCGTGCCGGTTGCCGGCGTGGCTATTTCTATCGCGATCCTGCTGGTTGGTTTGTGCCTGAACTACATCATTCCCAACCCGCAGCGTGTGTTCGTTTATGTCTATAGCGCCAGCGTGCTGCCGGGGATGGTGCCGTGGTTTGTGATCCTGATAAGCCAGATACGTTTCCGTCAGGCGCATAAAGCGGCGATCGCCAGTCATCCCTTCCGCTCGATTCTGTTCCCGTGGGCGAACTATTTGACGATGGCGTTCCTGATTTGCGTATTAATCGGCATGTACTTTAATGAAGATACCTGAATGTCGCTGTTTGTTGGCATTCTCTTCTTACTGGCCGTGACGCTCATTTATAAGGTTTTTGGCCTGAATCGTCATGGCACAGCCCAAAAATTGCAGGAATAAGCGACAAAACGCACAAACCATGACCAAACGATAATTTATTTTAAAAAAGCACTAGACAGCAGACCGAGACCTCCGTAATATCCAGCCCCGCAACGGCGCTAAGCGCCCGTAGCTCAGCTGGATAGAGCGCTGCCCTCCGGAGGCAGAGGTCTCAGGTTCGAATCCTGTCGGGCGCACCATTTAGTAAGGTGCCGGAGCTGCGGTGGTTTTAATACCGCGTAAAAGATTTGCAGTGGTGGCTATAGCTCAGTTGGTAGAGCCCTGGATTGTGATTCCAGTTGTCGTGGGTTCGAATCCCATTAGCCACCCCATTAATTTAAAGTTGTGAAATGCGAAGGTGGCGGAATTGGTAGACGCGCTAGCTTCAGGTGTTAGTGTCCTTAGGATGTGGGGGTTCGAGTCCCCCCCCTCGCACCACGACTTAAAGAATTGAACTAAAAATTCAAAAAGCAGTAAAACGGCGAGTAGCGCAGCTTGGTAGCGCAACTGGTTTGGGACCAGTGGGTCGGAGGTTCGAATCCTCTCTCGCCGACCAATTTTGAACCCCGCTTCGGCGGGGTTTTTTGTTTTCTGATTTTCCCTTCTCAGCCTTTATTTCCCCGAATTTCCTGATGTCTTAAAAAGTCCGGTTCCATTGTTTTTGCAGTGCAATCGTGGCATGCCTTGTGCAATAATATACGGGTAGATGCTCATTCCATCTCTTATGTTCGCCATCTGGCCTCATAAACTCAGGAATGATGCAGAGCCGTTTACGGTGCTTATCGTCCACAGACAGATGTCGCTCTGGCCTCATCAAACACCATGGACATAACGTTGAGTGAAGCACCCATTTATGTTGTCATACAGACCTGTTTAACGCCTGCTCCAAAAGAGCGGGCGTTTTTTTATGCATATACACCTCATCCTTCAAGTCGCCTCGAAGCATCTCGAATGATTTGGTGTATATGAAATAACGGTAGGCCCGGTAAGCGAAGCGTCACCGGGCAAGAGGGAATTACTGCGGGGGATTGTTGTTCTGCAGCGTCAACATCAGGCCATCACGACGCATGGTGGCGGCTTCTTCCGGCTGATGCAGTCTGTCCAGCGCGTCAGCAAGCCAGGCGTAGTCATAGGCATCTGGACGCTGTTTGAGAGCGGCACGGAAGGCGAACGTGGCTTCCTGCCATTCGCCGTGCTTCATTAGCGACTGGCCCAGCGTGCTCCACAGTAATGGGCGATCGCCGACGGCTTTAATCTGCTGGCGCAACACTTTTTCTATCTGTTCCGGGTTGTTGGTTTTCAGACGCGGGATCGGCAGCACCAGGCGGTCGTCATACTGGCGTTTAAGACCATCAATGATGACCTGCTGCGCCGTATCGTGATCGTCACACTCAATCAGATGTTCAGCCATTGCTACCTGCAGGGCAACCTGGTGACGGGTTTTACGGTTCTGGTTTTTCCACCATGCACGTAGCCCCTCGCTGCCCTGATCGGCGCGAACCTGATCCATCAGACCAACCCATGCCTGCTGTTCCAGCATCGCGCGGTGCTCGTCATCACCCACGTGCGCTTTTGCCATGGATGGAATGATATCCAGTAACGAACTCCATGCACCGGTACGAATGTAGGCCTGTTCAGCCAGACGCAGCACTTCCGGATGACGTGGCGTCACTTCCAGCAGTTTATCTACGCTGTGGCGTGCGGCGTGATTTTCATTACGTGCCAGCTGCAGGCGAACGCGAGTGATTTCTACCGGGATCGTATCATTTCCGGCCAGTTCGGCAGCACGCTCAAGGTGTTGGTTGGCACGAGCTTCGTCACCGCGCTGTTGAGCAGCTTCTGCCGCCAGCAGGTAATTCACTACCGGCTGTTCTGCATGATCGGCGTTTTTCGACATCAGCTTTTCAACCTGCTGATAATCGCCTTCTGCCAGCTTGAGCAGCGCCTGCTCGGTCTGCTTACGGGCGCGACGACGCTTCCGACCGACAAACCATCCGCGGGTATGCGCGCCAGTGCGGAAAATTCGGCGCAGCAGCCATTCAATCGCAAACAGGACGACCATTGCGACGATCAGAATGATCACCAGACCCGTCACGCTGGTTTCGATATTGTAATTATCCGTCTGGATCAGTACGTAGCCCTGGTGACCGGCAATCATTGGACCGACAACGATCCCGGCGATCAATAGCACAAAGAGCAATAATACTTTTAGCATCATTATTCTCCTTGCGGCGCAGTTGCCGGAGTTTCAGCTGAAGGCGCAGGAGCTGCTGCAACCGGCGCTGTGGCAGGCTGTGCCAGTAAATTACGTACGCGGGTCTGCATGAGCTTGTCGAGAAGCGCCTGGCTCTGCAGCGTTTCCGGTACGTCCATGCTGATGCTTTGTTGGCTCAGTTGGTCTACCTCTTCAAGGAAAGCTTTGGTGGCTGCATCGTCGGTGTCGTAGTAGGCGCGCACCCAGGTGGAGACGTTTTCCAGCGCCTGGCGATATGTTTCCTCCTGATGACGCGGCACGGCCTGGGCGGCCACTAACAGGCGAGAACGGATATTTTCACGTAAGTAAACGTCCTGGTTCGGTGCCAGCAGCGGGACGGAGGTTTCATCACGACGGCGAACGGTGATAAAGCTGTCCATAAAGTTCTGCCAGCTTTTTTGCAGATTGACGCGCCATTCGCTGATCGAGCTGGAAAGCTCGCTGCTGTCGGAATCCATCGGCGAATCGTCGGTGTCGTTGTCGGCCAGACGCAGGTTATCAATCTGGTTAGAGAGCTGATTCACTTTCAGGATAATGCCGTCATAGTCGACCTGAGTCACCGCAGAGAGGCTCGCGATATCGTCGGTAATCGCGCGACGGGCGGTAATCAGGCTTGGGTCATTCATATCCGCCAGACTGGCGTCAGCGCTTTTCAGCAGCGCCGCAGCGGTAGTAACGTCCTGATCGCTCCATAATTTGCGACCGGCCAGTTTCACCAAGAAATCAGCCTGCGCCAGCAGCCACGTCCCGGCATCGCTGCCGGAGATAGTGGCGACTTTTTGCTGGACTTCGTCAAGCTGTTTGACCAGCGCGGCTTGCTGGCGAGCGGCTTCATCCAGCTGCGTTGCCTGCTGTTTAATAATGTCTTCCAGCTCAGCTTTTTGGCTTTCTTGCGCTTTTTGCAACGCTGTAAGCTGGTTCGCCAGCGCATCGCTGGTTGCTGTCTGCGTTGTTGCCTGCTGTTTCCCCCAACCGTACAGCCCAACGCCTGCAGCCAGCGCAATAGCAATCGCCACAGCGCTCAGAATCAGCGCAGTGCTGTTCTTACTCTTTTTTTCAGTATTGACTGGCTGTGACGTGGTTTCCACGGCCTCCCTGGTCTCTTCAACCACGGCGGAGGATTTTTCTTGTTCCGTCATTATGGCATCCCATTATGAGAGTTATTGTAATGCGCGTAGTAGCGCATCGTTGTCGGCGTTATCAGCGACCTTAATATCTTGCCAGCCCAGTTCCCGGGCGAGGTGCGCCAGACGCTCACTGACGACCAGCAGCCGACAGCGTAGTAACCAGTGCTCACGATACCACTGCGGAATGAGCGACCAGAGCTGTTGTAGCATCTCTCCGCTGGTGACAACCACCGTGGTCACACCACGAGATTGCCAGCGCATCGCTTCTTCTGCACCATCGTAATATTTTGCACTGCGTTGATAACATTCACAAAAATCGACATCAGCTCCGCGTGCTGTCAGGGTTTCACCTATCAGCTCACGGCCACCATTGCCGCGTAATATAAGCGCGCGTTTTCCCGCAATATTTTGTAATTCAGGTAATTGTAGCAAGACTTCGCTAATTTCCCGATCCAGAGGGTAGTGAATATTGAAACCGCTAACGGTATGCAGCGCCAGCGCCGTTGTGCGACCAATGGCAAAATAACGCGGAAGGGAGGGCCAGCTTTTCCCTTGTTGCTGAAGCTCGGCATCTGCAAAGGTGACGGCGTGCTGCGAGAGGGCGAAGACCAGATCGTTTTCCGTCAGCGCCGACAGTCGGGAAGCAAGCGTTGCCAGTTCCCGACCGGGCGAAAACTCGATGAGCGGAAAGCTCCAGGCCACCTGCCCCAGTGTGCGCAGACGGCTCACTAACTCTTCCCCTGCGGGAGACGGGCGGGTGACCAGAATACTCATGCGGGGGCTTCTCCGTTGTAAACTTCAGCCAGAATGGTGCGCGCACCGTTCTCCAGCAGCTCTTCAGCCAGAGAGATGCCCATCTGTTCAGCTTCCTGCGCGGCGCCGCGACGTTCTCCGCATACCATCTGCGAACCGTCAGGCGCGCCGACCAGCGCCCGCAGCCAAATCTCACCGTTAATGAGTTCTGCATAACTGCCGATAGGGACCTGACATCCCCCTTCCAGGCGGGTATTCATGGCGCGTTCGGCTTTGACGCGCAGCGCCGTCTCTTCATGGTTGAGCGGCGCTAACAGCGCCTGAGTGCGCATATCATCCAGTCGACATTCTATGCCAACTGCGCCTTGCCCGACAGCGGGTAGGGAGACTTCCGGCGGCAGAGCGGTGCGGACTCGCGACTCAAGGCCTAAACGTTTTAATCCGGCGACCGCCAGAATAATGGCGTCATAATCGCCGTTATCCAGTTTGCTCAGACGCGTACCTACGTTACCGCGCAGTGAACGGATGACGAGATCCGGACGACGCTTTGCCAACTGGCACTGGCGACGCAAACTGGATGTCCCGACGATACTGCCTGCCGGGAGTTCATCCAGCGTGTTGTACTTATTTGAGACGAAAGCATCACGCGGATCCTCTCGCTCGCAAATGGTGACCAGTCCAAGACCGTCAGGGAACTCAACCGGCACATCCTTCATGGAATGCACGGCGATATCGGCGCGTTTTTCCAGCAGCGCGACTTCCAGCTCTTTAACAAACAACCCTTTCCCCCCGACTTTCGCCAGCGGGGTATCAAGGATCACATCGCCACGGGTTACCATCGGAACCAGTTCCACGATCAGACCGGGGTGGTTTGCCATTAAGGCGTCTTTGACATAATGTGCCTGCCAGAGCGCAAGGGGGCTTTGGCGTGTGGCAATTCTCAAAACATTGTCTAACATGCTTGTTACCGTCATTATCAATCATTGACCATCCTAACATCCTTATCAAAGGGATGTCAGCGTTACGCTCAAACGTGAGTGAGAGGAAAAGGCGCTGCATCATCACTGGCAGTGAATAATGACGAGAAACCTCCCGACCGTATGAAGGAATTTACACGTAACGAACGGTGCTACACTTGTATGTAGCGCATCTTTCTTTACGGTCAATGAGCAAGGTGTTAAATTGATCACGTTTTAGACCATTTTTTCGGCTGTACAGCATAAAAAAATATGGGCGAAAAAACAGGTAACGGTTATTTTTGACATACGGTTTATCCGAATTGATGACGATTATTGTGAGCGCTTGTGCCGCAGCAATCGACAACATGACGGATAGCAACATCAGGCGATACGTCTTGTACCTCTATATTGAGACTCTGAAACAGAGACTGGATGCCATAAATCAACTGCGTGTGGATCGCGCGCTTGCTGCCATGGGACCTGCCTTCCAGCAGGTATACAGTCTGCTGCCGACATTATTGCACTACCACCATCCGCTGATGCCGGGTTACCTTGATGGTAACGTTCCCAAAGGCATATGCCTTTACACGCCTGATGAAACCCAACGCCACTACCTGAACGAACTGGAACTGTACCGCGGTATGTCACCGCAGGATCCTCCCAAGGGCGAACTGCCTATCACCGGCGTTTACTCAATGGGCAGCACCTCTTCGGTAGGGCAAAGCTGTTCCTCTGACCTTGATATTTGGGTCTGCCATCAATCCTGGCTGGATAGCGAAGAGCGCCAGCTGCTGCAGCGTAAATGTAGCCTGCTGGAAAGCTGGGCCGCCTCGCTGGGCGTGGAAGTCAGCTTCTTCCTGATTGATGAAAACCGTTTCCGCCACAATGAAAGCGGCAGTTTGGGTGGTGAAGACTGTGGCTCGACGCAGCATATCCTGTTGCTTGATGAATTCTATCGCACCGCTGTGCGTCTCGCGGGTAAACGTATTCTGTGGAATATGGTGCCGGGCGACGAAGAAGAGCATTACGACGATTACGTCATGACGCTTTACGCACAGGGGGTGTTAACGCCAAACGAATGGCTGGATCTCGGCGGACTCAGTTCGCTCTCCGCCGAAGAGTACTTTGGCGCCAGCCTCTGGCAGCTGTACAAGAGTATCGACTCCCCGTACAAAGCGGTATTGAAAACGCTGCTGCTGGAAGCTTATTCCTGGGAATACCCCAATCCACGCCTGTTGGCGAAAGATATTAAACAGCGCCTGCACGATGGCGAGATCGTCTCTTTTGGTCTAGACCCTTACTGCATGATGCTGGAGCGCGTTACCGAGTACCTCACGGCGATCGAAGACCCGACTCGTCTGGATTTAGTGCGTCGATGTTTCTACTTAAAAGTGTGTGAGAAACTGAGCCGCGAGCGCGCCTGCGTGGGCTGGCGTCGTGAAGTATTAAGTCAGTTAGTGAAAGAGTGGGGCTGGGATGACGCCCGTCTGACCATGCTGGATAACCGCGCTAACTGGAAGATTGACCAGGTACGCGAAGCGCATAACGAACTGCTCGATGCGATGATGCAGAGCTATCGTAACCTGATCCGTTTTGCCCGCCGAAATAACCTCAGCGTGAGCGCCAGCCCGCAGGATATCGGCGTGCTGACCCGTAAGCTGTATGCCGCGTTTGAAGCATTACCAGGTAAAGTAACGCTGGTGAACCCGCAGATATCTCCGGATCTCTCGGAACCGAATCTGACCTTTATCCATGTGCCGCCGGGCCGTGCCAACCGTTCGGGTTGGTATCTCTATAACCGCGCGCCTAACATGGACTCGATCATCAGCCATCAGCCGCTGGAATATAACCGCTACCTCAATAAACTGGTGGCGTGGGCCTGGTTCAACGGCCTGCTGACCTCGCGTACGCATTTATTTATTAAGGGCAACGGCATTGTTGATTTGCCGAAGCTGCAAGAAATGGTCGCCGACGTGTCGCATCACTTCCCGCTGCGACTGCCAGCGCCAACGCCGAAGGCGCTCTATAGCCCGTGCGAGATTCGCCACCTGGCGATTATCGTTAACCTTGAATATGACCCGACGGCAGCATTTCGCAATCAGGTGGTACATTTTGATTTCCGTAAGCTGGACGTCTTCAGCTTTGGTGAAGAACAAAATTGCCTGGTGGGTAGCGTCGATCTGCTGTACCGCAACTCGTGGAATGAAGTGCGTACGCTGCACTTCAACGGTGAGCAGGCGATGATTGAAGCGTTAAAAACGATTCTGGGCAAAATGCACCAGGATGCCGCGCCGCCGGATAGCGTCGAGGTTTTCTGCTATAGCCAGCATCTGCGCGGTTTAATTCGCACCCGCGTGCAGCAACTGGTGTCTGAGTGCATCGAGTTGCGCCTCTCCAGCACCCGTCAGGAAACCGGACGCTTCAAAGCGCTGCGCGTTTCTGGTCAGACGTGGGGTCTGTTCTTCGAGCGCCTGAACGTCTCGGTACAGAAGCTGGAAAACGCGATTGAATTTTATGGCGCGATTTCACATAACAAACTGCACGGGCTTTCCGTTCAGGTTGAGACCAATCATGTGAAACTCCCGTCAGTGGTTGACGGTTTTGCCAGCGAAGGGATCATTCAGTTCTTTTTCGAAGAAACGGGTGATGAGCAGGGCTTTAATATCTACATTCTGGATGAGAGTAATCGGGCTGAGGTGTATCACCACTGCGAAGGCAGCAAAGAGGAGTTGGTACGCGATGTCAGCCGTTTCTACTCGTCGTCGCACGATCGCTTTACCTACGGCTCCAGCTTCATCAACTTTAACCTGCCGCAGTTCTATCAGATTGTGAAAACCGATAGGCGCGCGCAGGTGATCCCGTTCCGTACCCAGCCGATTAGCGCCGTGCCGCCCGTCAGTCAGGAAAACGACACTCCGCTGTTGCAGCAGTATTTCTCGTGAGCATGATGCCGGATAAGCGAAGCGTATCCGGCAATAAAACTTAACGGAAGCCCACCTCTTCACCCGCCTGCTGTGTCGCCGCCTGTTCTAGCAGATCCCAGAACGTTTCGCCGCTACGATCGCAGATCCACTCGTCGCCTTTCAGGTCAAAGTGGTAGCCGCCCTGTTTGGTCGCCAGCCACACCTGATGCAGCGGCTCCTGACGGTTAATAATAATTTTGCTGCCGTTTTCGAAGCTGATGGTCAGCACGCCGCCGTTGATCTCACAATCGATATCGCTGTCGCCGTCCCAGTCATCCAGACGCTCTTCAATGGTCATCCACAGGGTGTCAGCAAGGCGATGAAATTCACTGTCGTTCATTTTCTTATCCTGTTTTTCGTGATGACGGCAGTATAACCTGAAACAAAACGCGTTGCAGATTACAGGCTAACTCTTGCTTTTACGCCTTCTCCTGCGATGATAGAAAACAGAAAGCATGAACTTTACAGGCAATCGATAATGAAAAACGTGTTAAAGCCACTCGCTGTCATTTTTACTCTGTTCAGCCTGACGGGCTGTGGGCTAAAAGGCCCGCTCTATTTCCCGCCAGCAGATAAAACCGCGCCGCCTCCGACCAAGAGCGTTCAGCCGCAATCGCAATCCACCACGCCAGAGAAAAACGATCGTGGGATTAGTGACGGGCCTTCTCAGGTGAATTACTGACGTCAGGAATAGATGTATATTTCTGTACCCGCGTGAACGGAGTGAATGATGCAATTCTCTAAAATGCATGGCCTTGGCAACGATTTTATGGTCGTCGACGCGGTAACGCAGAATGTCTTTTTCTCACCAGAGCTGATCCGCCGCTTGTCCGACAGGCATCTCGGCGTTGGATTTGATCAACTGCTGGTGGTTGAACCTCCGTATGATCCGGAGCTGGATTTCCACTACCGTATTTTTAATGCCGACGGTAGTGAAGTGTCACAGTGTGGCAATGGCGCCCGCTGTTTTGCCCGCTTTGTTCGCCTGAAAGGGCTGACCAATAAGCGTGATATTCGCGTCAGTACCGCTAATGGTCGTATGGTATTAACCGTAACCGACGACGAGCTGGTACGGGTGAATATGGGTGAACCCAATTTTGAACCCGCGCAGGTTCCGTTTCGCGCCAACAAAGCAGAGAAGACCTATATTATGCGCGTGGCTGAACAGACAGTATTGTGCGGCGTGGTTTCAATGGGGAACCCACACTGCGTAATTCAGGTTGATGATGTTGATACGGCCACGGTAGAAACGTTGGGGCCGGTTCTGGAAAGCCACGAACGCTTTCCTGAACGCGCCAATATCGGATTTATGCAAGTGGTAAAGCGCGAGCATATCCGGCTGCGCGTCTATGAGCGCGGCGCGGGTGAAACGCAGGCCTGCGGCAGCGGTGCGTGCGCCGCTGTTGCGGTTGGTATCCAGCAGGGCCTGCTGGCAGAAGAAGTGAGGGTGGAATTACCGGGCGGTCGACTTGATATCGCCTGGAAAGGTCCGGGTCATCCGCTGTATATGACTGGCCCGGCGGCACATGTCTACGACGGATTTATTCACTTATGAAGCAACCAGGGGAAGAACTACAGGAAACGCTCATGGAGCTGGACGACCGGGCGGTCGTCGATTACCTGCAACGTAATCCTGAGTTTTTTATCCGTAATGCCCAGGCAGTTGAAGCGATGCGTGTTCCACACCCGGTGCGGGGCACGGTCTCTTTAGTGGAATGGCATATGGCGCGGGCACGTAATCATATTAACGTGCTGGAAGAGAATATGGCGTTGTTGATGGAACAAGCCAACGCCAATGAAAGCCTGTTCTATCGTCTGTTAAATCTGCAAGCACGGCTGGTATCGGCCAGCAGTCTTGACGACATGCTGATGCGATTTCATCGCTGGGCGCGTGAGTTAGGGCTGGCTGGGGCGACGGTTCGTCTGTTCCCGGATCGTTGGCGACTTGGTGCGCCATCAAAATTCACTCATCTGGCATTAAGCCGTCAGGCTTTTGAACCGCTGCGTATTCAGCGTCTGGGCCAGTCACATCACTATCTTGGACCGCTCAATGGCCCGGAACTTCTGGTCATGATGCCCGAAGCGAAAGCAATAGGCTCGGTGGCGATGTCGATGTTGGGGCAAGATGGATCCCTGGGCGTGATACTGTTCAGCAGTCGCGACGTTAATCATTACCAGCAGGGGCAAGGTACGCAATTACTGCAGGAAATCTCGCTGATGTTGCCGGAGCTGCTGGAGCGCTGGATTGAACGCGTATGACCGACTCACCCCTTTCTCAGGATGTGGCACGCTTTTTACGCTATCTGGGCGTTGAGCGCCAGCTTAGCCCGATCACATTGCTGAATTATCAGCGTCAGCTTGATGCCATCATTGCGTTAGCCGGAGAGACCGGTCTGCAAAGCTGGCAACAATGTGACGCTTCGATGGTACGCAGTTTTGCCGTGCGCAGCCGTCGTAAAGGGCTGGGGCCGGCGAGCCTGGCGCTGCGTCTCTCCGCATTGCGCAGTTTCTTTGACTGGCTGGTTAATCAGGGCGAGCTGAAAGCCAATCCCGCAAAAAGTGTTTCCGCGCCGAAAGCACCGCGTCATCTACCTAAAAATATCGATGTCGACGACGTTAATCGTCTGCTGGATATCGACCTCAACGATCCCCTCGCCGTGCGCGATCGGGCAATGTTAGAAGTGATGTACGGCGCAGGGCTGCGTTTGTCTGAACTGGTTGGGCTGGATATTAAACATCTCGATCTCGACACCGGCGAAGTATGGGTGATGGGGAAGGGCAGTAAAGAACGTCGCCTGCCAATTGGCCGCAATGCAGTGGCGTGGATTGAGCACTGGCTGGACCTGCGGGGGCTATTTGGCTGCGATGACGATGCGTTATTCCTGTCAAAACTGGGCAAACGCATTTCTGCGCGTAATGTACAAAAACGCTTTGCGGAGTGGGGGATCAAACAGGGGCTGAACAGCCACGTACATCCCCACAAATTGCGCCACTCTTTTGCGACGCATATGCTGGAGTCGAGCGGCGATCTGCGCGGGGTACAGGAGTTATTGGGGCATGCCAATCTCTCCACTACCCAAATCTATACCCATCTTGATTTTCAACACCTGGCTTCAGTGTACGATGCGGCGCATCCGCGCGCCAAACGGGGGAAATAATGCGTTTTTACCGGCCTTTGGGGCGCATTTCTGCGCTCACCTTTGACCTTGATGACACCCTTTACGATAACCGTCCCGTTATCACACGCACCGAGCAGGAAGCGCTCGCGTTTGTACAGAATTACCATCCGGCGTTGAATTCGCTGCAAAATAGCGACCTACAGCGCTTACGTCAGGCCGTTCGCGACGCTGAGCCGGAAATCTACCACGACGTTACCCAATGGCGTCACCGCGCCGTAGAGCGCGCTATGCTGGAGGCGGGATTGTCAGAAGCAGAAGCCAGAATGGGTGCAAATGCGGCGATGATGAATTTCGCCAAATGGCGTAGCCGCATTGACGTCCCGCAGGCGACGCATGACACGCTGAAGGCGCTGGCCCGCAAATGGCCGCTGGTGGCGATCACCAACGGTAACGCACAGCCAGAACTGTTCGGCCTGGGCGATTACTTTGAGTTTGTGCTGCGCGCCGGTCCCGACGGGCGATCAAAACCGTTCAGCGACATGTACGCGCTGGCGGCAGATAAACTGAAAATGCCTGTGGCTGAGATTCTGCATGTGGGCGATGACCTGACGACAGACGTGGCGGGGGCCATCCGATGCGGTATGCAGGCCTGCTGGATCAAACCGGAAAATGCCGACCTGATGCAAACCGCAGACAGCCGTTTGCTGCCGCATATCGAAATTTCACAGTTGGCATCTCTGACCT
The DNA here is from genome assembly GCF_030334745.1 of Citrobacter sp. Cb080. Classification (NCBI taxonomy): domain Bacteria; kingdom Pseudomonadati; phylum Pseudomonadota; class Gammaproteobacteria; order Enterobacterales; family Enterobacteriaceae; genus Citrobacter; species Citrobacter sp. Cb080. Next base: position 39,591 of record NZ_JAOWDG010000078.1, on the reverse strand, counting down.
CGCTGATATAATCACCAGCAGAACTCTGTATATATACCCAGCTTTTTGGCGGATGGCGCTACGCTTATCCGCCTTACCTACTTTTACGCGGCGGTGCCAATGGACGTTTCTTACCTGCTCGACAGCCTTAATGATAAACAGCGTGAAGCGGTGGCCGCGCCACGCAGCAACATGCTGGTTTTGGCCGGCGCGGGGAGTGGTAAAACTCGCGTGCTGGTGCACCGTATCGCCTGGTTACTGACGGTAGAGAACAACTCGCCATACTCCATTATGGCGGTGACCTTTACCAACAAAGCGGCGGCGGAAATGCGCCACCGTATTGGCCAGATCATGGGAACCAGCCAGGGCGGTATGTGGGTGGGTACATTCCACGGTTTGGCGCACCGTCTGCTGCGCGCGCACCATATGGATGCGAACCTGCCGCAGGATTTCCAGATCCTCGACAGCGAAGACCAATTGCGTTTGCTCAAGCGTTTGATCAAGGCGATGAATCTTGATGAGAAGCAGTGGCCGCCGCGTCAGGCGATGTGGTTTATCAATAGCCAGAAAGACGAAGGGCTGCGCCCGCACCATCTGCAGAGCTATGGCAACCCGGTTGAGCAAACCTGGCAGAAGGTGTATCAGGCCTATCAGGAAGCGTGTGACCGCGCGGGGCTGGTGGATTTCGCCGAGCTGTTGCTGCGCGCCCATGAACTGTGGCTCAACAAGCCGCATATCCTGCAGCACTACCGCGAACGCTTTACCAATATCCTGGTGGACGAATTCCAGGATACCAACAACATTCAGTACGCCTGGATCCGCCTGCTGGCGGGCGATACCGGCAAAGTGATGATCGTTGGCGATGATGACCAGTCGATCTACGGTTGGCGCGGGGCGCAGGTGGAAAACATCCAGCGCTTCCTCACGGATTTCCCAGGCGCAGAAACCATTCGCCTGGAGCAGAACTACCGCTCGACCAACAACATCCTCAGCGCGGCCAACGCCCTGATTGAAAACAACAACGGGCGTTTGGGTAAAAAGCTGTGGACCGATGGCATCGACGGCGAACCAATCTCACTGTACTGCGCGTTCAACGAACTCGATGAAGCGCGTTTTGTGGTCAATCGTATCAAAACCTGGCAGGACAACGGCGGTGCGCTGGAACAGTGCGCCATTCTGTATCGCAGTAACGCCCAGTCGCGCGTGCTGGAAGAGGCGTTGTTACAAGCCAGCATGCCGTACCGTATCTATGGTGGGATGCGCTTCTTCGAACGCCAGGAAATCAAAGATGCGCTCTCCTACCTGCGCCTGATCGCTAACCGTAATGACGACGCCGCATTTGAACGCGTGGTGAATACGCCAACCCGCGGGATTGGCGATCGTACATTAGATGTCGTGCGTCAGACCTCCCGTGACCGCCAGCTTACGTTGTGGCAGGCCTGTCGTGAGCTGTTGCAGGAAAAAGCCCTCGCGGGTCGTGCCGCCAGCGCCTTACAGCGTTTTATGGAGCTGATCGATGCGCTGGCGCAGGAGACCGCCGATATGCCGCTGCACGTGCAGACTGACCGGGTGATTAAAGACTCCGGCCTGCGCATGATGTACGAGCAGGAAAAAGGCGAGAAGGGGCAGACGCGTATCGAAAACTTAGACGAACTGGTGACGGCAACGCGCCAGTTCAGCTACAACGAAGAAGACGAAGACTTAATGCCGCTACAGGCGTTCCTGTCACACGCCGCGCTGGAAGCAGGCGAAGGGCAGGCGGATACCTGGCAGGATGCGGTACAACTGATGACGTTGCACTCGGCGAAAGGTCTGGAGTTCCCCCAGGTATTTATCGTGGGTATGGAAGAAGGCATGTTCCCCAGCCAGATGTCGCTGGACGAAGGTGGGCGCCTCGAAGAAGAGCGCCGCCTGGCTTACGTAGGCGTGACCCGGGCGATGCAAAAGCTGACGCTGACCTACGCCGAAACGCGTCGTCTGTACGGCAAAGAGGTTTACCACCGCCCGTCGCGTTTTATCGGCGAACTGCCGGAAGCGTGCGTTGAAGAGGTTCGCCTGCGCGCCACGGTTAGTCGTCCGGTGAGCCATCAGCGGATGGGTACGCCAATGGCGGAAAATGATACCGGCTACAAGCTCGGCCAGCGCGTGCGCCACGCTAAGTTTGGTGAGGGCACCATCGTCAATCTGGAAGGAAGCGGTGAGCACAGTCGTTTGCAGGTCGCGTTCCAGGGGCAAGGGATCAAATGGCTGGTGGCGGCCTACGCCAGACTGGAAACGGTTTGATCGGTTTGGCTTTGCCGGATGGCGACGCTGGCGCGTCTTATCCGGCCTACAGACCGGGTAACATTTTGATTTCCAGGCCGGACAAGGCGAAGCCGCCATCCCGCTATCTGTCGGTTAATATTCTGAAATCATAGATAAATAATTCCCCTCTGCTAACCTTTTTGTATAAGGGGAAATTATTACTTTTTCGCCATCTGTTGCGTGTTGACGTCAAAATTTTGCTGGCGTAACATGCGCGCACGATTACGCTAAGAGGACATTCGCCTTGGACACACCCAGTAGATACTGGCTCATTATCCTGTCATCCAGGATCAACTCCTAAGGCTATCCCTTTTTGCTGATAGCCTTCGCGGTTGTCAGCGACCTTCTGTTTTTTCCCGTCGCGCTGAGTCAGGCTGTTTAATGGTCTGAAACCCAATTTGTTTCTGTGTGCCCTCCGAACTGTCCGATAATTTTTTGCATTGGGAGTCCCGGTCATGCTGAGCGCATTTCAACTGGAAAACAATCGTTTAACTCGCCTTGAGGCAGACGAAATCGAGCACCTGGCCAGTTCGGTTTGGGTCGATTTAGTCGAGCCGGATGACGAAGAACGAAACCGTGTGCAAAAGGACTTGGGCCAGAATCTGGCTACGCGCCCTGAACTGGAAGACATCGAAGCATCTGCGCGATTTTTTGAAGACGAAGACGGTCTGCACATTCACTCCTTCTTCTTCTATGAAGATGCCGACGATCACGCGGGTAACTCAACCGTCGCATTTACCATTCGCGAAGGTCGCCTGTTTACTCTGCGCGAGCGCGAGCTGCCGGCATTCCGCCTGTACCGCATGCGTGCGCGTAATCAGGCGATGGTGGATGGCAACGCCTACGAGCTGCTGCTCGACCTGTTCGAAACTAAAATTGAACAGTTGGCGGATGAGATCGAAAACATCTACAGCGACCTGGAAAAACTCAGCCGTGTGATCATGGAAGGGCGTCAGGGTGATGAATATGACGAAGCGCTTTCGACGCTGGCGGAACTGGAAGATATCGGCTGGAAGGTCCGCCTGTGTCTGATGGATACCCAGCGCGCACTGAACTTCCTGGTGCGTAAAGCGCGTTTGCCGGGGAGTCAGCTGGAACAGGCGCGCGAGATTCTGCGCGATATCGAATCCCTGCTGCCGCACAACGAATCACTGTTCCAGAAAGTTAACTTCCTGATGCAGGCGGCGATGGGCTTTATCAATATCGAGCAGAACCGCATCATCAAGATCTTCTCGGTGGTCTCTGTGGTGTTCCTGCCGCCGACGCTGGTGGCTTCCAGCTACGGGATGAACTTTGAGTTCATGCCGGAACTGCACTGGAGCTTCGGTTACCCAGGGGCGATTGTCTTTATGATGCTCGCGGGTCTGGCACCGTATCTGTACTTTAAGCGCAAGAACTGGCTGTAATGGCTGTGCCGGATGGCGGTTACGCCTTATCCGGCACTTCTTCAGCTCCGACGTACCCGTCGTTGCGTATAAATCGCATCCATCACGAAAACTGCCAGCGCCACCCAGATAAACGCAAACGTGACCATTTTATCCGCTCCCGGAACTTCACCGTAGAAAGTGACGGCCAGCAGGAACATTAGCGTGGGTCCGATATACTGGAAGAAACCCAGCGTGGACAGACGCAGGCGGGTCGCCGCGCCGGTAAAGCACAGCAGCGGAATGGTGGTCACGACACCTGCAGAAATTAGCAGCAGATTGAGCGACATGGGGTTTTGCCCCATATGGCTGGTTGGGCTGTCCGCGATGCCAAACAGATAGATAGCCGCAACAGGTAAAAGCCACAGGGTTTCGATCAGCATGCCGGTTTGTGCTTCGACGGCAATCTTCTTGCGTACCAGACCATAGAAAGCAAAGCTGAACGCCAGGCCCAACGCGATGATTGGCAGCGATCCGAAGGTCCACAGCTGTACCAGTACGCCGCAGGCGGCTAACAGTACCGCCAGCCACTGCATGCGACGAAAGCGCTCGCCGAGGAAAAGCATTCCCAGCACAATATTCACCAGAGGGTTAATAAAATAGCCCAGGCTGGCTTCCAGCATATGATGATTATTGACCGCCCAAATGAACAGCAGCCAGTTTCCACCGATGAGCACTGCAGAGAGCGCCAGCAGGAAGATCTTCTTTGGCGTTTGTAGCAGCGTTTTGATGCCCGACCACTGGCGGCTGATGCTCATCAGTACCACCATAAAGAAAAATGACCAGATGACGCGGTGCGTCAGGATCTCATCCGCCGGGACATAGTAAATCAGCTTGAAGTAGGCAGGAGCGATACCCCAAATAAAATAAGCAGCAAGAGCGAGTAACACGCCCTGCCGCGTTTGTTTAGCATCCATCGGGAAAACTCATTTCAGAAATGTAACAGCAGTTTACCTTTTTTTGAGCACTTACCCCACCATATAAGTGGCGGTTGCACTGGCAATATAAAGCTGTTCTTCGTTATGCAGTTCCACGCGCGCAACGGCGACTTTATTTCCCGCCCGCAGCAGGCTACTGGTGGCGGTAAAGCGATTTCCTCTCCCTGGGCGCAGGTAATCAACGCGCAAATCGATTGTTCCCATGCGTGACATTCGCTGACGCAGTTCGTCCTCGCTGATCGTCTCATGGCGGGTCAGCGTACTGCCAACGCACACCAGCCCGGCGGCAACGTCCAGCGCCGACGCGATCACGCCGCCATGCAGAATGCTTTGCGCCCAGTTGCCGACCATCATCGGTTGATTATTAAAGGCTAATTGAGCAAATTCTTTCTCATAGCGTTCAAGCTCCAGACCCAGCGCCCGGTTAAACGGCATATGATAGACAAACATTTCACCCACTAACTTCAGCGCTTCCTCAGCAGTAAGTACGGCAGACATACGATCCCTACATCTCAATGGTTAATGAAATGTTGATATTATGCTTATTATTTGTTGTTTTCTACTTTAGGACGGGATAACTAACGAGGAACTCGCTAAGTATGTAGAATACTTGCCAGATAATTATACAATTCATCAATATTTAGGTTCAGGAGAACATTACCGATGCGGGCGATTCTGGGATGGTTACTACCAGCAGTCATGCTGCCGTTGACCGCGTATGCGCAGGAAGCGACAGTGAAAGAGATTCATGATGCACCGGCGGTTCGCGGCAGTATCATCGCCAACATGCTGCAGGAGCATGACAACCCTTTCACGCTTTATCCTTATGAGACCAACTATCTCATCTACACCAATACCAGCGACATGAATAAAGAGGCAATCAGCAGCTATAGCTGGTCCGAAAATGCGCGCAAAGATGAGGTTAAGTTTCAGCTAAGCCTGGCGTTTCCGCTCTGGCGCGGAATATTAGGCCCGAACTCGGTACTCGGCGGTTCCTATACCCAGAAATCCTGGTGGCAGCTTTCGAACAGTGAAGAGTCTGCACCGTTTCGCGAAACCAACTATGAACCGCAATTGTTCCTCGGTTTCGCCACCGACTATCGCTTTGCCGGTTGGACGCTCCGCGATGTCGAAATGGGCTATAACCATGACTCCAATGGTCGATCCGACCCCACCTCACGTAGCTGGAACCGCCTTTACACCCGGCTGATGGCTGAAAACGGTAACTGGCTGGTGGAAGTTAAGCCGTGGTACGTTATCGGCAGCACTGACGATAACCCTGATATCACCAAATATATGGGCTACTATCAGTTGAAAATGGGTTATCACCTGGGTGACGCGGTGATCAGTGTGAAAGGTCAGTACAACTGGAATACCGGCTACGGCGGCGCAGAGCTGGGGGCCAGTTATCCCATTACCAAGCATGTGCGTCTTTATACCCAGGTCTACAGCGGCTACGGCGAATCACTGATTGACTACAACTTCAATCAGACCCGTGTTGGCGTGGGTGTAATGCTTAACGATATCTTCTGACAGGTATTGAGAGTATTTTAATCATTGCAGTTTCTCTCTCAGGCGCTGAAAATAGCGCCTGTTTTTATTTCAGGCTAATGGGGTTAATGTGGCGCAGGCGGAAGTGTTGAATCTGGAAATGGGCGCTAAACAGGTTTTGCAGGAAACCTTTGGCTACCAACAGTTTCGCCCTGGTCAGGAAGAAATCATTGATACCGTGATCGCTGGTCGCGACTGCCTGGTCGTTATGCCGACCGGTGGCGGAAAATCCCTGTGCTATCAAATTCCCGCATTATTGCTTAACGGCCTCACCGTTGTTGTTTCTCCGCTGATTTCTCTGATGAAAGATCAGGTCGATCAACTGCTTGCCAACGGCGTGGCGGCCGCGTGTCTGAACTCCACCCAAAGTCGTGAGCAGCAGCTTGAGGTGATGGCAGGCTGTCGTAGCGGGCAGATTCGCTTACTGTACATTGCGCCCGAACGCCTGATGCTGGATAACTTCCTTGAAAATCTGGCGCACTGGAACCCGGTGCTGCTGGCGGTTGATGAAGCGCACTGTATTTCGCAGTGGGGGCATGATTTCCGCCCGGAATACGCCGCGCTGGGGCAGTTGCGTCAGCGTTTCCCAACTCTGCCGTTTGTCGCGCTGACCGCGACCGCGGACGAGACAACCCGGCTGGATATTGTGCGTCTGCTGGGGCTCAACGACCCGTTAATTCAGATCAGCAGCTTTGATCGCCCGAATATTCGCTACATGTTGATGGAGAAGTTTAAGCCGCTCGATCAACTGATGCGCTACGTGCAAGAGCAGCGCGGTAAGTCCGGTATTATCTACTGTAACAGTCGCGCTAAAGTAGAAGACACCGCCGCGCGTCTGCAAAGCCGAGGCATTAGCGCCGGGGCTTATCATGCCGGGCTGGAAAACGCTGTACGTGCAGAAGTGCAGGAGAAATTCCAGCGTGATGACCTGCAAATCGTCGTAGCGACCGTGGCGTTTGGCATGGGAATCAACAAACCCAACGTACGCTTCGTGGTGCATTTCGATATTCCGCGCAACATCGAGTCCTATTACCAGGAAACCGGCCGCGCCGGGCGTGACGGCCTGCCTGCGGAAGCAATGCTGTTTTACGATCCGGCTGATATGGCATGGCTGCGCCGTTGCCTCGAAGAGAAACCCGCCGGACAACTGCTGGATATCGAACGGCATAAGCTCAATGCGATGGGGGCGTTTGCCGAGGCGCAAACCTGTCGTCGTCTGGTGCTGTTGAACTATTTTGGCGAGGGGCGTCAGGAGCCGTGTGGTAACTGCGACATCTGTCTCGACCCGCCAAAACAGTACGACGGACTCATGGATGCGCGCAAAGCGCTGTCGACTATCTACCGTGTTAATCAACGCTTTGGTATGGGTTATGTCGTGGAGGTTCTGCGCGGAGCGAATAACCAGCGAATTCGCGAGCTGGCCCATGACAAGCTGCCTGTCTATGGCATTGGTCGTGAGCAAAGCCACGAACATTGGGTAAGCGTTATCCGCCAGCTTATTCATCTTGGGCTGGTGACGCAGAATATTGCTCATCACTCCGCGTTACAGCTAACCGAAGCCGCGCGTCCGGTACTGCGTGGTGATGTTGCGCTACAGCTTGCGGTACCGCGTATTGTGGCGCTGAAACCGCGAGCGATGCAGAAATCCTTCGGTGGCAACTACGATCGCAAACTGTTCGCCAAATTGCGGAAGCTGCGTAAAGCCATTGCTGATGAAGAGAATATCCCGCCGTATGTAGTGTTCAACGATGCCACGCTGATTGAAATGGCTGAGCAGATGCCAGTTTCACCGAGCGAAATGCTGAGCGTTAATGGCGTGGGGATGCGTAAACTTGAGCGTTTTGGCAAAGAGTTTATGGCGCTTATTCGCGCGCACGTTGATGGTGACGACGAAGAGTAGTCAGCCAGGCAAAAAAGTGCCAGGATGGTGACTCACTGAACTATTTCCCCCGCGAGTCATTTTTATGTTAACGCTATTTTTCACCGTTGCGTTGGTGCATATCGTTGCGCTGATGAGCCCTGGTCCCGACTTTTTCTTTGTTTCTCAAACAGCGGTTAGCCGTTCGCGCAAAGAAGCCATGATGGGCGTGCTGGGTATTACCTGTGGCGTCATGGTCTGGGCTGGCGTAGCGCTGCTCGGCCTACATCTGATTATCGAAAAAATGGCCTGGCTGCACACCATTATTATGGTGGGCGGGGGGCTGTATCTGTGCTGGATGGGTTATCAGATGCTACGCGGCGCGTTTAAAAAACAGGATGTTGCGACTCCCACTCCGCAAGTTGAGCTGGCGCAGAGCGGACGCAGCTTTTTGAAGGGGCTGCTGACCAACCTGGCGAACCCTAAAGCCATTATCTATTTTGGCTCCGTGTTCTCATTGTTCGTTGGCGATAACGTGGGAACGGGCGCACGCTGGGGGATCTTTGCCCTGATCATCGTGGAAACGTTGGCGTGGTTTACCGTAGTCGCCAGCCTGTTTGCACTGCCGAAAATGCGTCGTGGCTATCAGCGTCTGGCGAAGTGGATTGATGGTTTTGCCGGTGCGCTGTTTGCGGGCTTCGGTATCCACCTGATTATTTCGCGTTAAGTTTCTTCCGGGCCGGATAAGCGCAAGCGCCTCCGGCACCTTCATCAGGCATGCCGTGCCGAGGCTAACAAGGCGCCTATCAGCATAAACAGCGAGCCAAACACTTTGTTTAACGCTTTCATTTGCTTTGGCCCTTTAATCCAGCCAGCAATGCGCGTGGCCAGCGTCGCGTAACCGATCATCACAATGATATCGACCACGATGGTCGTGACGCCAAGCACCACATACTGCATTAACTGCGGTTCCTGTGGCAGGATAAACTGCGGGAACAGGGCGGCAAGGAAAACAATGCTCTTGGGGTTGGTCAGATTAACAAAGACAGCGCGTTTAAACAGGCGGCTGCGCGATTGCGTATTCGCCATGGTGTTCAGATCGATAGCACCCGCCGCCCGCCATTGCTGAATACCCAGCCAAATCAGATAGGCCGCCCCCGCCCACTTCAGCACCTCAAATGCGATAACCGAACGTGAAAATAGCGTTCCCAGTCCTACGCCAACCAGAACGATATGAATGCCAAGTCCTGTCTGCAAACCAGCAATCGACGCGCTGGCGCCGCGATAACCGTGACTGATGGTGGTGGTCATGGTGTTGATTGCGCCAGAGCCTGGAGACAAGCTCAAAATAATAGAGGTCAACAGGTAGGCGAACCACCATTCAAAGGTCATGAGAAACTCCCGGATTGTCTATTTTTATGCCACAATACGCTACTGCCGTTAGGTTGTGTCAGCGACGGCGAAAAAAACGATTTTACTTGGTCAGCGAGGCTGGATACCCGATGTTTCAGCAGCAAAAAGACTGGGAAACAAGAGAAAACGCGTTTGCTGCTTTTTCCATGGGGCCACTGACAGATTTCTGGCGTCAGCGGGAAGAAGCGGAATTTACGGGCGTGGATGATATCCCCGTCCATTTTGTGCGTTTTCACGCAGAAAAAAACGATCGCGTCATCGTCGTCTGTCCTGGACGCATTGAAAGCTACGTGAAATACGCTGAACTGGCGTATGACCTGTTTCATTCTGGTTTTGACGTCCTCATTATCGATCACCGTGGCCAGGGGCGTTCCGGGCGTATGCTTTCGGACCCGCATCGCGGTCATGTCGATAACTTTAATGACTATGTCGACGATTTAACCGCCTTCTGGCAGCAGGAAGTGCTACCCGGTCCGTGGAGAAAGCGCTATATACTGGCGCATTCAATGGGCGGAGCGATAGCCACGTTATTCTTGCAGCGCCACCCGAATCAGTGTGATGCCATCGCGCTTTGCGCGCCGATGTTTGGTATTGTGATGCGCTTTCCCGACTGGATGGTACGCCACATTCTGGACTGGGCTGAAGGGCATCCGCGGATCCGCGAAGGTTATGCGATGGGGACCGGGCGCTGGCGGGCGCTGCCATTCGGTATGAATGCGTTAACCCATAGTCGACAGCGCTATCGGCGCAATCTACGCTTCTATGCGGATGAGCCGCGGCTGCGCGTTGGCGGCCCCACCTACCACTGGGTACGTGAAGGTATTCTGGCAGGCGAACAGGTTCTGGCTGGAGCAGGAGACGACGCGACGCCGACGCTGCTGATTCAGGCCGAAGAAGAGCGTGTGGTAGATAACCGCATGCACGATCGTTTTTGTGAACTCCGCGCCGCAGCGGGCCATCCCGTAGAAGGGGGGGCAGCCGCTGGTCATCAAAGGCGCGTACCATGAGATCCTTTTTGAAAAGGACGCAATGCGCTCAGTCGCGCTTAACGCTATTGTCGAATTTTTCGACAAGCATAACTCATCCAGCGGAACCCGCTTTGCCTAGAGGTTTAATTTTCTTATGTATCAGGTTGTTGCGTCTGATTTAGACGGTACGCTGCTTTCTCCCGACCATACTCTGTCCCCTTATGCCAAAGAGACGCTGAAGTTATTGACCGCTCGTGGCGTTAACTTTGTGTTTGCGACTGGCCGTCATCATGTTGATGTGGGGCAAATTCGCGATAACCTCGGCATTAAAACCTACATGATCACGTCCAACGGCGCGCGTGTGCATGATTCTGACGGGAATCTGGTGTTTTCCCATAACCTGGATCGCGACATTGCCAGCGACCTGTTTGGCGTAGTGAATGCAAACCCGGACATCGTGACCAACGTTTATCGTGATGATGAGTGGTTTATGAACCGCCATCGCCCGGACGAAATGCGCTTCTTCAAAGAAGCAGTGTTTAACTATTCACTGTTTGAACCTGCGCTACTGGAGCCGGAAGGCGTGAGTAAGGTGTTTTTCACCACCGATTCTCACGAAAGGCTGCTGCCGCTGGAGCAGGCGATTAACGCCCGCTGGGGCGACCGCGTCAACGTCAGTTTCTCTACGCTTACCTGCCTGGAAGTCATGGCTGGCGGCGTATCGAAAGGTCATGCGCTTGAAGCGGTAGCGAAAGCGATGGGCTACAGCCTGAAAGATTGCATCGCTTTTGGCGACGGGATGAACGATGCGGAAATGCTCTCCATGGCGGGTAAAGGCTGCATTATGGGCAATGCTCACCAGCGCCTGAAGGATCTGCATCCGGAACTGGAAGTCATTGGTCTCAATGCCGACGATGCCGTGCCGCATTATCTGCGTGAGCTGTTTTTGCAGTAATGTTTTTGTTCGTTAGTTGACCAGATGTCAACTTAAAACTTCGCTACAATGGGCGTACCTTTTGTTAAGAGACATCCATTGTGGCGTTACTCATCATTACCACAATTCTGTGGGCCTTTTCCTTTAGCCTGTTTGGCGAGTACCTTGCCGGTCATGTCGATAGCTATTTTGCGGTGCTGGTGCGCGTTGGGCTGGCGGCGCTGGTGTTCCTGCCGTTTTTACGTACCCGTGGACATAGCGTAAAAACCATCGCGCTGTATATGCTGGTGGGCGCCATGCAGCTTGGCATTATGTATATGCTGAGTTTTCACGCCTATCTGTACCTGACGGTTTCAGAACTGCTGCTCTTTACCGTGCTGACGCCGCTCTACATTACGCTGATTTATGACCTGATGAGCGGACGTTGTCTGCGCTGGAGCTACGCCTTCAGTGCGTTGCTGGCGGTGATTGGTGCGGGGATCATTCGTTACGATCAGGTGACCAGCCACTTCTGGACCGGCCTGCTGCTGGTGCAGTTGTCCAATATCAGCTTTGCTATTGGCATGGTGGGCTACAAGCGTCTGATGGAAACGCGGCCAATGCCGCAGCACAACGCCTTTGCCTGGTTTTACATGGGGGCCTTTATGGTGGCGGTCGTGGCCTGGTTCATGCTGGGGAATGCGCAGAAAATGCCTGCAACCACGCTACAGTGGGGAATTCTGGTCTTTCTTGGCGTGGCAGCGTCCGGCATTGGTTACTTTATGTGGAACTACGGCGCGACCCAGGTGGATGCGGGGACGCTGGGCATCATGAACAATATGCATGTGCCGGCCGGGCTGCTGGTTAACCTGGCTATCTGGCATCAACAGCCTCACTGGCCAAGCTTCATCATTGGTGCGGCTGTGATAGTGGCTTCACTGTGGGTACATCGAAAGTGGGTCGTTCCGCACTCCGTACAAACGGCAGGTGATCGCAGGCGTGATTCCGCGCTGAGCGAATAAACGCTTCCGTGACTGGCTGTCGCTGCTCGCCATCGCGCACGGCGGCGTACAGCCGACTCCACAATCCATCACCCAGGGTTTTGGTCACCACCAGGCCCTGGCGTTCAAAACTCTCCACCACCCAGTGCGGTAAAGCTGCAATACCCATTCTGGCTGCAACCATCTGAATCAGCAGCAGGGTGTTATCCACGCTCTTCAGCGACGGACTAACGCCCGCAGGCTGCAAGAAATGCCGCCAGACATCCAGTCGACTCCGTTGCACCGGGTAAATAAGCAGCGTCTCACTGGCTAAATCCTCCGGCGTGATCTGCGTCTTGCTGGCCAGCGGATGGTCCGGCGCCAGTACCAGGCGGACTTCAAAATCGAACATCGGCGAGTAGTGCAGTCCGCTACGCGGCAGAATGTCGGATGTCAGCACCAGATCCAGCTCATCCTGTTGTAGCGCTGGTTGCGGATCGAACGTCACGCCGGATTTAAAGTCCATCTCCACCTGCGGCCAGTTGGCACGAAAATTCTCCAGCGCGGGCGTCAGCCATTGAATACAGCTATGGCATTCAATAGCGATCCGCAGCCGGGTTTGCTGCGGTTCGTTGCAGGCCTGCAGCGCACGACCAATTTGCGGCAACACCTGATTTGCTAACTGCAGCAAAATTTCGCCTTGCGGCGTAAAGCGCAGAGGCTGGCTTTTACGGATAAAAAGTCGAAAGCCAAGGCGCTGTTCCAGATCGCTGAACTGGTGAGAGAGGGCGGATTGGGTCTGATGCAACGTCGCCGCTGCGGCCGCCAGCGAACCACTATTCCGCAACGCCTGGAGCGTTTTCAGGTGTTTAATCTCGATCATGAAAGTCCTTCACTTCGGCATGAACAAATTGCGCTTGAGGAATATACAGTAACTGTCAATTATGGATGTGTAAACATCTGGATGGCTAAAATCCTTCGTCTTTTAAATTTATGGTGCGTTGGCTGTGTTTTTCCACCCCGGTCACTTACTTCAGTAAGCTCCTGGGATGAATAAACTTGCCACCCTCCCTAAATTAAAAATCAATAGGATTTACATATAATTAGAGGAAGAAAAATGACAATACTTAATCACACCCTCGGTTTCCCTCGCGTTGGCCTGCGTCGCGAGCTGAAAAAAGCGCAAGAAAGCTACTGGGCGGGAAATTCTTCCTGTGAAGATTTGCTAACCGTTGGCCGCGAGCTGCGTGCCCGTCACTGGGATCAGCAGAAGCAGGCGGGCGTTGACCTGCTGCCGGTGGGCGATTTTGCCTGGTACGATCACGTGCTGACCACCAGCCTGCTGCTCGGCAACGTTCCGGCTCGTCATCAAAATAAAGACGGCTCGGTCGATATCGATACCTTATTCCGCATTGGCCGTGGCCGCGCACCAACCGGGGAGCCCGCGGCGGCGGCAGAAATGACCAAATGGTTTAACACCAACTATCACTACATGGTGCCAGAGTTTACCAAAGGTCAGCAGTTCAAACTGACCTGGACCCAACTGTTAGATGAAGTGGATGAAGCGTTGGCGCTCGGTCACAAGGTGAAACCTGTGCTGCTGGGACCGGTAACTTACCTGTGGCTGGGGAAAGTGAAGGGCGAACAGTTTGACCGCCTGAGCCTGTTGAACGATATTCTGCCGGTTTACCAGCAGGTGCTGGCTGAGCTGGCGAAACGCGGTATTGAGTGGGTGCAGATTGATGAACCGGCTCTGGTGCTGGAGCTGCCTCAGGTTTGGCTGAACGCCTTCAAACCGGCGTATGACGCGCTGACGGGTCAGGTAAAGCTGCTGCTGACCACCTACTTCGAAGGCGTAACGCCAAACCTGGATACCATTACCGCGCTGCCGGTGCAGGGGCTGCACGTTGACTTCGTGCACGGTAAAGATGATGTGGCCGAGCTGCACAAGCGTCTGCCTGCCGACTGGTTGCTGTCAGCGGGGCTGGTGAACGGTCGCAACGTCTGGCGTGCCGATCTCAGCGAAAAATACGCGCAAATTAAAGATATCGTCGGTAAACGTGACCTGTGGGTAGCTTCTTCCTGCTCCTTGCTGCACAGCCCAATCGATCTCAGCGTGGAAACCCGCCTTGATGCAGAAGTGAAGAGCTGGTTTGCCTTCGCCCTACAAAAATGCGGCGAGCTGGCGCTGCTGCGTGATGCGTTGAACAGCGGTGATACGGCGGCAATTGTGGCGTGGAGCGCACCGATCCAGGCTCGTCGTCACTCTACCCGCGTACACAACGCCGCAGTGGAAAAACGTCTGGCGGCGATCACCGCCCAGGACAGCCAACGTGCCAACGCTTACCCGGTTCGCGCCGAAGCGCAGCGTGCCCGCTTTAATCTGCCGGCATGGCCGACTACCACTATCGGTTCATTCCCGCAAACCACGGAAATTCGCGGCCTGCGTCTGGACTTCAAAAAGGGCAATCTGGATGCCGGTAACTACCGCACCGGTATCGCGGAACATATCAAACAGGCGATTGTTGAACAGGAACGTCTGGGGCTCGACGTGCTGGTGCACGGTGAAGCCGAACGTAACGACATGGTGGAATATTTTGGCGAGCACCTGGACGGATTCGTCTTTACCCAGAATGGTTGGGTGCAGAGCTACGGCTCTCGCTGCGTGAAACCACCGGTGGTTATTGGCGATGTCAGCCGCCCGGAAGCGATCACCGTGGAGTGGGCGAAGTATGCCCAGTCGCTGACCGACAAACCGGTAAAAGGCATGTTGACCGGTCCGGTGACCATTCTCTGCTGGTCATTCCCGCGTGAAGACGTGACGCGTGAAACCATCGCTAAGCAGATTGCGCTGGCGCTGCGTGATGAGGTAGCGGATCTGGAAGCGGCGGGTATTGGCATCATCCAGATTGACGAACCGGCACTGCGCGAAGGTCTGCCACTGCGCCGCAGCGACTGGGCGGCGTATCTGGAGTGGGGCGTGGAAGCCTTCCGCATTAACGCGGCGGTGGCGAAGGATGAAACCCAGATCCACACCCACATGTGTTACTGCGAGTTCAACGACATTATGGACTCCATTGCGGCGCTGGACGCGGACGTGATCACCATTGAGACTTCACGCTCTGATATGGAGTTGCTGGAATCGTTTGAAGAGTTCGACTATCCGAACGAAATCGGGCCGGGCGTATACGATATTCACTCGCCGAACGTCCCGAGCGTGGAGTGGATTGAAGCCCTGCTGAAGAAAGCCGAGCAGCGTATTCCGGCCGAGCGTCTGTGGGTCAACCCGGACTGCGGCCTGAAAACGCGCGGTTGGCCGGAAACCCGCGCCGCGCTGGCGAACATGGTCAAAGCTGCGCAGAACCTGCGTCAGGCGTAATTCCTTGCCGGTGGCCGGGAAGCGCAAGCGCTTACCCGGCTTACAGGAAATAGCAAGAGTTGTAGGCCCGGTAAGGTGTAGTCGCCGCCGGGCAATTAACGTTTATTTCTTCCCGCCGTATTGTGTGAACCACTCCAGCATTCTCAGCCAGCCATCTTTTGCGGACTCTTCGTGATAGCTCGGACGATAATCGGCGTTAAACGCATGTCCGGCATCGGGATAGACCACGATTTCCGCTTTTGCATTGGCGGCACGCAGCGCCTGACGCATTGTTTCAACGGTATCTTGCGGAATACTGGTGTCCTGGCCGCCATAAAGTCCCAGAACGGGGGCGTTAAGATCGGTCGCGATATCAACAGGATGTTTCGGTGAGTTGAGGGTTTTATCGCCCACCAGTTTGCCATACCACGCTACCGCCGCTTTTAACTGCGGATTATGAGCTGCATACAGCCAGGTGATGCGTCCACCCCAGCAAAATCCGGTGATCATCAACTGGTGGGCATCTCCTCCGTTACGAGAAGCCCAACTGGCGACGTGATCCAGATCGGCCAATACCTGAGAGTCAGGCACTTTGGCGACAAGGCTGCTGAGCAACGTGGGGATATCAGCAAAGTCATTGGGATCGCCTTCACGAAAATAGAGCTCTGGTGCGATAGCCAGATACCCTTCCAGAGCCAGACGGCGGCAAACGTCACGAATGTGTTCATGAATGCCAAAAATCTCCTGCACGACAATGACCACAGGCAGCGGGCCATCGGACTGTTTTGGTCGTGCGTGATACGCTGGCATATCATCGCCTTGTGAAGGTATGGACGTTACACCGGCGATAATGGCGTTATCCGGAGTGTGAACCGTGGTAGACGTCGGTGGAGATACAGCAGGTGCAAAGCCAGATTGTCGTGTTGTCATGGTATTCTCCGTACCCTTAAATATTCAGCCAAAAAGCGCATTGTTAACTATAGACACATGCAACGAACCACATTGCCTTAAACGGTCTATCTTTTGTGCAGGGCTTCCTTACATCGCATCATTTATGTGATTCAAGTCACTATTTTATGGTAATGGAATGCAATTGATTTACATCATAGTGATGACTGTCACGAAAATATGTTCATGCCTTCGGTAAAGTGTGTTTTTGCTTCTTCTGACAAAACCGATTCACAGAGGAGTTTTTATGTCTAAGTCTGATGTTTTTCATCTCGGCCTCACTAAGAACGATTTACAAGGGGCTCAGCTCGCTATCGTCCCTGGCGACCCGGAGCGTGTGGAAAAGATCGCCGCGCTGATGGATAAGCCGGTTAAGCTGGCATCTCATCGCGAGTTCACTACCTGGCGTGCTGAGCTGGATGGTAAAGCCGTGATCGTTTGCTCTACCGGTATCGGCGGTCCGTCAACCTCTATTGCCGTAGAAGAACTGGCACAGCTGGGCATTCGTACCTTCCTGCGTATCGGTACGACTGGTGCTATCCAGCCGCATATCAACGTAGGTGATGTACTGGTCACCACAGCATCTGTCCGTCTGGACGGTGCAAGCCTGCACTTCGCGCCAATGGAATTCCCGGCCGTCGCGGACTTCGAGTGCACCACCGCGCTGGTGGAAGCGGCGAAATCTATCGGCGCCACCACCCACGTAGGCGTTACCGCGTCTTCTGATACCTTCTATCCAGGCCAGGAGCGTTATGACACCTTCTCTGGTCGCGTAGTGAGCCGTTTCAAAGGCTCAATGGAAGAGTGGCAGTCTATGGGCGTCATGAACTACGAAATGGAATCTGCTACGCTGCTCACCATGTGCGCAAGCCAGGGTCTGCGTGCTGGTATGGTCGCGGGGGTTATCGTGAACCGTACTCAGCAAGAGATCCCTAATGCGGAAACGATGAAACAAACAGAAAGCCACGCGGTGAAAATCGTGGTGGAAGCTGCGCGTCGTTTACTGTAATTCTCCCGTCTATTCAAAAAGGCCGACGCGTTCGGCCTTTTTATTTTGCGTAGTGCCTCGCAGGAAATTCCTTTTAAACTGGACGTTTATACAGCACAATTCTATTTTGTGCGGGTAAGTCGTTGCTGTAAGGGGGCGTTGTGGATATTTCAATTATGATGAGTGCCGTGCTGGCGTTAGCCGCAGGGCTGCTGGTGGGATGGCTGGCAACAAAAGCGCATGCCGATCGGATCCGTGCCGACCTCATCGAAGAACGACGCGAACTGGATATTGCGCTAAGCGCCGCCCGCCAGCAGCTCTCACAGGAAGCCCACTGGCGCGATGAGTGCGAACTACTCAATAACGAATTGCGCAGCCTGCACAGCATCAACACCTCTCTGGAAGCCGATCTTCGAGAAGTCACTACCCGACTGGAAGCGACGCAGCAGCATGCGGAAGATAAAATCCGCCAGATGATCAACAGCGAACAGCGTCTGAGCGAACAGTTTGAAAATCTGGCGAACCGTATTTTCGAGCACAGCAACCGTCGTGTAGATGA
Organism: Citrobacter sp. Cb080; assembly: GCF_030334745.1. Lineage (NCBI taxonomy): Bacteria > Pseudomonadati > Pseudomonadota > Gammaproteobacteria > Enterobacterales > Enterobacteriaceae > Citrobacter > Citrobacter sp. Cb080. The sequence continues at coordinate 21,410 of NZ_JAOWDG010000078.1, read as the reverse complement.
GCAAAATCGCCAAAGCCTGAACAGTCTGCTTACACCGCTTCGCGAACAACTGGACGGTTTTCGACGCCAGGTTCAGGATAGCTTTGGTAAAGAGGCGCAAGAACGCCATACTCTGGCGCACGAAATTCGTAATCTGCAGCAACTGAACGCGCAGATGGCGCAGGAAGCGGTAAACCTGACGCGGGCATTAAAAGGCGATAACAAAACGCAGGGCAACTGGGGCGAGGTCGTACTCACGCGGGTGCTTGAGGCTTCCGGTCTGCGCGAAGGCTATGAATACGAAACCCAGGTCAGCATTGAGAACGATGCCCGTTCGCGGATGCAGCCAGATGTCATCGTCCGGTTACCGCAGGGCAAAGATGTGGTGATCGACGCGAAAATGACGCTGGTCGCCTATGAACGCTATTTTAATGCTGAAGATGAATACACCCGCGAGAGCGCGTTGCAGGAGCACATCGCCTCGGTACGAAACCATATCCGTCTGCTGGGGCGCAAAGACTATCAGCAGCTTCCTGGGCTACGCACACTTGACTATGTGCTGATGTTTATCCCCGTTGAGCCTGCTTTTTTACTGGCGCTCGATAGACAGCCTGAACTGATTACCGAAGCACTTAAAAATAACATTATGCTGGTTAGCCCTACCACGTTGTTGGTGGCATTGCGCACGATTGCCAACTTGTGGCGCTACGAGCATCAGAGTCGTAATGCGCAACAGATTGCCGATCGGGCCAGCAAACTTTATGACAAGATGCGATTGTTTGTGGATGATATGTCGGCAATTGGCCAAAGCCTGGATAAAGCTCAGGATAACTACCGACAGGCGATGAAAAAACTCTCTTCAGGTCGTGGAAACGTCCTGTCGCAGGCAGAAGCGTTTCGCAGTTTAGGCGTGGAAATTAAGCGCGAGATTAATCCTGAACTGGCTGAACAAGCCACTACGCAGGATGAAGAGTACCGCTTGCGTTCGGTCCCTGAAACGCAGCAGGATGAACCTTACCCTGATGATGAAGCAGTAAACCAGCAATCAAACTAGTCCGTTTGGGGTAGTTGAACCGGGCAGAAGGGTAGGGCAAATTGGCCCAATCTGTTACACTTCTTGAACATTTTTTGGATGAGCAGGCACTGAGATGGTGGATAATTCACAAGAAACGACGCACTTTGGCTTTCAGACCGTCGCTAAAGAGCAGAAAGCTGACATGGTGGCCCACGTTTTTCATTCTGTGGCGTCTAAATATGACGTTATGAATGACTTAATGTCATTTGGCATTCATCGTTTGTGGAAGCGCTTCACCATTGACTGCAGTGGCGTGCGTCGCGGGCAAACCGTTCTCGATTTGGCGGGCGGTACGGGCGATCTGACGGCGAAATTCTCTCGCATGGTAGGCGAAACTGGCAAAGTTGTGCTGGCGGATATCAACGACTCAATGCTCAAAATGGGTCGCGAAAAGCTGCGTAATATCGGCGTCGTGGGTAACGTTGAGTACGTTCAGGCGAATGCGGAAGCATTACCTTTCCCAGACAACACGTTTGACTGCATCACCATCTCTTTCGGTCTGCGCAACGTAACGGATAAAGACAAAGCATTACGATCTATGTATCGCGTGTTGAAGCCGGGCGGACGTCTACTGGTGCTGGAGTTCTCCAAGCCGATTATCGAACCGCTGAGCAAAGCCTACGACGCATACTCTTTCCACGTTTTGCCGCGCATTGGTTCTATGGTGGCAAGCGATGCAGACAGTTATCGCTATTTGGCGGAGTCCATCCGCATGCATCCCGATCAGGACACCTTAAAAGCAATGATGCAAGATGCCGGGTTCGAAAGCGTTGATTACTACAACCTGACGGCAGGTGTCGTGGCGCTGCATCGTGGTTACAAGTTCTGACAGGAGATTGGGGATGCCTTTAAAACCCTTAGTGACCGCCGGCGTTGAAAATTTGCTTAACACCTTTCTGTATCGTTCTCCTGCGCTCAAGTCAGCCAGAACGCGTTTACAGGGCAAAGTGCTGCGTGTTGAGCTAAAAGGATTTTCAACACCGTTAGTGCTGGTGTTTAGTGAGTGCCAGGTCGATGTGCTGGGGGCATGGGAAGGCGAAGCCGATTGCACCGTAATCACACATGCCAGCGTGTTACCGAAATTACGCGACCGGCAGCAACTCACCACGCTTATCCGCAGTGGTGAGCTGGAGGTTCAGGGCGATATCCAGGTGGTACAGAATTTTGTCGCGTTGGCCGATCTGGCGGAGTTTGATCCCGCAGAACTGTTAGCACCCTATACCGGCGATATCGTCGCTGAAGGGGTCAGCAAATTTTTGCGTGGTGGAGCGAAGTTCCTGTGCCAAAACATTCAACGCCAGCAGCGCTATGTTGCCGAAGCGATCACCGAAGAGTGGCGTATGGCTCCTGGTCCGCTTGAGGTTGCATGGTTTGCAGAAGAAACGGCAGCCGTTGAGCGTGCGGTCGAATCTCTGGCCAAACGGCTGGAAAAACTGGAGGCCAAATGACGCCAGGTGAAGTACGGCGCCTTTATTTCATCATTCGCACTTTTTTAAGCTACGGTCTTGATGAACTCATCCCCAAAATGCGTATCACGCTGCCGCTCCGGTTGTGGCGTTACACGCTGTTCTGGATGCCCAACCGACATAAAGACAAACCGCTGGGAGAACGGCTGAGACTGGCTTTACAGGAGCTCGGCCCGGTGTGGATTAAGTTCGGGCAAATGCTCTCTACCCGCCGTGATCTTTTCCCGCCGCACATCGCCGATCAGCTAGCGCTATTGCAGGATCGGGTAGCCCCATTCGATGGGCAAAGAGCGAAAGAACAAATCGAAGAGGCGATGGGGGGGCTGCCCGTCGAAGAATGGTTTGATGATTTTGAGATCACACCGCTGGCATCCGCGTCTATTGCTCAGGTTCACACCGCGCGACTGAAATCGAATGGGAAAGAGGTGGTGATCAAAGTTATCCGCCCGGACATACTGCCGGTAATTAAAGCGGATTTGAAACTGATCTACCGCCTTGCCCGCTGGGTACCTCGCCTGATGCCAGACGGCCGCCGCCTGCGACCAACAGAAGTGGTCCGTGAATATGAAAAAACGTTGATTGATGAGCTGAATCTGCTGCGCGAGTCGGCGAACGCGATTCAGCTGCGACGTAATTTTGAAGACAGCCCAATGCTGTACATCCCGGAAGTGTACTCTGACTATTGCAGTCAGAACATGATGGTGATGGAGCGCATTTACGGTATTCCCGTTTCAGATGTCACCTCGCTTGAGAAGAACGGCACCAATATGAAGCTGCTGGCTGAACGCGGTGTTCAGGTCTTCTTTACTCAGGTATTCCGCGACAGCTTTTTCCATGCGGATATGCACCCTGGGAACATTTTCGTGAGTTATGAGCATCCTGAAAACCCGAAATACATTGGTATTGATTGTGGGATTGTGGGTTCTTTAAACAAAGAAGATAAGCGTTATCTGGCTGAAAACTTCATCGCGTTCTTTAACCGCGACTACCGCAAAGTTGCTGAACTGCATGTGGATTCTGGCTGGGTTCCGCCGGATACCAACGTAGAAGAGTTTGAATTTGCCATTCGTACCGTGTGCGAGCCGATTTTCGAAAAACCGCTGGCGGAGATTTCCTTTGGCCATGTGCTGTTAAATCTGTTCAACACAGCGCGCCGATTCAATATGGAAGTTCAGCCTCAACTGGTATTGCTACAGAAGACTCTGCTGTACGTTGAAGGTGTCGGACGACAGCTCTACCCGCAGTTAGATTTGTGGAAAACGGCCAAGCCTTTCCTCGAATCCTGGATCAAAGATCAGGTCGGTATTCCGGCGCTTGTTAGGGCATTTAAAGAAAAAGCACCGTTCTGGGTCGAAAAAATGCCAGAAATACCTGAACTGGTGTATGACAGTTTGCGCCAGGGCAAATATTTACAGCACAGTGTTGATAAGATTGCCCGCGAGCTTCACGCGAATCATGTACGTCAGGGACAATCCCGTTATTTATTGGGCATTGGTGCAACATTGTTGCTCAGTGGAACATTCCTGCTGGTAAGCCGTCCTGAGTGGGGGCTTATGCCGGGCTGGTTAATGGCCGGCGGTGTCTTAGCCTGGTTGATCGGCTGGCGCAAAATGCGCTGAATTTTTCATCGCCCTAGGCAGGTCGTGTAACGTATACTACGGCCTTATTAATTCATCATCTATGACAGAGGAACATGTATGGGTGGTATCAGTATTTGGCAGTTGTTGATCATTGCCGTCATCGTTGTACTGCTATTTGGCACCAAGAAACTCGGCTCCATCGGTTCCGATCTTGGCGCGTCGATTAAAGGCTTCAAAAAAGCAATGGGTGATGATGAGCCAAAGCAAGATAAAACCAGCCAGGACGCTGATTTTACTGCTAAATCCATTACCGATAAGCAGGGCGAAGTGAAAAAAGAAGACGCCAAAAGCCAAGATAAAGAGCAGGTATAATCCGTGTTTGATATCGGTTTTAGCGAACTGTTATTGGTGTTCGTGATCGGCCTCATCGTCCTGGGGCCGCAACGATTACCTGTAGCGGTAAAAACGGTTGCTGGCTGGGTTCGTGCTTTGCGTTCCCTGGCAACTACTGTTCAGAATGAACTGACCCAGGAGCTTAAGCTTCAGGAGTTTCAGGACAGCCTGAAGAAAGTAGAGAAAGCGAGCCTGACAAATCTGACCCCGGAGTTGAAAGCCTCAATGGATGAGCTGCGTGAAGCGGCAGAGTCGATGAAGCGTTCTTACAGTGTGCACGATCCTGAGAAAGAGAGCGATGAAGCGCACACTATCCATAATCCGGTGGTGAAAGAAGCTGAAGCGCAGCGAGAAGGGGTCACCCCTGCTGCCGCTGAAAACCAGGCCAGTTCGCCGGAGCAAAAACCGGAATCCACGGGTGCTAAAACGCCAGAGCCAACGGAAAACACTTCCGCTACGTTAATGGATGCAGAAAAGAAAGCTGTCGCACCTGTTGCCGAATCCTCCCCCTCGTCGAGTGATAAACCGTAAACATGGCTGTAGAAGATACCCAACCGCTCATCACGCATCTTATTGAGCTGCGTAAGCGACTCCTGAACTGCATCATTGCGGTAATCGTGATCTTTCTGGCGTTGGTTTACTTTGCCAACGACATTTACCATATGGTCGCGGCGCCGTTGATTAAACAGATGCCGCAGGGTGCAACGATGATCGCCACCGATGTGGCTTCGCCGTTCTTTACCCCAATCAAGTTGACCTTCATGGTATCGCTGATCCTGTCAGCGCCAGTGATCCTCTACCAGGTGTGGGCATTTATTGCGCCAGCGTTATATAAACATGAACGCCGTCTGGTTGTTCCGCTGCTGGTCTCCAGTTCGTTGTTGTTCTACATCGGCATGGCATTCGCCTATTTTGTTGTCTTCCCGTTGGCGTTTGGTTTTCTGGCCAACACGGCTCCGCAAGGCGTGCAGGTATCAACGGACATTGCCAGCTATCTCAGCTTTGTAATGGCACTATTTATGGCTTTCGGTGTCTCTTTTGAGGTGCCTGTCGCCATCGTGCTGCTATGCTGGATGGGCATTACGACGCCAGATGATTTACGCAAAAAACGTCCTTATGTTGTGGTGGGAGCCTTTGTTGTTGGGATGCTACTGACCCCGCCAGATGTCTTCTCGCAAACGTTGTTGGCGATACCGATGTACTGCCTGTTCGAGGTGGGTGTTTTCTTCTCTCGTTTCTATGTCGGTAAGCGACGTACGAGAGATGAGGACAACGAGGCTGAAGAAGCAAAAGAAGCCGAAGCCACCGAGAAAACTGAAGAATAAATTCAACCGCCCGTCAGGGCGGTTGTCATATGGGAGGAAGCATGTTTGATATTGGCGTTAATTTAACCAGTTCACAATTTGCGAAAGACCGGGATGAGGTCGTGGCGCGCGCCTTTGCTGCGGGCGTAAACGGTATGCTTCTGACCGGCACAAACCTTCACGAAAGCCAGCAGGCGTTAAAGCTGGCGCAGCATTATCCGCATTGCTGGTCCACGGCTGGTGTGCACCCGCATGACAGCAGCCAATGGCAATCCTCAACGGAAGACGAGATTATCACGCTGGCAAACCAGTCGAAGGTAGTCGCTATTGGTGAGTGCGGCCTGGATTTCAATCGCAATTTCTCCACGCCGCAGGAGCAGGAACGTGCTTTTGAAGCGCAACTGCGCATTGCTGCTGAACTGCAGATGCCGATTTTCATGCATTGTCGGGATGCGCATGCGCGTTTTCTGACGTTGCTGGAGCCGTGGCTGGACAGCCTCCCAGGCGCGGTGCTGCACTGTTTCACTGGTTCGCGCCAGGAGATGCAGGACTGCGTGGACCGAGGGCTTTATATTGGTATCACCGGGTGGGTCTGTGATGAACGCCGGGGGATGGAACTGCGGGAGCTGCTGCCGTTTATTCCGGTGGAAAGACTGCTGATAGAAACCGATGCACCTTATCTACTCCCTCGCGACTTAACGCCTAAACCGACGTCACGTCGCAATGAACCGGCGCACCTGCCGCATATTCTTGAGCGAATTGCTCACTGGCGTGGGGAAGATCCTCAATGGCTGTCAGCAACCATTGATGCCAACGTCAGAACGCTGTTCGAAGTGACCTTCTAAACGGCTTATATCTTTCGAAAACCGGTATTTTTCACGCTCTGCTTAATCTCTTTATTCAAGAGGTTAAGCAGCAGCATGGAACGCGCTTCGCCATCCGGTTCGGTGAAGATCGCTTTCAGTCCCTCAAACGCCCCTTCAGTAATAATCACGCTGTCCCCTGGCTGAGGGGTTTGCGGGTCAACAATACCTTCAGGCTTGTAGATAGAAAGCTGGTGAATAACGGGGGATGGGACGGTCGCAGGCGTCGCTCCAAAACGAACGAAATGGCTGACACCACGCGTGGCGTTGATCGTGGTGGTGTGGATCACTTCCGGGTCGAACTCGACAAACATGTAATTAGGGAATAGTGGTTCACTGACTGTGGTACGTTTACCGCGCACCATTTTTTCCAGGGTGATCATAGGCGTCAGGCAGTTCACCGCCTGTCTTTCCAGGTGTTCCTGGGCTCGCTGAAGTTGCCCACGTTTGCAGTACAGTAAATACCAGGATTGCATAATAACTCTTATTCGCTTGTTCTGAGCGCTAGCATAGCAAAAGCCATGAGTTAAGTTAATTATACCCGCCTCAAAGCAGGCTGAAACCCAACGGGTATATACTCCCAGGGCTTATATGTATCGCCAGAGTTCACGCTAATTTAACAAAAATACAGCATCACAATGATGAACGCCGTATAATGAAGCGCTTACGAAGAGGCCACAATGGACGCCATGAAATATCACGATTTACGCGACTTCCTGACGCTGCTTGAACAGCAGGGCGAGCTCAAACGCATTTCGCTTGAGGTGGATCCCCACCTGGAAATTACTGAAATTGCCGATCGCACTCTGCGTGCTGGCGGGCCTGCGTTACTGTTTGAGAATCCTAAAGGCTATTCCATGCCGGTGCTGTGTAACCTGTTTGGCACACCGAAGCGTGTTGCGATGGGGATGGGGCAGGAAGATGTCTCGGCACTACGGGAAGTCGGTAAACTGTTGGCGTTTTTGAAAGAGCCGGAGCCACCTAAAGGATTCCGCGATCTGTTTGATAAGCTGCCGCAGTTTAAGCAGGTGCTGAACATGCCGACTAAGCGGTTGCGCGGTGCGCCTTGTCAGCAAAAAATCTACTCCGGTGATGACGTCGATTTAAACCGTATTCCGATTATGACCTGTTGGCCGGAAGATGCCGCACCGCTGATTACCTGGGGGCTAACCGTAACGCGTGGTCCGCATAAAGAGCGGCAGAATCTGGGTATTTATCGCCAGCAGCTGATTGGCAAAAACAAGCTCATTATGCGCTGGCTGTCCCACCGCGGCGGCGCACTCGATTACCAGGAGTGGTGTGCGGCGCATCCTGGCGAACGCTTCCCGGTTTCGGTGGCGTTGGGGGCAGATCCTGCGACCATTCTGGGGGCCGTGACGCCCGTCCCTGATACATTATCCGAGTACGCATTTGCCGGGCTGTTACGTGGCACCAAGACCGAAGTGGTCAAATGTATTTCCAACGATCTGGAAGTGCCCGCCAGTGCTGAAATCGTGCTGGAAGGGTATATCGAACCGGGTGAGCTGGCCCCGGAAGGGCCGTATGGCGATCATACCGGCTACTACAACGAAGTAGATAGCTTTCCGGTCTTTACCGTCACGCACATTACCCAGCGTGAAGAGGCGATTTATCACTCTACTTATACCGGACGTCCGCCTGATGAGCCCGCGGTGCTTGGTGTGGCGCTGAACGAAGTTTTCGTTCCTATTCTGCAAAAGCAGTTCCCGGAAATCGTCGATTTTTACCTGCCTCCGGAAGGCTGTTCATATCGTCTGGCCGTGGTGACGATGAAAAAACAGTACGCTGGTCATGCCAAACGCGTCATGATGGGTGTTTGGTCGTTTTTACGCCAGTTTATGTACACCAAATTTGTTATTGTCTGCGATGATGATGTCAATGCACGCGACTGGAATGATGTGATTTGGGCAATTACTACCCGTATGGACCCGGCTCGGGATACGGTACTGGTAGAGAATACGCCAATTGATTACCTGGACTTTGCCTCGCCGGTTTCCGGCCTGGGTTCAAAAATGGGGCTGGATGCCACAAATAAATGGCCGGGCGAAACCCAACGCGAATGGGGACGCCCGATTAAAAAAGATCCTGAAGTAACTGCGCGTATTGACGCAATTTGGGATGAACTGGCCATCTTTAATGACGGCAAAAGCGCCTGAGGCGCGATCGTTTTGCCTATTGATCCGACAGAGAGAGCGCATGACAACCTTAAGCTGTAAAGTGACCTCGGTAGAAGCTATCACTGATACCGTATATCGCGTTCGTTTAGTGCCAGACGCGGCGTTTTCCTTTCGTGCTGGCCAGTATTTAATGGTCGTGATGGACGAAAGGGATAAGCGTCCGTTCTCCATGGCATCCACGCCGGACGAGCAAGGATTCATTGAGCTGCACGTTGGCGCCTCTGAGCTAAATCTTTATGCCATGGCTGTGATGGACCGCATTCTGAAAGACCGGGAAATCAAGGTCGACATTCCGCATGGCGAAGCCTGGCTGCGTGATGAAGACGAGCGCCCGCTGATCCTGATTGCCGGTGGTACAGGGTTCTCTTACGTGCGTTCCATTCTGCTTACTGCGCTGGCACGTAATCCAAACCGCGATATCACCATTTACTGGGGTGGGCGTGAAGAGAAGCATCTCTATGATCTCTCCGAACTGGAAGCGTTGTCTGTTAATCACCCGAATCTGCGCGTTGAGCCAGTGGTGGAACAGCCAGAAGACGGCTGGCGTGGTCGTACGGGAACCGTGTTAACGGCGGTATTGCAGGATTACGGTACCCTGGCGGAGCACGATATCTACATTGCCGGTCGTTTTGAAATGGCCAAAATCGCGCGCGATCTGTTCTGTAATGAACGCAGTGCGCGTGAAGATCGCCTGTTTGGCGACGCTTTCGCGTTCATTTAAGCGCTGTGCGCCGGAGCCCTTCCGGCGCATCCATCAATCATCTGTCTTCCAACTAGCAGGGCGCAGGCCCGGCGTCATTGCCTCTCTTTCTCATCATAATTATTTTTTAGTAAACATAATATGTCCGTCACTCAAACATAAATTGAGTTTTTGTGACAGCTCTCCATGTGTTTAGTAAACAAAATAGGCAAGCTAAACCGCATCACATTGTGAGATGCAAATGAGGAAAAACCATGAGGCTCGGACTGGATATCGGCGGGACTAAAATCGAAGCGGTGGTGATTGATAACGCGGGTGAAATTGTTTACCGAGAACGATGTGCGACACCAAAGCAGCGTTACGGTGATTTTTTCCAGGCCGTGACGGAGATGATAGCCAGGGCTATGCAGGCCATTAATCAGCCTTTATCGGTTGGTGTCGGGGTGCCAGGTGCGGTGGATAGCGAAGGTTTGATTAAGAATTCCAACATTCTGGTGCTGAATCAGCAGGCCTTTGCGCAAGATCTCGAGCGTGCATTAGGAATGCCAGTGCCCGTTACCAATGATGCCAACTGCTTTACCCTGTCAGAAGCGATGGACGGTAGTGGGCGTGGGCATAGCGTGGTATTTGGCGTGATCCTCGGTACCGGATGCGGCGGTGGTCTGTGCATCGAGAACCGGTTGATCTCCGGCCCTAACGCCTGTGCCGGAGAGTGGGGGCATAATGCCTTGCCGCGCTACCACGGATCTCGGGACGGGGCTGAAGTGACATGCTATTGCGGACAGTTGAACTGTATTGAGAGCTTTATTTCGGGGAGTGGCCTGGAGCGCCAGTATATGAATCACACCGCGCAACATATGGGTGTGCCACAAATTATGCAACGGGTAGCATCAGGTGATGCAGACGCCTGTTTGTTGTGGGAACGCTATTGCGATCAACTGGCTCGCGCGTTGGCGAGTGTGGTGAATATGCTCGATCCCGATGTTATCGTGCTGGGGGGCGGGGTATCCAATATCGATTTACTGTACTCAGGCTTACAGGCGCGAGTGGCGCAGTACGTGTTTGGTAAACAGTGTCGCACACCGATCGTTCAGGCCCGCCACGGCGACAGCAGCGGCGTACGCGGCGCAGCCTGGCTGGGGGCGCAACAAGCCACAGTAAATCCATGAGACTGAAATGACGAAACCGGTACGTATCAGAGACATTGCCGACGCTTGTGGCGTCTCGGTTGGCGCTGTTTCCCGCGCGCTAAAAGGGCAACCGGGGCTGCGTGAAGAGACCCGGCAGCGCATTATTTCAGTGGCGCAGCAGCAGGGTTATGATTTTTCACGCCTGCGCGCAGATAAAATCAAACGTGTCCTGTTTTTACTGCATCGCCAGCACAATATCAGCCGGGCTTTACCGTTTTATTCTCAACTGCTGCTGGGGATAGAAGATCTGTGTCGCGAAAAGGGGGTTGCGCTGAGCTTTCTCTCTATAGGTCCAGGCGATGCAGTAAGTGAGCAGGTAATGCTGCACCAGCCTGATGCGCTGATCTGCGCGGGATTTTTTGAACCTGAGTTGCTTGGGCTGCTACAACAGATGAAATTGCCGCTGGTGCTGGTGGATCTCTGGGCGCCAGGACTGCCTTGCGTGAATCCTGACAATACTCTGGGCGGCTATCTGGCTACGCAACATCTGATTGCACAAGGCCGCAGCCGCATTGCTTTTCTTGCCAGTACGCTCGCGCACTACAGCATCCGTCAGCGTGAAAAGGGCTACCGTCAGGCATTGTATGAAGCCCGTTTGCTAATGCCGCCAGAGTACGATGTCGTTGCGCCGCCGCTGCTGGATACCGAGCAATCTCTGGTGGATGCGGTTAATGAGCTACTCAGACTGCCAGAGCCGCCCGATGCCATTTTTGCCTATAACGACGCGGCAGCGATGGTTGTTCAGCAGGTGTGTGCGCAGCAGGGTATACGTATCCCGGAAGATCTTGCGCTGGTGGGGTTTGATGATATCGATGCTGCGGCCTGGTCACATCCGCCGCTGACTACCATTGCGGTTGATAAAAAACAGCTGGGGCGTGAAGCGCTGCGTTTACTGCTGGAAGAAAATCAGGAAGAGAATCTGCTGCTGCCGGTGCAGTTAGTGGTGCGTGGTAGTTCAGGGAAATAAAAAACCCGCCCCTGACAGGCGGGAAGAACGGCAACTAAACTTTCTCTCTTCGCCATTGGCACCATAACTGTGTTGGCTTCGCTCATTCACCCGAATCACTTACTATACGTAAGCTCATCGGGATTCATTCGCTTGCCACCTTGTTCTGGCACCAATGGCTTTGAGATAACATTTCGTAGGCCGGGCAAGCGAAGCGCCCCCGGCATGCTTTGATTAAACTCGCTCAAATACCGTTGCGATACCCTGACCTAACCCGATACACATCGTCGCCAGACCAAACTGCACGTCTTTGCGTTCCATCAGGTTGAGTAGGGTGGTGCTGATACGCGCCCCAGAACAGCCCAGCGGGTGACCCAAGGCGATCGCCCCGCCGTTGAGGTTGATCTTCTCATCGATCTGCTCCATTAGCCCCAGATCTTTAATACACGGCAGGATCTGAGCGGCAAAGGCTTCGTTCATCTCAAACAAGCCGATGTCGCTGGTGGAGAGTCCCGCTTTTTTCAGCGCCAGCTTTGAGGCCGGAACCGGGCCGTAACCCATGATTGACGGATCGCAGCCGACAACAGCCATCGAACGAATACGGGCACGCGGCGTCAGACCCAGTTGACGGGCGCGGCTTTCGCTCATTACCAGCATCGCCGCTGCGCCGTCGGAGAGCGCAGAAGAGGTACCGGCAGTCACCGTTCCGTTCACCGGATCGAACGCCGGGCGCAGGGTGGAGAGCGCTTCAACGGTCGTTTCCGGACGGATAACCTCATCGTAGTTAAACTGCTTCAGCACGCCGTCGGCATCATGACCGCCGGTCGGGATGATTTCGTTTTTAAAAGCGCCAGACTGTGTTGCAGCCCAGGCGCGAGCGTGTGAACGTGCGGCGAAAGCGTCCTGCATTTCACGGCTGATGCCGTGCATGCGGGAGAGCATTTCCGCGGTCAGGCCCATCATCCCGGCGGCTTTCGCCACGTTGCGGCTCATACCCGGGTGGAAATCAACGCCGTGGCTCATTGGCACATGGCCCATATGCTCAACGCCGCCAATCAGGCACGCCTGAGCATCACCAGTCATGATCATGCGTGCCGCATCGTGCAGCGCCTGCATGGACGAACCGCACAGGCGATTGACCGTGACGGCCGGAACGGAGTGCGGAACTTCCGCTAGCAGCGCGGCATTACGGGCGATATTGAAACCCTGCTCCAGCGTTTGTTGCACACAGCCCCAGTAAATGTCATCAAGCGCGGTTGGCTCCAGCGCCGGATTACGCGCCAGCAGGCTACGCATTAAATGTGCAGAGAGATCTTCTGCCCGCACGTTCCGAAACGCGCCCCCTTTCGAACGGCCCATCGGGGTACGGATCGCATCAACAATTACAACCTGTTCCATTGTGACTCCTTAAGCCGTTTTCAGGCAGCCAACCGGGCGGGCTGGCTCAACCTGGGGATAATACGGTTCGTTATGGCGCGCTTTATCACGCAGACCGGCCGGAACTTCATACAGCGGACCAAGGTGCTGATACTGCTGAGCCATATCGAGATACTTCGCGCTGCCGAGCGTATCCAGCCAGCGGAACGCACCGCCATGGAACGGAGGGAAGCCCAGACCGTATACCAGCGCCATATCGGCTTCTGCCGGGCTGGCGATAATGCCTTCTTCCAGGCAACGCACTACTTCGTTGACCATAGGGATCATCATGCGGGCGATAATCTCTTCATCGCTGAAGTCGCGTTTCGGCTGGCTGACCTCTGCCAGCAGATCGTCAACGGTGGCATCTTCTTCTTTCTTCGGCTTGCCCTTGTTGTCTTCTTTATAACGCCAGAATCCGAGACCGTTTTTCTGCCCGAAACGGTTAGCATCAAACAGGGCGTCTATCGCATCGCGATAATCTTTCTGCATACGCTGAGGGAAGCCTGCGGACATCACCGCCTGCGCGTGGTGCGCGGTATCAATACCTACCACGTCCAGCAGATAAGCCGGGCCCATCGGCCAACCAAACTGTTTTTCCATCACTTTGTCGACTTTGCGGAAATCCGCCCCGTCGCGCAGCAGCTGACTGAAACCGGCAAAATAGGGAAACAGCACGCGGTTAACGAAGAAACCAGGGCAGTCATTAACCACAATCGGCGTTTTGCCCATCTGGCTTGCCCAGGCGACAACCTTAGCGATGGTTTCATCCGAGCTTTTCTCGCCGCGAATAATCTCAACCAGCGGCATACGGTGCACCGGGTTAAAGAAGTGCATCCCACAGAAGTTTTCCGGACGCTTAAGCGCGCTGGCCAGTTCGTTGATTGGGATGGTGGAAGTATTCGAAGCCAGTACGGTGTCCGGGCGAACCTGATCTTCGGTTTCCGCCAGTACCGCTTTTTTCACTTTTGGGTTTTCTACGACCGCTTCAACTACCACGTCCACGCGTTCGAAACCGCTATAGTCGAGGGTGGGGTGAATGGTGGAAATAACGCCCGCCATTTTCAGACCGTCAATTTTGCCGCGCTCCAGCTGTTTGTTCAGTAGCTTGGCCGCTTCGGTCATACCCAGCGTTAATGATTTGTCGTTGATTTCTTTCATGACAACCGGCACGCCTTTCCAGGCCGACTGGTAAGCGATGCCGCCGCCCATAATGCCTGCGCCCAGCACAGCCGCTTGCTTTGGCGCTTCAACATTTTTGGTGAGCTTTTTGGCTTTGGCTTTCACGAACTGATCGTTAAGGAAAATTCCAACCAGTGCGCGGGCTTCATTGGTGTGCGCGAGTGGAACAAAGCTTTTATTTTCCAGATTCAGCGCTTCTTCACGACCAAAACGGGCCGCTGCTTCAATGGTTTTTACCGCGGTAATCGGTGCGGGATAATGCTTACCTGCCGTCTGCGCCACCATACCTTTGGCGATGGTAAAGCTCATTGCCGCTTCAATTTTACTGAGTTTCAACGGCTCCAGCTTCGGCTGACGTTTGGCTTTCCAGTCGAGGTCGCCGTTAATCGCCTGACGTAATACCGCGATCGCGCCATCAAGCAGTTTGTCTTGCTTCACTACGCCATCGACCAGACCGATTTTTAGCGCCTGCTCAGCACCCACATCTTTACCCGCAGCAATAATTTCCAGCGCGCTGTCCGCACCCAGCATACGTGGCATACGCACGGAGCCGCCAAAGCCTGGCATAATGCCCAGCTTGGTTTCCGGCAGGCCGATGCGCAGGTCCGGCGTAGCCAGACGATAATCGGTCGCCAGGACACACTCACAGCCGCCGCCCAGCGCATAGCCGTTAACCGCTGAGAGAGTCGGAACAGGCAGATCTTCCAGGCGATTAAACACGCTGTTGGCAAAATGCAGCCACTGGCTCAGTTGCTCTTCAGGCACGAGGAACAGTGAAAGGAATTCGGTGATGTCGGCACCAACAATAAAGGCTGCTTTGTTAGAACGCAGCAGCAGCCCTTTTAAATTCGGTTGTTTTTCCAGCACGTCAAGCACATGGCCCAGGCTGGCAACGGTGGCCGTGTCGAGTTTATTGACTGAGCCTGGGGCATCGAATACCAGTTCGGCGATGCCATCTTCCAGCCAGTCGAGGTACAGGGTGTCGCCTTTGTAAAGCATGTCAGTCTCCTGAATCCGCAAGGTGATCTGGTCATACCAGATGAATCGAAGTGTGTGTTTTATGTTAATAAAATGCAAATGAATGATTAAAGAAATGACGATTTGATCACGCTCGGCAGAAATCACGCACTCACAAAACGATGTGCTAAGATGCGGACACTTGAGGTCAAAAAAATAGAAGGATAGAAAATGGAATCACTGGCCGCACTCTATAAAAATCATATCGTTACCCTACAAGAACGGACGCGCGACGCGCTGGAGCGCTTCAAGCTGGATGCGTTACTTATTCACTCAGGAGAACTTGTTAACGTCTTTCTCGACGATCATCCCTATCCGTTTAAGGTCAATCCGCAATTCAAAGCCTGGGTGCCTGTAACGCAGGTTCCTAACTGCTGGTTGCTGGTGGATGGCGTGAATAAGCCGAAATTGTGGTTCTACCTGCCGGTCGATTACTGGCACAACGTTGAGCCGCTGCCGACCTCTTTCTGGACGGAAGAAATTGAGATCATCGCGCTGCCAAAAGCTGATGGTATCGGTAGCCAACTGCCTGCTGCTCGCGGCAATATCGGTTACATCGGTCCGGTTCCGGAACGCGCGCTGCAGCTGGACATCGCGGCCAGTAATATCAACCCGAAAGGGGTTATTGACTACCTGCATTATTATCGTGCTTACAAAACAGATTACGAACTGGCCTGTATGCGCGAAGCACAGAAAATGGCGGTGAATGGACACCGTGCCGCGGAAGAAGCGTTCCGTTCCGGGATGAGCGAGTTTGACATCAACCTCGCTTACCTGACTGCTACCGGTCATCGCGACACCGACGTGCCGTACAGCAACATCGTGGCGCTTAACGAGCATGCTTCGGTTCTGCATTACACCAGGCTGGATCATCAGGCTCCGTCTGAAATCCGCAGTTTCCTGCTGGACGCCGGTGCGGAATACAACGGCTATGCAGCAGACCTGACGCGTACGTGGTCGGCGAAAAGCGACAACGACTATGCGCATCTGGTGAAGGATGTGAATGACGAGCAACTGGCGCTGATTGCCACTATGAAAGCGGGCACCAGCTACGTGGATTATCACATTCAGTTCCATCAGCGCATCGCGAAGCTGCTGCGTAAGCATCAAATCATCACCGATATGAGTGAAGAGGCGATGGTGGAAAACGATCTTACCGGGCCGTTTATGCCGCATGGTATTGGTCACCCGCTGGGCCTGCAGGTACACGATGTCGCTGGCTTTATGCAAGATGACAGCGGTACGCATCTGGCCGCGCCGTCGAAGTATCCTTACCTGCGTTGCACCCGCGTTCTGCAACCGGGCATGGTCCTGACCATCGAACCGGGCATCTACTTCATTGAATCGCTGCTGGCGCCGTGGCGTGAAGGGCAGTTCAGCAAACACTTCAACTGGCAGAAAATTGAAGCCCTGAAACCGTTCGGCGGTATTCGTATTGAAGATAACGTGGTGGTCCACGAGAACAATATCGAAAACATGACACGGGATTTAAAACTGGCGTAATGGACAGTTGGTTAATCCCTGCGGCGCCGGTAAGTGTCGTTGAAGAGATCAAAAAAAGCCGCTTCATTACGCTGCTCGCCCATACGGACGGCGTAGAAGCGGCGAAAGCGTTTGTTGAGTCAGTCAAAATGGAACACCCGGACGCCCGCCACCATTGTGTGGCGTGGGTGGCGGGCGCGCCCAATGACTCGCAGCAGCTGGGATTTTCAGACGATGGCGAACCGGCTGGTACGGCAGGCAAACCGATGCTCGCGCAGCTGATGGGGAGTGGCATCGGTGAGATTACCGCGGTGGTGGTGCGCTACTACGGCGGTATCCTTCTGGGTACGGGGGGGCTAGTGAAAGCCTACGGTGGCGGCGTGAATCAGGCGTTGCGTCAGTTAACGACGCAGCGCAAGACGCCATTAACCGAATATACTTTGCAGTGTGAGTACGGTCAGCTGGCAGGCATTGAAGCTTTGCTGGGGCAGTTTGACGGTAAAGTTGTTGCCAGTGATTACCAGGCTTTTGTTCGGCTCAGGGTGGCGCTTCCTTATGCCAAAGTGGATGAATTTTCGGCAAAACTGGCGGATTTTAGTCGTGGTTCATTGCAATTGTTAGCGATTGAAGAATAATCCCCACCTCATTTTAAAGAACTAAGGAAGCGGCAGAGATGCATTTTCGCGCCATCACCCGAATCGTTGGACTACTGGTCATCTTATTCTCGGGGATAATGATTATCCCCGGACTGGTAGCGCTCATCTACCGCGATGGGGCAGGGCGTGCGTTTACCCAAACTTTCTTCGTTGCTCTGGCGATCGGCTCCATGCTGTGGTGGCCAAACCGTAAAGAGAAGGGCGAGCTGAAATCGCGCGAAGGGTTTCTGATTGTCGTTTTGTTCTGGACCGTGCTGGGTAGCGTGGGTGCGCTACCGTTCATCTTTGCGGAAAGCCCTAACCTCACGATAACCGACGCTTTTTTTGAATCCTTCTCCGGATTAACCACCACGGGGGCGACAACGCTGGTGGGGCTGGATTCATTGCCACACGCTATCCTCTTTTATCGACAGATGCTGCAATGGTTCGGCGGGATGGGGATCATCGTGCTGGCGGTGGCTATTCTGCCTATTCTTGGCGTCGGTGGGATGCAGCTCTACCGCGCAGAAATGCCGGGCCCGCTGAAAGATAACAAAATGCGTCCGCGTATTGCCGAAACGGCGAAAACGCTGTGGCTTATCTATGTATTACTGACGGTGGCGTGTGCGCTGGCGCTATGGTTTGCCGGGATGCCCGCGTTTGACGCTATTGGGCACAGCTTTGCTACGATAGCCATCGGCGGCTTTTCCACACACGATGCCAGCGTGGGGTATTTCGACAGTCCCACGATTAACACCATTATTGCTATCTTCTTGCTGATCTCCGGTTGTAACTATGGTCTGCACTTCTCTTTACTCAGCGGTCGCAGCCTGAAGGTCTACTGGCGCGATCCAGAATTCCGCATGTTCATTGGGGTGCAGCTGACGCTGGTGGCTGTCTGTACGCTGGTGCTGTGGATACACAATACCTACGGTTCGGCACTCACGACCATCAACCAGGCTTTTTTTCAGGTGGTATCGATGGCGACGACCGCCGGATTTACTACGGACAGTATTGCCCGCTGGCCGCTGTTCCTGCCGGTGCTGTTGCTATGTTCTGCTTTTATTGGTGGCTGTGCCGGGTCGACGGGCGGTGGCTTGAAGGTGATTCGAATCCTGTTGCTGTTTAAGCAGGGTAACCGCGAATTGAAACGACTGGTCCACCCGAATGCGGTTTACAGTATCAAGCTGGGTAACCGTGCTTTGCCGGAGCGAATCCTTGAAGCTGTGTGGGGGTTCTTCTCTGCCTATGCACTGGTCTTTATTATCAGTATGCTGGCGATTATTGCGACCGGTGTTGATGACTTCTCCGCGTTTGCCTCTGTTGTGGCGACGCTGAATAACCTGGGGCCAGGGCTGGGGGTTGTTGCCGACAACTTTGCCAGTATGAACCCCGTGGCGAAGTGGATCCTGATTGCCAATATGCTGTTTGGTCGTCTGGAGGTCTTTACCCTGCTGGTACTCTTTACCCCTACCTTCTGGCGTGAATAATGGAGTAACACGTGAAAACACTGATTCTTTTTTCTTCCCGGGACGGACAAACGCGTGAAATCGCCGAGTATCTGGCTTCTGAACTCAAAGAGCTGGGCGTTTGGGCGGATGTCGTTAATTTGCATCGTACCGCGGAGCCTGACTGGCAAAATTATGACAGCGTGGTGATTGGCGCCTCCATTCGCTATGGTCATTACCATGCAGCTTTTCAGGAGTTTGTGAAAAAGCATGCCACGCGGTTGAACGCGATGCCGAGTGCCTTCTACTCCGTAAACCTGGTTGCCCGTAAACCGGAGAAACGCACGCCGCAAACTAACAGCTATGCGCGTAAGTTCCTGATGAGTTCGCCGTGGCGGCCTGATCGCAGTGCGGTTATTGCTGGCGCTTTGCTGTATCCACGCTATCGCTGGTATGACCGCGTAATGATCCAACTGATAATGAAGATGTCAGGCGGTGAAACAGATACCAATAAAGAAGTGGTGTATACCGATTGGGAACAGGTCGCGGATTTCGCGCGGGAAATCGCCCAATTAACCCACAAAACGTTGTCAAAATAAGCACAAAGAATAAAAAACACGCACTCGGAAAGTTATTTTAAATTTCCCCTTGTCAGCCTGAAATAACTCCCTATAATGCGCCTCCACTGACACGGAACAACGGATTACAAACCGCCGGGTCAGCGGAGAAAAGCGAAAATAAACGCTTGACTCTGTAGCGGGATGGCGTAATATGCACACCCCGCGCCGCTGAGAAAAAGCGAAGCGGCACTGCTCTTTAACAATTTATCAGACAATCTGTGTGGGCACTCGAAGATACGGATTCTTAACGTCGCAAGACGAAAAATGAATACCAAGTCTCTGAGTGAACACGTAATTCATTACGAAGTTTAATTCACGAGCATCAAACTTAAATTGAAGAGTTTGATCATGGCTCAGATTGAACGCTGGCGGCAGGCCTAACACATGCAAGTCGAACGGTAGCACAGAGGAGCTTGCTCCTTGGGTGACGAGTGGCGGACGGGTGAGTAATGTCTGGGAAACTGCCCGATGGAGGGGGATAACTACTGGAAACGGTAGCTAATACCGCATAACGTCGCAAGACCAAAGAGGGGGACCTTCGGGCCTCTTGCCATCGGATGTGCCCAGATGGGATTAGCTAGTAGGTGGGGTAACGGCTCACCTAGGCGACGATCCCTAGCTGGTCTGAGAGGATGACCAGCCACACTGGAACTGAGACACGGTCCAGACTCCTACGGGAGGCAGCAGTGGGGAATATTGCACAATGGGCGCAAGCCTGATGCAGCCATGCCGCGTGTATGAAGAAGGCCTTCGGGTTGTAAAGTACTTTCAGCGAGGAGGAAGGTGTTGTGGTTAATAACCGCAGCAATTGACGTTACTCGCAGAAGAAGCACCGGCTAACTCCGTGCCAGCAGCCGCGGTAATACGGAGGGTGCAAGCGTTAATCGGAATTACTGGGCGTAAAGCGCACGCAGGCGGTCTGTCAAGTCGGATGTGAAATCCCCGGGCTCAACCTGGGAACTGCATCCGAAACTGGCAGGCTAGAGTCTTGTAGAGGGGGGTAGAATTCCAGGTGTAGCGGTGAAATGCGTAGAGATCTGGAGGAATACCGGTGGCGAAGGCGGCCCCCTGGACAAAGACTGACGCTCAGGTGCGAAAGCGTGGGGAGCAAACAGGATTAGATACCCTGGTAGTCCACGCCGTAAACGATGTCGACTTGGAGGTTGTGCCCTTGAGGCGTGGCTTCCGGAGCTAACGCGTTAAGTCGACCGCCTGGGGAGTACGGCCGCAAGGTTAAAACTCAAATGAATTGACGGGGGCCCGCACAAGCGGTGGAGCATGTGGTTTAATTCGATGCAACGCGAAGAACCTTACCTACTCTTGACATCCAGAGAAGTTTGCAGAGATGCGAACGTGCCTTCGGGAACTCTGAGACAGGTGCTGCATGGCTGTCGTCAGCTCGTGTTGTGAAATGTTGGGTTAAGTCCCGCAACGAGCGCAACCCTTATCCTTTGTTGCCAGCGATTCGGTCGGGAACTCAAAGGAGACTGCCAGTGATAAACTGGAGGAAGGTGGGGATGACGTCAAGTCATCATGGCCCTTACGAGTAGGGCTACACACGTGCTACAATGGCATATACAAAGAGAAGCGACCTCGCGAGAGCAAGCGGACCTCATAAAGTATGTCGTAGTCCGGATTGGAGTCTGCAACTCGACTCCATGAAGTCGGAATCGCTAGTAATCGTGGATCAGAATGCCACGGTGAATACGTTCCCGGGCCTTGTACACACCGCCCGTCACACCATGGGAGTGGGTTGCAAAAGAAGTAGGTAGCTTAACCTTCGGGAGGGCGCTTACCACTTTGTGATTCATGACTGGGGTGAAGTCGTAACAAGGTAACCGTAGGGGAACCTGCGGTTGGATCACCTCCTTACCTTAAAGAAACGTTCTTTGTAGTGCTCACACAGATTGTCTGATGAA
>NZ_JAOWDG010000077.1:0-307386 GCF_030334745.1 Citrobacter sp. Cb080 | reverse complement strand
TGATCTTGACCCTCCATCTCCGAACAGCTTTTGTATCTTAAGTTAACGATGTCCGCTGCCGCCGGTATTCCCTCGGGGAGTGATATCCCAGCGCGCTGTGCGGGTGGTTTTCATTGTAATGCGTGAACGCTACTGCAAGGTTTCGCAGTGCTGTTCTCACATCCGGTTTTGGCATGAACGCGATATAGTCTTCTTTCATCGTTTTCACGAACCGTTCGGCCATGCCATTACTCTGCGGGCTGCTCACCGCTGTTGTGCAGGGCTCCAGATTCAGCTCTCTCGCGAACCTCCGCGTTTCATACGCGGTATACGCTGAACCGTTATCCGTCAGCCACTGCACCGCTGTGTCGGGCAACCTGTCGCCGAAGCGCTTTTCCACCGACCTCAGCATCACATCCTGCACGGTCGAACTGTCATAGCCTCCCGTGCTTGCTGCCCAGTCTATGGCCTCACGGTCGCAGCAGTCCAGCGCGAACGTTACCCGCAGTTTTTCGCCGTTGTCGCAGCCGAACTCGAAGCCATCTGAACACCAGCGCATATCGCTTTCTGCCACCGCTATCTTGCCCTTATGTTCACGCTTCGGTCGCTCTGGTTTGTGATGCAACAACAACAGGTTATGCTCACGCATTATCCTGTAAAGCCGTTTGGCATTCACAGGTAGCTGTCCCTCTGTGCGACGTTGCTTGCGCAGGATGCCCCACACGCGTCGATAACCATAACTCGGCATATCGCTGATAATGTTGAGGATAGCCGACAGTATTTCTGCGTCTGCTTCTTCATTACGCCGGTTACAGCGCCTGTCCTGCCAGTCGGCAGAACGGTTAATCCGCAGTGACAGTTGCGCACGCGACACGCCCATGGTCCGGCAGACCATGGCTATTCCCCGTCCTTTGGCAACAAGGGCGCGTGCGCTATCCATTTTCGCGACTGACCGTACTCCACGGCTTCTTTCAGGATCTCAACTTCCATCGTCTTCTTGCCCAGAAGGCGCTGAAGCTCCCGGACCTGCTTCAGAGCAGCAGTAAGCTCAGAAGCAGGAACGACTTCCTCTCCAGCCGCAACGGCGGTGAGGCTGCCTTCCTGATATTGCTTCTTCCACTTAAACAGCAGGCTGGGCTGGATACCATGCAGGCGGGCGACATGGGAGACATTCATACCCGGCTCCATCGTCTGCTGGATAATGGCGATCTTCTCCTGAGGAGTTTTACGTTTACGGACTTCTTGCCCTAACAGGATCCCGGTCATCTCAAAATTGGCGTTAGTGTTAGACATATATTCAAGCCTATCTCTTATCTGGAGATACAGCTACTGTCCGGTGTTTCAGGGGGCTACATCAGTAGCAATTGCCGCGTCAACCTTGCCATCCCTGAGCATAGTCATCGCGACGCTGCCAGTATCAGCATCCACCCAGGTGGCCTGCGGGTAGCGTTGTTTCAAGTCACTTTCCAAAACATGCCCGGCGGGCAACGCAATACGGATCGGTGTATTCAGTAACGAGTCGGCCGTTTCATCGCGGGAAGTGATAATCACAAACGCCACATTCATCAGCGGATCGCTAAAGGTCGAATTGTGCTGATTTTGATTTGTCAGGGTGATAGTGGGATACATATCCCATCGTTCGCCGCTTATTTGTTTTGTCTGTTCACTTTTGGTGTTGGCCAAAACCGGCTCAAAATCAATCCCCGTTTGCAGATGAATAATATTCAGCAAATCGCCAAGAATTCCACGTAACTCACCGCTGCGATCGACAAGCGTGTAAGGCGGATAATCTGGATTGATAAGAATGCGAATAGTATGTTTCTTCTTCAGCCACGCTTTTTCCTGATCGGTAATGGTGTTCGGATCGAACATCACAATATCCGCCGCATAACCCACTTTCAGCAGCCCACGATCCTGCAGGCCTAATACCTCAGCGGGTTTGCCAGTCATCTTACGGATTGCCGCTTCCCAGCTCAGACATCCCTCTTCACGCACATATTTACCGAGCACACGAGGGAATGCGCCAAACACGCGCGGATGCGGTTTGCCAGCCCCCATTAAACCGTCGGTACAGACATTTTGCTCAGGACGGCAAAGGAACTTAATCACATGCTCTTCAGTACCGTAAAAGTCGACCATCCCAACGGCGTTTTCTTCTTCAAACAGCAGATCGAAGGTGGCGTTGTACGGATCTTTTCCTCGTAGCTCGCCCAACTGAACGATGTTCAGACCGACGGCATCCTGGTTTTTTGTCGTTTTTACGCTGGTGACAAAAATCTGGTCCAGCCCGGCAAAATCGATAAAGTTATCCCAGCCAGGAATGCCCTGCTGAATATCGTCGATCATTTTGGCGCGCAGTTCAGACGAGGCCAGCCGCTCAAGTAATTTGTCAGTGCCACCGGAGTGGACCCACGGCGGCAGGATCACGCCGAGCATCGTGCTGCCCGCCACATACGGATACTGGTCGAAAGAGATACGAATGCCCTCTTCCTGCGCCTGTTCCAACATGCCCAGCATCTGGTCAATCAGCCCCCAGTTTTTCTTACCGCAAACCTTCATATGTGAAATATGCAGCCAGACGCCAGTGGCGGTGGCGATATCAATCAGTTCCTGCGTTGAGTTGAAAATATCGTCCGCTTCACTGCGCTGATGCACCACAAAGATCCCGTCATATTTCGCCGTCACTTTGCACAGTTCAATCATTTCGGCGGTATCGCCAAAGGCGCAAGGCATGTAGATGAGCCCAGTGGAAAGACCAAACGCCCCTGCTTGTAACTCCCGCTCAAGGATTTCGCACATCTTCGCCACATCCTCACGAGTAGAGGGGCGCCCATCCAGGCCCATGGCTTCCATGCGTACGTTGCCATGCGGAACTAAATACGCGAGGTTTGTCGCCGGATGACGCGATGCCAGCAGATTGAGGTAGCCGTCTGTGTTTTTATATTTCCAGTCTATTTTGTCGGTATCGCCATCCAGTCCGGCGATATTTTTACGCCAGGCCGGAATATATTCTTCAGGCAACGGTGCCAGGGCGACACCATCCTGCCCTAACAGCTCGGTGGTAATACCCTGACGAATTTTTGCCGACAGCGCGGGGTTAATAATGGCCGACAGGTCAGAGTGCGTATGGGTATCAATAAAACCAGGACAAATAATTTTTCCCGTTGCGTCAATAACCTGCTCATTAACGCCAACGTCAATTTGTCCGATTGCGACAATGCGTCCTTCGTCAACCATCACATCGGCAATTCTGCCTTCACTGCCCGTCCCATCGATTACATTTCCGTTTTTGAAAATGGTTTTCATCGTTATTCTCCATAGCGGTGTCGCTTCACGACACCACTTGTAAGGTAAGAGGTTGTTATCTTTCTTTTTATTGGCGATAGAGTGTCTGAATGATGCTGTAATAGCCGCTGGCCGAGCCGGTTAACTGATCAATCTCGATATATTCATCGATGGTGTGGGCCAGGTTTTCACGTGAAGGTCCGAAGCCGATAGTTTTAATTCCCGCTTCGCCCGCATAGTGGCTGCCGTTGGTGCAAAATGAGTACTGTGTGATGGTTGGATTAAACCCGGCCTCGCGAACGCCAGCCAGAGCGGCCTGCACGAATTCGTCAGACTCGTCATACACCCAGCCCGGGAAGAAGCGCTCGCCCTCAATCGTGGCACCGGTATAGCAAGACTCCTGACCTACCGCGTAGGAGACACGGGCCTTAAACTGCGGATCCTGTGCGGTAAGTTCCGCAAGCGCATTTTCCAGTGGGGCAATAACACTTTCTTTGGTTTCACCCACCAGCAAACGACGATCGTAGGTTGCGCGACAATAATCCGGCACTACCGAAGCTCCCGGGTATGGCGAAGATTTAATGTCGGTAAGCTCCAGAATGCCAGGCCCCAGTACCGGGTGCGTGGACGGAGTGATTGTGCGAATTTTGTCGATCAATTGCGCCATTTTGTACACCGCGTTAATGCCTGCCTGCGGGTTGGCGGAGTGCGCGGGTTTACCAAACGTTTCGACCACAATTTCAGCGCGGCCACGCTGACCAATTTTCAGGTTTAACTCGGAAGCTTCACCGACGATCACGTAGTCCGGCTTATAGCGCTCGCTGACCAGCCGGGCAGCAATACCTTCAAAGCACTCCTCATGCACGATGCAGGCAACGTAGATTTTGCCGGCAAAATTACGCTGATTGTCCTGGCCGAAAAAACCCACGGCGGAAATCATCGCCGCCACGGCACCTTTCATATCGGTTGTACCGCGACCATAAATTTTGCCATCGTCGATATCGCCGCCGTACGGGTTGCGGCTCCACTTCTCTTCGTTGACCGGCACGGTATCGATATGTCCATCGAGAACCAGCGTTTTCCCCGGCTGATTGCCGACAATGCCGCCCACAATGTTGCCGTACTTATCAACGTGGATGTCATCGAACTGGTAATGCTGCATCATTTTTTTATGGCATTAACCACTTCCCCTTCCTGACCGGAATAACTTTTTTGTTGGATCAGCGCCTGACAGTTTTTAATGACTTCATCAATACGTTTTGCAGATAACATGGGTTTCTCCGTTATTTCTCTCAATCAGGAAATGTGTTATTTGATGCCCGGGTACTGACCGCCCCAGACAATATCCAGATATTGTTGCGGGTCGGTGTCGCCTTCGGTACTGACCAACAGCACGCGGGAATGCGCATCCAGCCCCAGTTGTTCACGCATTTGCGCCAGTTCAGGTGAGGTCATCAGCAGCGCCAGCAGACCGGAAGTGACCGCGCCGGACTCACCAGATACGATCTGCGGATCGCCCGCCAACGGATTACCCAGCATGCGCATGCCCAGCGCTGCGACTTCATCAGGGCAAGAGGCAAATGCGTTGGCATAATCACGTAGCAGTTTCCAGCCGATGCTGTTCGCCTCACCGCAGGCGAGACCAGCCATCACGGTTTGCAAATCGCCGCCCACCGCAATTGCATCCCCCTCTTTAGAACGGGCAGAGCGGTAAAGACAATCGGCAATTAACGCTTCAGCGACGATCACTTTCGGGCGGTGTTCACCCCAGGCTGCAGCCACCATTCCCTGCACCATTCCGGCAAACGAGCCAACGCCTGCCTGAACAAAAATATGCGTCGGCGCAACCTGATGCAGCTGGTCTATCGCCTCCAGCATCAGCGTGCCGTAGCCCTGCATAATCCACTGCGGGATTTTTTCATACCCTTCCCAGGCGGTATCCTGCACCACAATCCAGCCATGCTTTTGTGCTTGTTCCGCGGTCATGCGAACCGCATCGTCATAGTTCATATCGACGATTTCAGCGGTAGCGCCTTCATTACGGATGGAGGTCAAACGCTGCTGCGAAGAGCCCTTCGGCATATAAACCACGGCGTTTTGCTTCAGTTGGCGCGCCATCCACGCCACACCGCGACCGTGGTTGCCATCGGTGGTGGTGGCAAACGTGACGGTTTGGAGATCGCGGCGTACCTCTTCGCTGGTCATCACGTCAAACGGCAGTTCACTGATATCCTTGCCGATTAATTCCGCGATATGGCACGCCATCGCATAGGAGCCGCCCAACGCTTTGAAGGCTTTCAGGCCAAAACGCTGAGACTCATCCTTGAGATAGATATTTTTAACACCCAGCTTTTGTGCAAGAGCCGGCAGCGTATATAACGGCGTCGGCGCATAACCCGGAATAGACCGATGAAAATTCAACGCTTTTACCAGTTCCTGGCGACTAAACGGTGCCAGCGGTGCGTTTGGATGTTCGGTAAACGGCGTCTGGTTGATAAAAAATGATAAGTTTTCCTGCATCATAAAACCTCATTGTTCTGGTATTTCACTCCCTGTAATAGACGTATACAGAGATATTTACGCTATCGGTATTGCCAATAGAGCAAAATGCTTACCAGTTTTTTATTAATCGAGTAAAACTTTATAAATATTTTAATAAAGGCTTTATTTTCAACCAATTAAAAAGAGAGCAAGATGGGTACTGAAAAATACCACAGCGTTAGTTTATCGCCTCGTTTGATAAATTCTCACAATTGATAAATAGTGTGATCGCGGAAGATAAAATAAAAAAAACATTCAAAAACAGAGCGGTATATTGATTTTTCGCAAATCATTTTTGCATTGCTTCGCATATTTATCATCTCCCTTGAGAAATGCCACTCGCTGCCGGAGAAGTACCATGATTTCAGTACTCAGCAATATTCAGGATGATATCTGCAATTATGCCGACGCTATTTCTGGCATAACCGGAACGGATGTTGAAATCATCGATGAATCCTTAATGCGCATCGCTGGCACCGGTAAATACCGACATATGCTCAATGAAAACGTGGCAAAAAATGGCTACATCTACCACCACGTTTTGCAGGTCCGAGAAACGGTTCTTATCAAAAACCCCGGCGAACATCCGCTGTGTCAGTTATGTGAAAAACACCACTACTGTTCTGAAATGCTGGATTTGAACGCACCAATTTTTCTCAACAATCGAGTGATTGGCGTGATCGGAATTATTTGCTCAACCCAGGCGCAGCGTGACGCGTTATTGAGCCAGATTGATAAATTTGTCACTTTTATTGAGCAAATCGCGGTGATGATCTCCAGTAAGGTCTTTGAATGTCTGGAGCGTTTACGCGCGCAGGAAACCCTCGGCGCATTTCGGCGTCTGATCGATGCCATGGACCGCGGCGTTGTAGCAATTGATGGCAATGGTCTTATCTGGCATGCCAATCATTCAGCCGATCGCATTCTCAACCGCGAAGTTCAGGGATTACCGCTGACCATTGAAACAACCGGGGACAGTTTGTATGGCGATGAAGAAGCATGGCTGACGCTTGAAGGCCAGAAACACCATGTACTGTGCAAACAAATTTCGCTCTCCTCGCTGGATAACGATCGCTTAACGATGGTCATCTTTCGTGATGCGCACGACTACCTGAGTAACCTTACTCCATCCCCTTATGAGTCTGACACGCAGGTGCGGCTGATTGGCCACTCTTCCTCAATGGAGCAGCTCAGAAGCACCATTAGCAAAATTGCCAACAGCTACGCCAGCGTGCTCATCACCGGGGAAAGCGGCTCGGGTAAAGAGGTCGTGGCATTTGCCATTCACCAAAACAGCCCCCGTAAAGCCGCCCCTTTCGTGACAATCAACTGCGCGGCAATCCCTGAGCAACTACTGGAAAGCGAACTGTTTGGCTATGTACGCGGTGCATTTAGCGGTGCAGATCCCAAAGGACGAATGGGGAAATTTGAACTGGCCAACGGCGGCAGCCTGTTTCTGGATGAGATCGGTGATATGCCGCTGCACCTGCAGGCCAAGCTGCTCAGGGTGTTGCAGGAAAAAGCGATCACCCGCGTGGGTTCTAATAACATCATTAATATTGATGTGCGCATTATTGCCGCGACCAACAAAAATATTAGCGCGATGGTCGAGAATAATCAGTTTCGCGAAGACCTTTTCTATCGCCTGAATGTCGTCCCTCTGGTGCTTCCTTCCCTGCGTGAACGCAGGGCTGATATCGCCGTCCTTGCACAATACTTTGCCGATGAGTTTTCGGTCAGTTACCAGCGTGCACCGCAAAAACTGCCCGATGACGTTATTAATCGCCTTTATGCCTGGCACTGGCCGGGGAACATTCGCGAATTACGCAACGTCATCGAATACATTTTTGTGATGCGCGGAGAAGCCGCTGGGATCAACGCCAGCCATCTGCCCCCTTATTTACTCTCCCCGGCTGACAGCAGGAAAACCACGATGACCGCACAACCCCGACAGCTGGCGATCCAAGGAAAACGAGCGGAAAGGGACGACATCGAAAATGCCATCCAGCGATTTGGTTCAAGCGTGGAGGGCAAAAAACAGGCTGCATCAGAACTGGGAGTCAGTATTGCCACGCTCTATCGAAAAATAAAACTGTATGGTTTGTGAGCCCCACTTTTTTAACAATTAAGCCCGCGTAGCGCGGGCTTGTGGTGGGTATAACAGAGCAAATTAAGTACAGGGATACTTAATCAAACACACCATTGATAACCGCGGTGACAATTGCCGTACTCAGTGCAATCAACACCAGATTGTCGCCAACAACCTGCCATTCATAACCCGGGTAATACGGCAGTTGATTCAGCATCGAGGATGGGACACTTTTCTTAGCGATCCCCGGAGGAAGTGGTTTTCCTCGCGCCAGATTTTTGGCGATGCCCGGAGGCAGTGACTTATATCCCGTCAAACCATATCTGACGGCGTACTGCCTGGCCACGTTATAGCTAATATCACTATCAACATGGTCCGGCTTGCCATAATTTTTACGCTGTTCCGATTGCGAGTTGTTTTTTGGGCCTGGGTTTCCTTTCTGGCTATGACTGCTATTACCCTTATTCCCACTATTACCATGGTTGCCGCTATTACCATTTCCGTTGCCATTACCGGGGTTAGCCGAAACGGGGATAGCGCACATCGACATCGCGGCAACGGCAACTAAAGCCGTTGCTA
This sequence comes from Citrobacter sp. Cb080, assembly GCF_030334745.1. Classification (NCBI taxonomy): domain Bacteria; kingdom Pseudomonadati; phylum Pseudomonadota; class Gammaproteobacteria; order Enterobacterales; family Enterobacteriaceae; genus Citrobacter; species Citrobacter sp. Cb080. The sequence continues at coordinate 298,913 of NZ_JAOWDG010000077.1, read as the reverse complement.
AAGTACGGAGCCTGGACATGATGATTCCTTAAGATATGGATACATACAAAATGTATGGTATTGCGTGAATATTGGCTATCGCTATGAATCCGATTTATTGGCAGAAAAACGCTGTCGCTTTGCAAAGTGAGCAGCTTTGATTGACCGTTTTTAAAATTAAAACCCGCCATTCCCGTTAACTCAGATCGGCAAGCGACAGGCACAGGATCTGAGTTTTTGGGAATAACTTCGCGAAAATGGAGAGAAAACGGCGTTTTTTTTCGGTTAAGCTATGTTCATGCTTTGGCGCTACCCATGGTCAGATTCACTATTCAGGAACCCACCCATAATGGCAAAAAGTACCCCGCAGCTGCCGCTCGACCCACATATGTGTCGCAGCTATGAAAAAAAGTCGCGAAGTCCGCTGGCGCTCTACTCAGAGTATCAGCGTATGGACGTCGAGCTGCGGGCTCCGCTGGCCATGACCTACAGCCACTGGCACGGTCAGGTTGAAGTGAATGTGCCGTTTGATGGCGATGTGGAGTACCTTTTCAATGACGAAGTGGTGAAAAGCAAACAGGGCTTTATCACGCTGTTCTGGGCCTGCACCCCCCATCAGCTGACGGATGCCGGGCACTGTAAACAGATGGCCATCTTCAACTTACCGATGCATCTGTTTTTGTCCTGGCCGCTGGACAGGGAACTGATTAACCACGTGACGCATGGGATGGTGATTACGTCGCTTGCCTCGCAGCAGCTGAGCGCTTTTGAAGTACAGCGCTGGCAGAGTGAACTCAACAGCGACAATGAGCAAATTCGTCAATTAGCCATTGATGAGATTGCCCTGATGCTCAAGCGATTTAGCCTCGCTGGCTGGCGGCCTGTGCTGGGTAACAAAACATCGCGCACCCAGAAAAACAGTATTTCACGGCATTCACAGTTTTACGTCAGCCAGATGCTGGAGTTTATTGCCGCAAACTGCGACAAACAGCTTACGGTCGATGCTATTGCCGAACACGTTAAGCTCAACCCAAATTATGCGATGGGCATTTTTCATCGCGTGATGCAACTAACCATGAAACAGTATATTACCGCAATGCGCATCAACCATGTGCGGGCTTTGCTCAGCGATACGGATAAAACAATTCTGGATATCGCTACAATTGCAGGTTTCCGATCCAGCAGCCGTTTTTATAGCTCATTTCATAAATACGTCGGCATGCCGCCGCAGCAATATCGCAAACTGAGCCAACAGCGCCGAAATCATTCACCTTATGCCGAGGGGTAATTTATTCGTCAAACTCACTCTTACCTTACTACCAAAATATAAGCGTCAGAATAGCAGGTCAAAATAGATAATCTGCAGCAGTTAATAAAATAGGGTTCAGCCATGAACTCTGGCAACTATGTTACCCATTTATGGGTGACCTGTAGCAGGTATTTATTTGACGTGTTCAACCATTATCGATTGGGATGGAATTATGGAATTAAATAGCTGCACCGCCAACAACAGAAAGCCATTGTCTTTCTTTTGGTCAGTTTTACCCATGATAGTCATGCTGGGTGGCATTAGCATCGGATATTTTATCTTCAATATTCGAGCTGAACCCATGATCCTCATGGGAACCGCAACCGCCTCGTTTATCGCCATCGCTCACGGCTACACGTGGGATGACATTCTACAATCTATTTGCAATAAAATATCTGAAGCGCTTCCTGTCATATTAATCGTCGCCAGTATCGGTTTCTTAATTGGCGCATGGATGGTGTCAGGCACTATTCCAATGATGATTTATTATGGTCTGAAGTGGATTAACCCGCAGTATTTCTATATTTCAGCATTTATGCTGGGAGCGCTGATCTCAGTCTGTACCGGCACCTCCTGGGGATCTATCGGAACCGTCGGGATCGCCATGATTGGCGTAGCGATTGGTCTGAATGTTTCGCTGCCCATTGCTGCTGGCGCTATTGTCTCCGGCTGCTGGTTTGGTGATAAGCTTTCTCCGGTTTCTGACTCAACCAACATGGCGGCGCTGGCTGCCGGTGTAAACCTGTACTCGCATATCGGCCATCTGCTGTGGACTACAGGCCCGGGATTTATTATTTGCTGCGTCGTATACAGCTATATGGGCATGGGCATTGATGCCTCATCCAGCGCGCCAGCCAATATCACCAACTTGATGAACGCTATCGGCCAGATTTATCACTTTAACATTCTGCTACTGTTGCCACCGATCATCGTTTTGTATGGCTCATTGTCAAAAAGACCGCCAATCCCGATGCTCTTTTTATCCACAATAGTCTCGATGATTCTGGCATTAGCCTTTCAGCAATTTACCGCATCATCGGTTGGCGAATCCGTGGTTAGCGGTTTTAAGCTCGCGATGCTCACCGGAGATAACCTGCCAACACTGTCATCAGATGTTTCGCGCTTACTGGAACGAGGCGGCGCCATTTCAATGTTTAGCAGCTTCGTCACCGTCTTCAGCGCCTTCAGCTTTGCCGGCGCAATGAGTGCGACAGGCTCTTTGCACACCGTGATAAACGCGCTCACGAAAGGCGTTAAATCCACATTCCGCCTGGTGGCCACCACGATTGTGACGACGTTTACCATCTGTGCCTGTACGGCAAATGGAACCTTGCCACTGCTGCTGTGCGGCGATGCCTTTAAAGAAGAATATAAAAAACGAGGGCTTGCGACAAAGAACCTCTCGCGTACAACCGAAGATGCCGGAACCGTTGTCGAACCGATTATCCCCTGGTCTGCCTCAGGCGTTTATTGCGCCACGATGCTGGGCGTGGCGACGCTTGATTATTTGCCATGGGCAATCCTCTGCTACAGCGGCATCATCTTTGCCCTGCTGTGGGCTGCCACCGGTATTGGTATTGCTAAATATGAACCAAATGAAGCTACAGAGCATATGGTTGAGCAAAAATCATAGGCTAATAAATAGCTAAATATTGGCTACCACCAGGGTAAATTTAATATATCAATTAGATATACAGAAATATTCTTCACTGTTGCGTTGCTTAAACTATTTTTCAGAGACTGTCCAGGAGTCAGCAATGTCTTTGTTTGATGATATTGTCATAAGGGATGTTAATTGCCGTAAATACGGTCAATTACAACAGATGTACGGCACCACCGATGTATTACCGCTGTGGATTGCAGATATGGATTTTGTGACGCCAGAGCCAATCATGAGCACACTGCGTTCAGTGGTATCGCAGCCAGTACAAGGCTACAACCTGGATTATCCGCAATGGAAAGAGTCCGTTATTCATTGGTATGTGCAACAGTATGATATCGACATAAAGCCACACTGGTTGCATTTTATTCCCGGCGTCATAAAAACTATCGTACTCTCTCTGATGGTGTTTACCCGACCAGGTGATAATGTTTTAACCTGTACGCCAATATATGACCCCTACCCTAATCTGGTAAACACCAGCGGCAGGAATTTGATTCAAACGCGCCTCATTGAGAAAGAGGGTCATTACGAATTTGACTGGCATGATTTCAGCGAAAAACTCAAGCAGTGCAAAATGTTTCTTTTCCCTTCGCCGCATAATCCGGGCGGTATGGTGTGGTCGCGGGAAACGCTGGAAAAAGTAAGTCACTATTGTCAGCAAGCTGGCGTCATTATTCTCTCAGATGAAGTGCATAGTGATTTAACCCTGCCAGGCAAGCGCCATCTGCCGTTTTTTACTTTAGACGAAGCGACAGGGAGCCAGTCAATCGTGCTGACCTCAATCAGTAAAACCTTCAACACGGCGGCGATCCAGGGCGGAATTGCCATTATTAAAAATGATGAATTACGCCATCAGTTCTATGGTTTCCTGGATAACTGCTACCTTGCCGAGACACATTCATTACAGCAGGCGGCCATTTACAGCGCCTTTACCCATTGTGGCGACTGGCACCAAAAATTATTAGCCTACCTGGCCGACAATGTGGCGTTTGTTAAAAGTGAAATTGAAAAGCACTGTCCCTTAATCTCCATTGTGTATGGCGGCGCATCGTATCTTCTGTTTCTGAACGCGGAAAAAATGAATCTTAGCGATGAACAGCTAAGCGCATTTTTTGTGCAGGAAGCAAAACTGGGTCTGTCACCAGGCGCGCAATATGGCCCCGGCGGAGAGGGTCACATGAGACTCAACGTTGGGTGCCCGCGCTCGGTACTGGTAGAAGCGATGAACCGACTGAAAGCGGCGTACCAAAAACGACAGAACGCGTAGCGCGCATCACACTCTTTGCCCCGCCACGGTGGGGCAAAACTATACAAAGATGTTGCAGAACTGCTATAAAGTTTTTCCGTTCTGTCGGCTGGTGTTAAACTGGAAAGTGTGATCTTCATCATAACCTGCTTAAACAGAGAAAAGAGACACTGCTATGCAACATATCATTGAGGGCTTCCTCAACTTCCAAAAAGAGATTTTCCCTCAACGTAAGGAACTCTTTCGCAGCCTGGCATCCAGCCAGAATCCCAAAGCGCTTTTCATCTCCTGTTCCGATAGCCGCCTGGTGCCAGAACTCGTTACTCAGCAAGAGCCCGGACAGCTTTTCGTTATCCGCAACGCCGGTAATATCGTTCCGTCTTTTGGACCGGAACCCGGTGGCGTATCTGCTACGATTGAATACGCGGTTGTCGCACTTGGCGTGACGGATATCGTCATCTGCGGACACTCCAACTGCGGCGCGATGAAAGCCATTGCCGATAGCCAGCCTCTGGATCCGATGCCCGCTGTGGCTCACTGGTTGCACTATGCCGATGCCGCGAAAGCCGTGGTTGAGAAGAAAACCTGGGATAACCCAATCGATAAAGTTAACGCCATGGTGGAAGAAAACGTTATCGCACAGCTCAATAATATTAAAGCGCATCCTTGCGTCGCGGTTGGGCTGCGAAATAATGCGCTTCGTCTGCACGGCTGGGTATATGACATCGAAAGCGGTGAAATCCGTACCCTGGATAAAAACAGCAAAACCTACGTCTCCCTTGCTGATAACCCGCAGGTGCATTTCGAGTAAATCGTCCACTGGAGCAAGGATGCTCTGGAGAGCTTTTACCTACTTTTGTGCTATAGACAAAAAACATGCTTGCGACTAGTTTTAAAATAGCCTCTGGTGTTCTCACATCAGTTTTCGCACATTTATACAACGTTGCGACAGGTCTCATGAACTGAGCCGCAAATAGCTGTTCATACATGATGCAGGCGATAAAAAGGAGCGGGTACGAATGCAAGAAAAAATAAAAAGAATAATAAATATGTTATTCTATCATGAGTCGTGGGATATCATGATTATTAAGGATCATGGTACACACTTATTCCCGAATAATACACTGGATATATTAAGTAAATCCGCTGCACAGCAGTTAAAAAAGAAATATACGTTTCAGGCCGATCCTTTTCTTATTGAAAAAGATGATAAACTGTTTGTTTTTTATGAAGCTTTTAGCTTTCGCAACTCGAAAGGCATGCTCCGATGCCGTATTCTTGATCGTGAACTGGTTGAAATTGATGACGTGAAACTTGAAGGTTTTGACGACCTGATGTGTCATTTGTCATTTCCTTTCCTGATTAATATTAACGATCAGCTCTTCATGATTCCTGAATCATCAGAAAGAAAAGAAGTGATACTGTTTCAGTCAGTAGAGTTTCCTACGCGCTGGAAGAAAATTAAAGTTCTAATCTCTGACACCGAAGTGACAGATAACATTTTTCTTTCAATGAATGAGACCTGCTATCTTATGTCGACCACCATGGATAATAAAATAATTATTCATTCGGCCGAGCATCTCCACGGACAGTGGCAGAGAATTACTCCTGCATTGAAGGTGAGCAATCATCATCATCGGGGAGCGGGTGCGCCTTATCTTGTCGATAACAAAATGTATTTCTTAACCCAGGAATGCACACCTGAAACATATGGAAAATCTATCTACATCAAAGAATTAGTCACACTGAATGACGCTACTTTTGATGAGAATCTGATCGAACAAATCAATTCGTCGATCAACCACAGTGACGGCGTTCACACGCTAAATTTCTCAAGTAACTATATTGCCTATGATACAAAAATAAATAAGTTCAGTCTGTTGGCAATCTTTAAAAAAATATCATATAAGTGTATGATAAAATATAGAAACGTATACCTTTCCCGGCAAAATAACTGATCCACTGGATCCTTGGGTGCATTGGTGGAAAATCGCTCGGGTTTTTAGCATTTTTCTGGAGTCTGTATGGCTATTCTTGTCACTGGTGGTGCAGGTTATATTGGTTCACATACTGTTTTAACGCTACTGGAAAGAGGCGATGATGTCGTTGTCATCGATAATCTGGCAAACGCCAGCCGAATCTCGCTGGACAGGGTCGCGGAACTCACAGGAAGGGAACCCATTGTCTATATCGCTGATGTTCTCGACAGGCAGGCATTAAAAAACATTTTCGCCAACCATAACATCACCGATGTCATTCATTTTGCGGGCCTCAAATCGGTTTCCGAGTCGATAAAAGAACCCCTTGCTTACTACGAAAACAACGTCACTGGAACGCTGGTTTTACTGGATGAGATGCTGGCCGCAGGCGTTAATCGATTCATTTTTAGCTCATCAGCTACGGTATACGGTAATCCGGAAAGCGTGCCGCTGAGCGAGCAATCGCGTACGGGGGGTACCACCAATCCGTACGGTACCTCTAAATTAATGGTCGAACAGATTCTGGCCGATTTCTCCCGCGCGCAGCCCGATTTCCGCATTACCTGCCTGCGCTATTTCAACCCGGTAGGCGCCCATCCATCGGGTCGAATTGGTGAGGATCCCAATGGTATCCCCAATAACCTGGTGCCGTACATCTCCCAGGTTGCGATTGGTAAGCTGAAAACCGTGTCGGTGTACGGTAATGACTATCCAACCCCCGACGGCACCGGCGTTCGTGATTATATCCACGTCATGGATTTGGCGACCGGCCATTTAGCTGCGCTGGATAGCCAGAACAAAGGCGCTGCCTACAAGGTGATTAATCTCGGTACCGGGGTCGGTTATTCTGTGATTAATCTGATTGAGGCGTTTGAAAAAGCGGCGCAGAAAAAAATAAGCTATCAATTTGTCGACAGAAGGCCAGGCGACATTGCCGAATGTTGGTCTGACCCGTCACTGGCATACAAAGAGTTAGGCTGGAAGGCCATCTACAACCTTGATGAAATGATGCGTGACACCTGGAACTGGCAAAAAAACAACCCGAATGGTTATAACATCTGATGTACCCGGCAACGAGCCTGAGCCTCAGGCTCGTTGCCATGACGGGTTAGCGTGCCGTTATCGTTGATACGCGATACCAGCCGCTGCTCTGCTTTCCTTCGTTGGCAAAGTTAATTCTTGCCGCCCCGGATTTATCCAGCATCGATACCTCAATGGCGTATTGCCCTTTCGCCAGTCGACCCGGCATGGGCAATGCGTAGCTAACCTGATAAACGCCCGGGAGCCAACGTCGTATATCATCCGCCGTATTCCCCTGCGCCACCACCATATTGGCGCTATCCACCACACGAAATGCCAGCGTGTAGGGCAGATAAATCGGTGCGATACCTTCGTTATACCAGGTACTGTTCAACCTCAACGTTTGACCGCCGTCCCACACGGACTCATGGCTCAGAGACGCTAAGCGAAACCGATAGCCCAGTTTGGTCAGCGCGTCGTCAACAATCGGTCGATAATCGCTGGGTATCGCTCTCGATTTCAGGTTGATCGTGCTGGCGTGCTGCTTGACCGCCCAGTCAAAAATGCCCTGCACTTCGGCACGCGTATAGTGGAAGGTGTTCTTCCAGTCCTGCATATATGAACAGATTTCCAGACTGACCGGCGCACGTTTCCAGGCATCGTTAAACCCCGAATAGCTCTGCTGTGCTGCCAGTAATCGCTGCGGGTAATCATCGGCCATATGGCTCCAGGAGTCCGAAAATACGCGCAGGTCACCCCAGCAATCCGCCCGCCATCCAGCCCCTCGAGCCACCGCATTCGCCAGGCTTTGCCCACCGCTCATCAACATTATTTTCGGCGTCGAAGGGAAGGCAGAAAAGTGCATTGCGACGTAGCGGTCTAACTGCGCGGTGGTGTACTGCTCCAACAGTGGTTTCAGATCAGGGAAATTGCTGTTATGCCATTCACCCCAGGCCCCCACCATGCCGATATCCACAAAAGCGAGATTCGCATTACCGTCGTAGCGTTTTCCGAATGCGTTCAGCAGACGCTGGCTGTACTCAATAAACAGCGGGTCGCTTAAATCCGGAATAAATGTTTTATTATCGGGCGTCCAGCTGCCTTTCACGCCTTTTTTAATCAGCCAATCGGGAATTTTGGTGCCATCCCCCGGATCGGCAAGCACCATAAAGCGCAGCCCGACATTCATCGCGGGACGATGCGCTGCCGCGTATTTGAAGGCATCATCCACCAGCGCAAAATTATACTGACCTTCAACAGGCTCCAGCTCTCGCCAGTAAAATCGCTCGTATTCAAATCCGGTATTGGGATAATCCGCCAGACCCAGCGTTTCACCGTACCCCTGATGAAAACTTGCCACGCCAATCCCCGGATTGGTTAGCGGGCCCGTTAATGCTTTGGGGGTTACGGTCGTTAATGCAGACATAACCGCCAACGGAAAGGACATCAACAACAGCGCAGAAACCCATTTACACTTCATCGCAGTGACGCCCTCCACAGGTTTGTTTACGCTAGCGGTTTTTCAGACTTAACCACCAGTCCCATATACCCACATGAAAATTTTGGAACACATCAATACCTAATGCTGATTTGATCATATACAGCGTCAGCAATACGCAGCAGGTAACGAACAACACGGCTATCAGCAGCAAAAAAGTGAGCAATATTCTCGACAGGGTCGATTCCTGACGATGCTGCCGACGCAAATCTCTGCCAAACAAAAAAACCAGATAATAGCGTTTACTGAAAAAGGGAAAGCTTCGGCGAATATCGATCTGATGCCGCGAAGTCAGAGTCGAGGCCAGGATCGCTTTTTCCACCCCTTCTTTTTGTTCAGGAGTCAACCCTTGCGCAATCGGCTCGTCAAGGTGAGCATAAAATCGTTCGATGACGGGAGGACGATTTTGAGGACTGGTCAAAATTAACCTATATCTTTATCAATTGAGTGATAGACGTTAATCGTCTTTTTGGCGATTTCATGCCAGTTATAGTTTTGCAAATATACACGATAGTCCACGCTATTGGTTGCCGCCCACTCGGTTAATTTCTCGGCCAGGCTGGTCACATCCCCCACCTTAAAATAGGCCTCGGACGGCAGTTGAACTTCGAGGTTAGCCGGAATATCACTGACGACGGCAGGAAGAGAAAATGACATCGCTTCCAGCAGCGCAATGGGCAATCCTTCATGGTATGAAGGCATCACAAACAGCTGTGCCTGCGAAAACACCGCCTGAAGCTCATCACCACGCAAGAACCCCGTCATCACAACGCCAGGGGTGTCCGCGGCAAGCTTTTTGAGGCGAATGCTGTATTCGGTCGGATGATCCGCATCGCCAATTAACACTAACGGCATAGTTAAACCGCTGCGCTGATAGGCGGCGATGGCATCATGCATCCCTTTTTCTTCCACAAATCGCCCAACCACCACGAGGTAGTTTTTCGGCTGCAGCCCAAAGCGGGAGAGCGTATTGTCGATGGTCAGCGCAGATAACGACCGCGGCTCGTTGACGCCATTGTGAATTAAATGCGCATCATAGCGAGCGTGTTTTTTCTGGATCAGTTGATTAATAACCTCAGAAATCACAATCACTTCGTTGGCATATCTCACTGCCCAACGCTCACCCAGCAGCAATATTTTTTTGGCAACGAATCCCCATTTTTGACGATCGTAATCAGGTCCATGGTGGGTGAACACCACCTTTTTCCCTAACATACGTAATAATGGGATCACAAGCCCAGGCCCGATAGCATGGACATGCACAATATCTGAATGGTCGATACTTGTCCTAAATGCCGCTAAAACGGAATGGACAATCGCTTCCAGCGAGCGCTTTTTGGGTGCCCACAGCGCGTAGGTTTCAACTTTCTTATATAACGATCGTTTGTAATTTACATACGGCGAGCGTGCAATCACGCAAATATCAACGTCCAACTGCTGCTTAATGGCAGGATATAGATTCTGACAGTGTGTCTCCACCCCGCCCAATACATCGGGAATACCACGCGTACCAAAAACCGTTATTTTTTTACTCATACTATGGCCTGCTCAGCAGTTCTTTATAGAGCGCCAGTAGAGTATCCATATGTTTACTCAGCGCATATTTTTCACTCAATCGCGCACGACCCTGTAAGCCCATGACCCGCGCCTTCTCTGGCGAGTCGGCTAGTGCATCCATCGCATTTGCTAGCTCCTGCGCATTGCCAGGTTCGAATAAAATCCCTTCGATACCATCACGAATTTGTTCCGGGATACCGCCGATGCGCGATCCGATCACCGGCTTGCCTAAGGACATCGCCTCTAATATCGCCATAGAACAGTTTTCATAGCATTCTGAAGGAAGGATCACTGCCCGGGCATGCTTAATAAGGTTATCGAGAGCTTCCCCTTGTTGCACATAACCTAAAAACTCAACGTCCGGGTATTGGGCGACTAATTCGTCGTGCAGGGGACCGTGCCCCACAATTTTCAGCGGCGCTTTGTTCTGCATTTTCTCATGCGCCGCCAATAACGTTGCCACGCCCTTTTCACGGCTCAGGCGACCGAAGTACAGCATATAGCCCGCATCGCTTACCTCACCCAGAGGACGGCTGTCATCAACGCCATTGACGATGACATCAATGCGCGAATTCGGCAGCGTACGCAACAATACGCCGCGTAAAAAGACGCTCGGCGAAACGATCACATCCAGCGCCTGGTAATTTTGCGCAATATACTGCCAGGTCGCCTCTAAAGAGAGCAGGAGGCTTTTTGAAGCAGAGCCTTCCTGGCAACGATACCTGAAGGCATTGAAAACCGTCCCGGTAATACAGGAATCACACACTTTACCGTCACGCAGCATGGAATAGGCAGGACAGACGATTTTATAGTCATGCGCGGTCAACACCGTTTTGCAGCCAAAATTGCGGGCCACTTTAATCAACGCCGGCGTTAACTGATGGTAAATGTTATGGAAGTGGACGATATCCGGACGCTCTTTTTGTAGTAGCGCCAGCATCTTTTTGCAGGCCTGCGAATTATGAATAAAGTTAACCGCCGTTTTGAGCCCGCCCAGCAGATTGCTCTCCTGGTGGTAGTCCACATTGCTGACGAAATAATCCGCATAGTTCGAAGGGAAATTGTTCTCATGCTGCATCGAGAAATCAATAACCTGCACTCCGGCCTGTTTCAGCATCTCGCGCTCTTGAAAATAAACGGTTTCCGCGCCGCCTTTAATGAAAAAAAACTTATTCACTAATAAAACTTTCATTGCGCCAGCCTTAGTTATTCATGAATGATTTTACTGTCAGGCGGAGTCAACGGATCGCGTACTGGTTTAGTCAACCCTTTAACAAGTCCCGCAGAAAGCACGGCCAGGTTCATTACGCTCTGCAATCCGTTCAATAACGATCGATTCTGCACGGTTTTCAAGATAATAAAGGCTAGCAAGGGTAGAAATGCAATATCGAAAAGTTCGAGATTGAAGGTCACCGCCGCAATAAACAAGGCAATCAGATACACAGAAAAAATCGCCTCGTTCTTAACCATTTTTAACGCTTTGCCGAAATAAGGTTTTCCCCACGCACAACGTAAAAGCTCGCCCGGTGCCTGATAGTATCCACTTTTCCAGCGGTGCTTCAGCATCTGAAAGGTCGGCATGGCATGCGAAGTATGAATAAAATACGGAATATTCAGGCGGCGTAGTTTATAACCCGCATCGAGCAAACGCAGGCCCAGTTCGGCTTCTTCATAAGCGTGCAAATTACGGTTGGTGAGATAACCAATTTTCTCAATCGCAGAGCGGCGATATAACCCACCACCGCCTAAATGGTCACTATCTCCAAGCGGATAGATTTTACTAATACGCTGCTTACGCGATTTAAATTCATAGTTAACGGCATCGTCCATTTCAACGGTTCCCGCGACACCTGCATATTCCGGCTCAGCCTGCAAAAAAGCGACAGCCTGATCCACAAAGCCCTCTTCCAGCTCCATGTCGCCGTCCATCAGCAACAGATATTCCCCTTCACTATACAGATAACCTAACTGATGCCCGACGCCGCAGCAGCGATCGCCAGGGTCAGTTAAAGAGACCACGGTCACCCCTTTATCGATCGCAAGCTGTTGGGTGTTATCCGTTGACAGGCTATCTGCCACTATAATTTTATGTGGATAATCAACAAGCTGCCTGCGGATACTGTCTATCGTTTTCTCAATACATTCAGATTCATTGAGTGTTTTAATACTCACTGAAATAAACGGTTTTTGGTCCATACAATTACCCTACACAGCGAAGGACGGTTCGACGAATCACTAAACTTGATCCTAGTGATAAATAGAACAGGAATTGTAACATCGGTGTAATCATCAGTATCTGGCTGTAAGGTAAGCTAATTAAGCAACTGATAGCAAAAGCGTTAAACGCCGGTGCAAAGCTCAGCAACTGAAGATCCTGCTGGTCCAGTTGTTCAAGCGTCAGTAATGGCTTTGGCTGACAAACTTTCAGGATATAAATGAATAAGCTAATAAAAAGTAACGTGCCGATCACCCCGACTTCCCACAGCAGCATACTCAGGGAAGTCGAGTCGAGAATTAAGTTATAAATGATATTCAAAAAGCCCGGCGACACCGTACTCCCGCTGTTTGTGGCGTTGAGCCCGTAACCAAATAACGTTCCTGAAAGCCCCCACAGATCGTTATTTTTCAACCAGAACAGGAACGTCGTAAAGCGCCCTAACTCCCCGGTAGACATGATGTAGTTCGGGTCAAAGATATAGCTTAAGGAGTCGATGAAAATGCTTAACGAGCTTTTCGACGGATCGCCGCCAAACGCGGAAGAATAATAGTACGCGAGGATCACTATCGACAGGCTAATAAGCAGCAGCATGCCCGCCACAATAACCAACAGCGTTTTCAGATTAACCTTACTGACGTCTTTGACGTAGCTCGGTGAGATCCACACCCACGCGAGGAACAGAGGTGACAGCAGAATAACGAACTTCACTTCACCAATAATACATAGCCCGATCCCAAGAACAATGTGCAACGCCATGGACTTGAACGTGGTCAACCCGTGCTTATACTCAGAGACTTTTAACAACATAATCAACAGGCAAAACAGGCCCATCGCAGCAGTGTTACCGCCCCCCATGGGGTCACCGCCAAACGTGCCAACCACAGAGTCCCATTTCTCATCTTCGCCACGCACCGCAACGCGTTGGGGAACGACCAGTAAAACCTGATAAATCATTACCGGGATTTGCGCGTAAAACACCCAGTACAGATAGCGCGTTGCACGGTAAATCTGCGACTCCCGGCAAAATCCCAGCAGCAAACAGATCATCACCAGTGACAATGCGATTTCATTTTTAAATGCCACAATCGCGACGGTGATCCCGCCCTGAATCAGCGTCGATGTTCCGGCCAGTATCAGGAACGAAAAATACAACGCCAGGACAATCGTCTCCTGCGCATCCAGCTGCAGCGAGCCATCACGCGTCTGCATCACCAATAATCCCACCATCAACAGGGTCAGGAAAAAGGGGATCCACAGCACCGACTGCATGCCGGTAAAGTATTGCACCAGGCCACACAGGATCAGCGTGACAAAGCTAAAAACCTGTAAATAGTATCCGGTATTCAGCGTCATAGTATCACCGGCTTGTCTTTCAGAAGATTGGCTCGCTTATTCATTTTCAGATAAATGAAGGCGTAGCGAATAAATGTCAGTGAAGAAAACAGGATAACCGACGTAGCATAATCTTTATGAAAATAGGGAATGACGACAAATGCGAATAACACAATCGCCAGCTGTTCCAGTTGGATACGCAGAAAATAGCGGTGGGAACCAAAAATAAGCTCAATCACCGTCAGAGGGCTTATCGCCAGCGCCGGGAATAAATAGGGCAACATGTAGCGCGACGTCTCAATGGAGTTAATCCAGTCTTCGCTAAAGCCCAGACGCATCACTATTGGATAGAAAATAAACACCCCGAGAGTACAGATAACCCCCAGAACCAACAGTAGCATCCGTACCCTGGTATATTCATGAAAATTAAAGGTATTATTTCTGAAGTCGATAGACCACTTGGAAAAAATAGTATTGCGCACTGCGTTGCCGATGATCACCACCGGCGCCAGGCAAAAGCGGCTAACCACGGAAAAATAACCTGCCGTCAGCGCCGAGAACCAAAAGTTAATCAACATAATCGGCAAATTGCTGCTGGCCATCGCCAGCACTTCCGCACTACCGACTTTGGTAATGTGATGGATATTTTGTTTGAAAAAATGCCAGTTACTGGCAGGTCGCAAATGTCTGGCCGCCACGGAACGAATATCAAACGAATGCAAAATACAGCTTATGGTCAGCACCATCGTCGCGCAGGCCCATGACCAATAAAACAGTTGCACCTGATGCGTAACCAGAACCGAAAGTAATACCACCACAGAGACAGAGATGCGCTGGAAAATCAGAAAACGAAAATTGGCCGTGCGCAGCGACAGGTTTTCCGAGATTAAAACCCACGCCGTCGCCAGCGTCAGCAAATAGAGGAACAGGATGTTCTGGTGAAACAGCCACGCTGTCAGTACGGCGTACGGTAAGGCAATGATCGTGCTTTGGATCAGGCAAAATACGACGTTCTGTACCAGTTCGTCGTCGTGCTGTTTTGGAATTAAAAGCTGCGATGCAAAGGTACACACCTGCGCGCCCACCACGGCGATGCTGTAATTGAGCGCGTAAAGCCCCACCTCAGCCATATCGTACTTGTGTGAAATCAACCAGATAGACACCGCACCAATCAACTGCGAGATGACTGATGAACCGGCTATCGTGGAAGCGCTCTTCAGTAGACTCATACCCGGCCTGGCGTCGTCATCAGTTGATCGGTACTGAAGTTAAGTGAACGCAGACCCTCCTGGGTTTCAAGATCTTTTTCTTCAACCGTATTGAGCACCGCGCCAATCACCACGCCGTTATTTTCCTCAATCTTATCCAGCGCGCTGGCGATGTGTCCCGCCGACTCCACCCCGGCTTTCACTATGAAAACAACCCCATCGACGGCACGTTTGATCAGTTGAACATCCTGGCTCTGATTCACAGCAGCCACATCAATAATGATGCGCTGATAATGCGATTTCAGTTCGCGCATTAAGGGTTCAACGTGCTCCGACGACAACATCAGTAAAGAAGAGATGGTGCTCTTGCCGTGCGCAATAAAGTCGAGATTATCACTGAGCGTGATCCGCGCATGTTCCAGCTGAGTCTCTCCGCGCAGCAGCTCAGCCAGGCCTGCGGATGTGGCTGATGCCAGTTCAGAAGAAAGCCCGCCCGTATTAAAGAAATCTGCATCAATAAGCAGCGTTTTCTGGTCAAAACTAAAGGAGTTCGCTAACAGATTCGCCAACAAAGAACGCCCATCACCGTGTTCCGTCGATGCCACGGCGAGCGTCTGTAATGGACGATTATCCAGCATAATCCGGGTACGGATACCGTGCACAATATCGGCATTCAGCGGGTTCTTCAGGATCATGTCCCGCACTTGCGCACGCCCTGAGGTTCCACTAAAACGACGGATTTCGCCCAACGGGGTAACGTTGAGGCGCTTTTTCATGCGACTCAGGCTGGCGATTGAGTTATCCATCGCCGCTTTGACAATGAAATACATGATGCTGAACACGACCACCAGCATGACCACCATCACCAACAGCAGTGATTTATTCGGCTTCGCCGGTTTTAGTGCGGGAACAGCGGGATCGTATAACACCGCATCGGCATTCACGCCGGACAGCGACAGCTCCTGAGTACGCTGATAGAGCGATTTATACAGGTCTTCCATTTTATCTAACGACAGTTTTTGGCCGTTCCAGGCATCCCGTTTTGACGCCATTTTCTGGAAGATCTCTTTCTGCTGTTCCACCTGTTGCTGATAGTTCTTTTCATCCGCCAGCGCCGCCAGATATTGCTGACGTAAGCCGACTTTCAGCTCACCCAACACCCGTCCGGTTTGGCTTTGGATCGACTGAACATCGGCCTCTGCTTTTAAAATGGCGGGGTTTTTTGGCCCATAAACTTTGCGCAGTTCAGACAACGTACGCTGCGCCTGAATCAGCGCAATGCGCAGATCCTGAATCTGAGCGTGGTTAGAGACCGAAGGCAGCGAGATAACGCTTTCGGCGGACTTCCCTGCGCCATTCACTTCGTTATAAACGGATTCAGCGGCAACACGACGTTGGGTCGCATCGGCCAGACGATTGGTCACGATACTTAACTGCTCGGTTTCAAAACCATCGATACCGCGAAAGGTCAACAGCCCGGCATTTTTCAGATAGCTTTCCATCTCTTCTTTTTGCTTCGCTATCGACTTCTGAATCTCTTCCATTTTTTCATAATTCAGTTCGCGGGCTTTCTCTACTTTCTGACGCTTTTGCTCCAGCGTATAGTTGATGAAAGCCTGCGCGACGCCGTTGGCGATATCAGCCGCAACCTGGGGCGAAGTCGATTCATAGGTAATAGAGGCGAGGTTCGTTGTCCGAATACCGATGACATTCAGGTTTTTCGACAACGTTTTCAGCGCCAGCTCCATTCTCAGTTGCCGACTTTCATTGCTATCAGCGCCCTGAGCATCGGCTTTTTCCCCGGTAAATGCCGGGTTTTCATCCAGCTTCATATCGCGAACGGCTTGCTCGAGCACAATTCGTGAATGCATCAACGCATATTGCGTTTCGTAGTAACCACTGCGCGTTGAATCGAAACCATCAACCTGTGGGAACGGAGAAACGTTATCGGCCTGCGCCTTAATCAGCACCGTCGCCGTTGATACATACTTTGAGGACATCATGCTGATTAACGGATAAGCCACGACCCCGGCAACGATACCGGCCAGCGCGATTTTCCAGGCGTTCTTTTTCAGCGCTTTGGCAAAGCGGGAGAATTCAACAGTGCTTTCTCGTTTTTTGCCGTTTTCCACTATTGATAGTTTCATCGTCAGAAGAACCCCATGCCAATAATCACGACATCCCCAGGATGAACAGAGTGCGTTAAATCAACATTCTCAAGCAGCTGATTGCTACCTGACAGGCGAATGTTGATATCTTGACGATCAGCACGATCTGTAAATCCCCCCCGCCTGCGCAATAGATTTCTCGACGGTAAGTCCTGGCTCATAAGCGAATCCATTCGGACTTTTCACCTCGCCAGAAACATAGTATTTACGGAACTCGGCAATACTCACCGTCACCATCGGTGTTGTAAAATAATCTCCAGTCAGGCGTTGAGTTAATTCGTTAGTCACCTGCTCAACAGTTTTATCTTTTAATATAAGAGCACCAACAAACGGGAAATTAATCTCCCCACTCTTATCCAAAATAAACCGCATCGTCATATCGGGTTGACCATGAACAGCGATATTGACAGTATCCCCTGCCCCAAGTCGGTAATCCTGCTGAACAGTAGCAGGATCGTCCATTAATCTCGGGCTGGACGTTGTGCATCCGACCATCAGGATACTGAATAGCAAAACCGCGCACAGTTCTATTATTTTCATTTTAGATCTGAACCTTAGCTTTAAGCATAATCATAGAATTATCATAACCCAACGTTCTGATGACTTCCTGATTGTCGTTGGGACCGATATAAAACGAATCAGTATCCTTATTCGAATTCAACGTATCTATTTGATATTTAATCTCAAAATTGACCGACGGTGTGTAGTCATAGCTCATGGTTACGCTAAATACCCCATCTTTATCATGCCGATCTTTATTCTGTTTTTTATAGTCTTCTGAAGTGTATGAGTAATCCAGCAAGGTAGAGAAACGGTTGCCTAACCAGAAGTGCTGGTAAGAAAGACCATACTGGGTGACTAAAATATATCCCCCAACTTCCGATGGGTCTTTAATGCTTTGCGCTGAGTGCACCGTGAAAACAGACTGTTGTAACGGCTTCCACTCCCCTTTTACATCCCAGTTTAGACCATTAAAATCATGCGAGTTTGCGTTGTTTTCAAATGTCTTGTACAACCATGAAATATTCATGTCGACATTGGTTTTTCCCGTCAACTGTGACTTCAGGCCATACAGTAAATAATACTCATTAGTGTCTTTTTCTGAGTTGTTATCATAGTGACGCTGGTTAGTAATAAAGCTATAGCGAAAACGCGTTCTGGATGTGTATTGGTCAAAAATTTCTGCCACCAGGCTATTTTCGTGCCATTCCTGTTCCTGAATGTAATTGTAGAAATCTTCACTACTCTCCTGGGCGTCAGACGTATTGCCGAACGTCAGTTTTTTGTATAACAACGCCAGTTCCGCTTTCCCGCGCCCATCCGGCGCGCCAAAGCTGTAGCGCAATTCACTGTTAATAAAATTCGTCGTCAGCGGAGATTTAATCCCATACTGCTCGAATTGACCCGGTAGAAACCCCTCAGTGATCCCTCGACCGCGGGATTCGTGCCCAAGCGTATCCTCCAGATTGAGTGTTAAGCCGTGCTTGAGCCCATAGCGCCAGGCACCGTTAAAACGGAAAAAATGATCGTTATAGTTATCAGCGGAATCGCTTGAGTAGTTACGATAATCACCGGAGTACATCAGTAAATACTTATCCTGACCGCGCTCTCCGATCATACTCAAAACGGGCGCTGCGCTCTGAAACGAGGAACCGATAGCATCTCTGCTATGTGGCTGATAAGACACGTTATCATTATAACCATAGTCCACAGCGACCTTGCCCTGGAAGTCGATCCCCGCAAAGCCAATGTGTGATTTCGGTGTTAAATCAGCCCATACGGGCTGCGATATCACGATTCCGGTAATCACGAGTAATTTAGTATGCATTCTTACCGATAAATCCTTTAAAAATAGTTTTAATAATAATTTTTATATCCAACCATAAAGACCAGTTTTGAATGTACTCAATATCGTACTGAACCCTTTTTTCCATCTTATAAAGCGCATCGATTTCCCCGCGGAAACCGTTGATCTGCGCAAGCCCGGTGATCCCAGGCTTAACTTTATGGCGGATCATGTAATTTTCGACCTGTTTACGGTACTGCTCATTATGCGTAACCGCATGAGGTCTGGGACCGACAATCGACATACTTCCCTGCAATACATTGATAAATTGCGGCAGTTCATCCAGTGAGGTGCGGCGTAAGAAACTACCAAACTTGGTTACTCGCGGATCGTTTTTAGTAGCCTGAATAACCGTATCGGCGTTCTCCATAACGCGCATCGAGCGAAACTTCCAGACCTTAATTTTTTGCCCGCTAAGACCATACCGGTCTTGTTTGAAAAAGACTGGCCCGCGGGAAGTGAGTTTGATTCCAATGGCAATGGCCAACATCAGCGAAGAAATCATCACCATAATGATGCTACCAAGCACCAAATCTTCCGCCCGCTTGATAAACGAACCCGCCCCTTCAAACGGCGAACTAAAAATGCCAATAGTTTGCAGGTTGTGAATGGAGCGCAGCTTGGACATGTTGTTACTGTAGGTGTAGAAGTCAGGAACAATATACGTATCTACGGTGGTGTCTGACATCATCGCCAAAAAATGACGAATGCGTTGTAAAGCTACCATCGGTAAAGCGATGTAGATTTCGTCTATATTTCCCTGCCGGGCTTCCTCAACCAGATTGATCACCGGCCCACGAAAGGGGCTTTTAACCTTATCGACGATATCGCCACAGCGGGATAAGGCGCGCTCATCATAAAAAGCCAGATCTAATGTGATATTAGCGTATTCATCCATTAACGCGTTTTCTGCCGCCAGGCCATTGTCGGTCAGACCAATAATCGCCACGCGCATACTCTTTTTCGTTGAATATTTAAAAATGAAAAAGCGAATGTAATAAAGAAAAGGTAATGGGATGAAGTACCAGTAAATAATCGCTGAATAAAAGGGGGAAGGCAGTTTGTCTAAGTAGCCGAGAGACTCGGGTTCAGCCACCGTCATGCTGACCAGTTCGTTCAAAAAAATCGCCAGTAGCGTACAAAAAACCAACCGTTTTTGATTACGTAAACCGATCGTCTTAATCTTTTGTTGATACATTTTAATGTATTCAGCAAACAGTAAGAAAAAGACTGAGAAGAGAATACTCAGAATGGCAATGGTGTTAAATGGCGCCAGACCTAACAGATGGGCGCTAAAAATTAACGTCGCATTGATTACAATGAAATCGACCAGCTTTAAAAAGACTGGATATCCCTGGCTGCTAATCTTTAGCGATTTTTTAAGCATATCTCAGCCCATTATTTATTGATCTTTAATTGTTTTTTTCTCATTTATGTTGCTAATTATATCACAAGTCTTAAAAACGCAATGGCACACTGTCAGTAAATGTAAAAAACAATGTAATACAATGTGATGGGTTTCGCACCATACAAATGCAACCCAATGATTTAGATGATTATTTATTGGTAATATTTTTTAATTTCATCCTTAAAAAACATGATTAATTGCAACATAAACGTCATTGACAGATCACAATTCATAAGCTACCAGCGGGTAGAATCACATGATGAGCGCCTGACAACGGGTTAACCTTACAAAAAGCAATACTTTGTCCAAACCTCGTTGCGCTACGCTCAGTGATGAGAGTCCTGGAGAGCGACAAGAAGAAATCAATAAGTGTATTTATAATTCCCACCATAAAAATAACTTAGTAACACATTTACAAAGCAATGATTAGCAACCTTATTATAAATAAGGTATTTTACGAAGAGTCTGCGATTGCTTTCATTTTCACGCTCAAATTTCAAAAAAAAAACGAATAGTAAAAAAATTTAGTTTAAATAATTGTAGCAACTCCGATGAGTAGAAGCGGCAAGCATGGCTTAAATTAAAACGATAGCCAATCATTGAGAAAATGCGTGTTACATATTACTAATGTCAACATTCTGCATGAACACACCTTTAACATCAGAGTTTACAGCGCTTACCAACACATCAATTTAAAATAAAGAGAAGAGAATAAATGACAGCATTAAAATTTTGTTAAAAGCAGCGTAAATCGCCCCAACGAATTATTGATAACAATGTATACACTTTTGTTAAGATATATATAAAAACACCTTCCAAAGCCATTCAATCATGCCAAAAAAATTTTGTTTACTTATTTTTCGCAAATAAATAATATCCGCGCCGGATTACTTGTTGAGCAATTTACGCACGTTAATCATTTCTTTCAAATGAAGTCCTACATCATTTTTTGACGTTGATGAACTCCAGCTGAATCTGTGCCTCTGACAAGTACTTTTCTGGGTAAATAATAAATTTAACGGAGTTATGATGATGAAAACTGCACTTACCAGCAGTGTACTGGTCGCTTTGTTTGCCGCTAATGCTGGCGCAGCAGCGAATTACGTTACCACTGCCGCAACAGGTTCTAAAGCCACCGCGACGGTCCATTTTACCGGTGAAATTGTTGCCAGTACCTGCGTGGTGAGCACAGCAAACCAGCCAGGTAAAACAGTGGCATTGCCACAAGTTACCAACCAGCTATTTAGCGGCGCGGGCTCTAGCACCGGTGATACTCCGTTTACGTTGCAATTTAGCGGCTGTAGTGGGGTAACTGGAGGAAGCGGCTATGTGGTGGTCTTTACTGGTAAAACCCCTGGCAGTAACACAGCACTTCTGGAAGCGAAACGTGGCTCGGCTTCTGCCACCGATGTTGGCATCGAAGTGGATCAAGCGGGTCATGCCCTTAATTTCGCTTCAGGTAGTAATGAGGTGATATTAACACCAGATCATAATGGCGATGCACAAATCGATCTGGTCGCCAAATATCAGCAAATTGGCGCAACGCTGCCTGCGGCTGGCACGATCACTGCGGATATGAATTACACCGTCATTTATAAATAACGGACGTTGATTGCTATGGATGGCACTCTTCCCTGAACCTGGAAAGTGCACCTGATGAATAAAATATTCTTTTACCTGTTGCTGTGTGTGGTTAGCACCGCTCACAGCGCAATTAATTTGGGTCAAACGCGCGTTATTTATAATGAGAACGATAAAGCGGCGATGTTTGACGTCAACAATAATACAGACAAGCCATATATGGTACAGACGTGGCTGGATAATGGTAATCCGGATGAGACGCCTGCCAATCTGCCAATGTTAATTACGCCCCCGATCCTGAAACTTGACGGCCATAAATCAGCCGTGTTGCGAGCTATTTATCAGGGCAACGGCTTTCCTGAGGATGTTGAATCTGTAGTGTGGATTAATGTGCAGGAAATCCCCACCATCGAGAATGAAGAAAATACCTTACAGCTGGCGCAACGTATTCGCATCAAACTATTTTATCGCCCTGTTGGTCTGAATATGACGCTACCTGAAGCCGTTGAGAAATTACAGTGGCAGTGCCACGGTCATACTCTGCGGGCGGTCAATGCGACGCCGTTACATATCTCCCTGACGCAATTACATATTAACGGCCAAAACATTGATGCCGACATGATTAATCCGCATGGCGAACGCACGTTTGCGTTGTCACAGCAAAAAGTCAGCCATATCGGTTTTAGCTGGGTAGATGATTACGGCGGCACTAACGCGGTTAATAACGTCCCGGTATCTTGCAATTAAGCTGGGGTTGCACATGATGAAAAAAAATAAGCACCCGCAACGGTACACCCTCTTTACGCTGTCAACGCTGGCCGTGTGCATACCTGCATACGCCAGCAGCACGCCGCAGTTTAATACCCGTTTTGTACATGGTACGCAAAATATTACCTCCGTAGTGCAAATAGCCCGTAATGACGGACTTAGCGAAGGCACGTTTGAATACGATATATATCTAGACCATAGCTTCGTCGAAACGCGCAATGTTGACTTTAAAAGACGTCAACCACAAGGCAAGCCGCAACCTTGCCTGAGCGCGGACGATCTGCGCAAATACGGGATTAAAATCCCTGAAGGTAACGCCGATACCTGCGTGGAGCTCACGGCTCTGATCGCAAACAGCCGCCTGACGGCAGATGCAAACTACCAGCGCATTGATATTTCAGTGCCGGAAGCGTTTCTGCTTTCGACTGCGCATGACGCCGTGCCTGAATCGGCCTATGACGATGGGATTAATGCCGCTTTTGTCGGCTACAACGCCAATACGACGCACCTGATTGAACAGGGCCAGGATCATGACTCTGTTTTTGCCAGTTTTGCCAACGGTATAAACCTGGCGGGATGGCATTTTCGCAACCAGTCTACTTTCAACTATGCCAGCGGTTCAGGCCGTCAATGGCAGGCGGTTTCCACGTGGGTGGAACGTAATATTATTGCGCTGCGTAGCCGCTTGCGCTTCGGGCAAACCTATACGGACGACGATGTGTTTGACAGCATCCAGTTTACCGGGGCACAGCTCACCAGCGATGAAAACATGTTGCCTGATAGCCAACGCGATTTTGCGCCAGTCGTTCGCGGCGTCGCCAATAGCAATGCCACAATCGAAATCCGTCAAAATGGCTATCTGATTTACAGCAAAAACGTCGCGCCGGGCGCGTTTGACATCGACGATATTAACCCCAGCAACCAAAGCGGCGACCTGAACGTCAGCGTTATTGAAGCCGATGGCAGTCGGCGTAATTTCAGTGTGCCTTATTCGGCGGTCCCGAACATGCTGCGTGCAGGTAATAACCGCTTTCAGTTTACGGCAGGGGAATACCGCGACGGTTACAGCGGCGGCTGGCGGCCACGCTTTGTTCAAGGCACATTGAGTTATGGTCTCAGCTTTGGCTCCACGTTGTACGGTGGTTTCCTGACCGCAGAAAGCTATAATGCGATTGCCACCGGGATCGCTCAGGATCTGCACCAGTTCGGCGCGATCTCTTTCGATATCACTACCGCCAGAGCGCAGCTTGCCAGTGGAGATACGTCCACAGGACAAAGTTACCGTTTCTTATACTCCAAATCGCTGAACCAGTACGGTACGGATTTCCGTCTGGTAGGCTACCGCTATAATACCTCCGGTTATTACAGCTTTAGCGACACCATTAACGAGCATAACAGCTGGTCCTCGGGCTATTACGACATCGCCTATGACGACCCGAATCAACAGTTGCGTTTTCCTGGCGAAGAGCACAACAAAAAGCATTACTACACCACTAACTACAATAATCGCCGCCAACGTTTTGAGGTCTCTGTTAACCAGCGTTTGTGGGATAACGCCTCTATTTATGTCAGCGCCAGCCAGCAAAACTACTGGCACAACGGGAGTCACGACCGCACGATACAGCTGGGTTACAACGATACACTGGGGAAAATCAACTGGAGCGTTTATGTACAGGATACCCGTAACCAGTACGACTACCAGGACCGCAGTATCAACCTGACGCTTTCCATTCCATTCGATTTCATGGATAGCCGCGGCTTTGTCTCCACCAACATCATGCATAGCCAGCAGAATGGCGACAGCTACTCCACCAGCTACAGCAATACAGCATTTGACGATCGTCTGAGCTGGGGCGTTCAGGGCAGTACCACCGATCGACAGGATTCCTCTGCCGGGGTTAACGCCGCCTGGCAAGGCGACAAGATGAATGTTCAGGGGGGCTACAGCGCAGGACGCAACTACCAGAATATGAATATGGGCATCAGCGGCGGGGCAATGCTGCACGCAGGCGGCGTGACGCTCATGCACTCTCCTGGCGATACCATGGTGTTGGTCGAGGCCAAAAATGCCGACGGTGTCCATATCCAGCAACAAAATGGCGTGGCAATTGACGGTAACGGCTATGCGGTCCTTACCGCCGCAGACGCATGGCATTACAACGTGGTGAGTCTGAATACCGCTGATATTGGTGCCGGGCTGGATATTCCGCAGGCACAGAAAAAAATTGTTCCAACAGAGAAAGCCATCGGCAAAGTGGTGTTTGAAACCTTCAGCGGCCGCAACTATCTGGTCAATGCCGTCATGCCCGGCAATATTGCCCCCCCGGTCGGCGCGAACGTACGAGATACGAAAGGTCGTAGCCACGGTCTGGTCGGTATGCATGGCGCACTGTATGCCAGCGGCGTGGAGGACAATTCTCGCCTGGAAGTGCGCTGGGGCTCCCACGCAAATGAACACTGCTTTATTCAAATGCCGGATAACCATAACCAGCCGGTGAAGAAAATCGGATATACACAAATTACCGCCCAGTGCGTCGGCTCGTAAGGTGCAATCAATGAATCCGTTAAAAATAGTTAAACTCGTGGTGCTGCTTTGTTTGCCGATATTCAGTTGTGCAAGCTATGCGGTTACCTGTACAGCAAACAGCGTCTCCGTACACGTTGATCCCATTAAAATCAGCCACAGTACCACCGCTGGGGACACCGTTTGGGTGTCCAATCCACAAACCGTTAGCGTCACTTGCCGCGACACAGACTATATGCCCCACGGCGAAGCCGCCAGAATCTACATCGACCCTGATCATGAGTTTGCGCATTTTCTGCAGGGAACCAATATGAAACTGGTGGTGAGCATTGATGGTCGCCCCTACGATCAAAGTGCCCAGGCCGTCACCACCCAATATCAGGCAACGTTGCCCCGAACAGGTTCAGACAACTACTGCAGGAGTAATAACCACAGCCATACCAGTGACTGCCAGGCGCGCCCACAAACATTTTCTTTCACCTTTAACCTCAGTCTGGTCGCTACCGGAAAACTCCCGGATCCTTTGCCTGCGCTGGCCGGTCGCACCATCAACAAAGTTTTCGTTGTCGACGGTATTGGCAGCATTAACGCCTGCGGTTCGCATTGCTCCACCAGCAATCCGGCAAAAAACTTTGGCCCCGCGCTTAATGGCCTGAATAACATCAGTTATATCAACTGCGAACCGATCGTCTCTATCAGCTCTGACAAAGGAACGGATACCGTCGAGTTTGGCAGGATCAGCATTACCGAAGCAAAAGTGGGAAAAGATAACAGCCACAGTAAACAGTTTGCCGTTATTGCCGCAGAAGCCGCCGGGAAGCATGAATGTCGCGGCATCAACTACGCGGTAACGTTTACCGGCACCACGAGCAACAGCGGCGCAGTTTTTACCGGTCAGGGTACACCAGATATCGGCGTTACGCTCCAGGATGCTGCACACCCCGGCTCCGGGGACATTATCAGCGGCAACCGTATCGATTTTGCCAGCAGCGCGTTTACCAACCAGAGCGACAGCCGACGCAAAGAGTTCATGGCAACCCTGTTCTGGCTGAAGAATCCTCCCCAACCCGGCACATTTAGTATCCCTGTCAATGCGACGGTGACCTTTAAATAACAGGCGCAGGACGATGCTGATCGTCCTGAGCGTCTCGCACCAGGCATAAAAACCGCAGTCGTACGCTTAACCCGCCTAATGTTTCACTCCGTGATAGCTGAGGGTGCGTGCGGTGCAGACGAGCAATGTCGTTGACCAGCGCCAGGCCTATCCCGGCGCCAGGGAGATTACCGACGTTATCAAGGCGATGAAACGGTAGCAGCGCCTGGTGCACCATCTGCTCATCGATACCCGGCCCGCTATCTTCAACCACCAGCACCACCGCCTCTCCTTTTCGCAGCAGACGGGCGGTTACCACACCATGCGGCGGCGTGTATTTTAGTGCGTTATCCAGCAGATTCCCGCACAGTTCGCCAAGCAGGACTTCATCGCCCTCAATCCACACCGCATCCTGTTCCCCTTCATAGCCCAGATCGATCCCTTTACTGCGCGCCTGCGCCAGTCGCGTGAAACAACTGCTTTGCACCACCTCATACAAATTAACCGGCGAGAAGTGCCTTTCTCCTTGCTCTTTGCGCTTCACAGCCGACAGCTGTAACAGCCTTTCCGTCAGTTGAATGGTGTTGTCCAGCGTGGAGCTCATGGCTTGCAGACTCTCATACCATTGCTGCGGCTGCTGGCTGGCGAGGGCCACCGCCGCCTGAGTTTTTAGCACCGCCAGCGGCGTTTTAAGCTGATGGGAAGCATCCGCGCTGAAGCGTTCCTGGCGAGAGATCAGGCCGCGAAGTCGGTCCAGATAACGGTTGAATGCCACAATCAACAGACGGGTTTCCGACCACGGCAGCAACTCCGGCAGCGGCGTCAGCAGCCCAGGCTCGCGACGCACCATCAGCGATGACAGCTGGCGCATCGGGCGTAACACCCGACGCAGCAGCCAGCCGACCAGCACCAGCGTGAGCAGCACCAGCAGCCCTTGCGAAACCCACGAGGAAAACAGCAGCTGTCGCGCCAGGTAACGTCGCGATTGCAGCGTTTCGGCGACATAAATCTCGGCCATGCCGATAATGCCGCCCTCGTTGACGGGCTGCAGCAGACGCGCCACGCGAATTGCCTCCCCGCGATATTCAGTGTGATAAAACCACGCCAGCGCCGGATAAAGCCGCGTACGCGATGTCGCAGGCGGCATCGCAGGTAAATCGTCATAACCTGAGATAACCTTCCCCGCCGGGTCGACCACCTTGTAATACAACCTGTCGTTCATATTCAGCTCAAAGCTGTCCAGCACCACCCACGGCACATTCACTTCCAGCTGTTTGTTGTGCACCACCAGTCGCTCGGAGACGGTTCTGGCAGACGAGAGCAGCATCCGGTCATACGCCTGCGTCGCCGCCTGTAGCGCGCTGACATAGCTGTTAAATGCCGACAACCCCCACAACAACATGAGCGGCAAACCCAGAAACATCAGCAGTTGCAGGTACAACGATTGGGGTTTAACCCACTTCATCGCTACGCTCCAGCACATAGCCCAGCCCGCGTAGCGTGGCGATGCGCACATCGCTTCCCTGTAGCTTTTTACGCAGACGATGGATGTACAATTCAATGCTTTCGGGGCTGACCTCATCGTTTAGACTGAAGACCTGTTCAAACAACTGCTGACGCGAAACCGGTCGCAATCGACGGTACATCAGCACCGTCAGCAATGCCTGTTCGCGCGGCGTGAGCGCCAGCGGCTGCCCCTGCAACAGAAAATAGCCCTCATCGTGAAACGCCAGTTCGCCCAGTTGCTGTATGCCCTGCACCTGCCCCGCGCTGCGGCGTAGCAAAGCCCTCAGCCGGGCATCCAGCTCCTCGATTTCAAACGGTTTTGCCAGATAATCATCGGCCCCGACGTTCAATCCTTTCACCCGATCGGCCACCGCGCTGCGCGCCGTCAGCAGCAGAACAGGAAGCGTCTGCCCGCGTTTGCGCAGGCGCTGAACGACGTCAAGACCATCCAGTCCCGGCATATTGATATCCAGCACCGCCAGCGCATACGTTTCGCTCTGTAAAAGATGGTCGGCCGCCAGCCCATCAAAAACGCAGTCGACGGCAAAACCGTTTTGCACCAGCGCTTTCTCCAGCCAGTGAGCTAACTCACGGTTATCTTCCGCTAATAAGAGACGCATATCACATCCTGTAAAGTTTCTGCCGCATTGAAAGGGAATTGAAAGGTTAATGTTTTAACAATCATGCAACCGAACTGCTACACATCGGCTCACATAATCACAAAAATCTTCTTCCGTACCCGAAAATCCGGTTTTCCGGCGTGAGGATAAACAATGAAAAAACAGTTACTGCGTACCCTTACTGCAAGCATTTTACTGATGAGTACCTCTGTTCTGGCGGAACAAGCGCCATCGCGCACAGAATGTATCGCCCCTGCTAAACCTGGCGGTGGTTTCGATCTCACCTGTAAGTTGATTCAAGTGAGCATGATGGAAACCGGTGCTATCGAAAAACCGATGCGCGTTACCTACATGCCCGGTGGCGTTGGCGCCGTGGCCTATAACGCGATCGTCGCGCAACGTCCGGCTGAAGCGGGTACCGTAGTGGCATTCTCCGGCGGCTCGCTGCTGAACCTGTCACAAGGGAAGTTTGGTCGCTACGGCGTTGATGATGTCCGCTGGCTGGCAAGCGTCGGCACTGACTACGGCATGATTGCCGTACGCCAGGACTCACCATGGAAAACGCTGAAAGATCTGCTGACGGCAATGGAGAAAGATCCTAACAGCGTGGTCATTGGCGCAGGCGCCTCTATCGGTAGTCAGGACTGGATGAAGTCGGCGCTGCTGGCGCAAAAAGCCAACGTCGATCCACACAAGATGCGCTATGTGGCCTTTGAGGGCGGCGGCGAACCGGTCACCGCGCTGATGGGGAATCACGTCCAGGTGGTTTCCGGCGATCTCAGCGAGATGGTGCCTTATCTTAGCGGCGACAAAATCCGCGTGCTCGCCGTGTTCTCTGATCAACGTCTGCCAGGCCAGTTAGCTAACGTGCCAACCGCCAAAGAGCAGGGTTATGACCTCGTGTGGCCCATCATTCGTGGTTTCTACGTTGGACCAAAAGTCAGCGACGCCGAGTATCAGTGGTGGGTTGATGCCTTTAACAAACTCCAGCAGACCGATGAGTTTAAAAAGCAGCGCGATCTGCGCGGCCTGTTTGAATTCAACATGAGCGGTAAGCAGCTCGACGAATACGTGAAAAAGCAGGTCACGGATTACCGTGAGCAGGCGAAAGCCTTCGGTCTGGCGAAATAAGCGCAGAGGCAAAGATGATGAGCGATCGTATTTTTGCAGGTATCTGGCTGTTGCTCTGCATAGCCGGGCTGTTCGTGGCCTGGCAAATCACCAGCGAATACAGCTATGAGCCGGTTGGGCCGCGTCCCTTTCCGCTTGGCATTATCAGCCTGATGCTGGTATGCGCCGTGGCGCTGCTGTTGCGCCATCCCGACACCATCAGTTGGCCCCGCCGTCACGTGCTGCAAAAGCTGCTGACGATGGTGATTGTTCTGTTGATGTACGCCTGGGGTTTCGAATGGCTCGGTTTTCCCATCTCCACCGCCATTCTCACCGTGGTGATTGGCATGCTGTTCGGCGCAACCATTCCGGCTGCGGGTATTTCCGGCGCGGTACTCGGCATTCTGCTGTGGTATGCCTTTGACCGACTGCTTGACGTCACCTTACCACTCGGCGCCTGGCTGGGTTAACGGAGAAACGATGGATACCTGGATTTATCTTTCTCAGGGTTTCGCGGTGGCCATGACGCCGGAAAACCTGGTCATCGCCCTGATTGGCTGTTTTGTCGGTACCATTGTCGGGCTGTTGCCTGGTCTTGGACCCATTAACGGCGTGGCGATCCTGCTGCCTCTGGCCTTCGCTTTGCATCTGCCTGCAGAATCTGCGCTGATCCTGCTGGCTACGGTCTACATAGGTTGCGAATACGGCGGACGTATCTCCTCCATCTTGCTGAATGTTCCCGGCGATGCGGCGGCGATTATGACCGCGCTGGATGGCTACCCGATGGCGCAGCAAGGCCGCGGCGGCGTTGCGCTCTCTATCTCGGCGGTCAGCTCTTTCATTGGTTCGCTTATCGCTATCGGCGGCATCATTCTGTTTGCCCCGGCGTTAGCCCAATGGTCGCTGGCCTTCGGTCCGGCGGAATACTTTGCCTTAATGGTTTTCGCCATTGCCTGCCTTGGCAGCATGATGGCGCAAAACCCGCTGAAATCATTTCTGGCAGCGCTTATCGGTCTCGGCCTTGCGACCGTCGGCGTAGACGCCAATACCGGGGTTTATCGCTTTACCTTTGACAGCGTTCATCTCTCCGACGGTGTGCAGTTTATCGTGGTAGTGATTGGACTGTTCTCAGTCTCTGAAATACTGTTAATGCTGGAACATACCAGCAGTGGCCAGACGCTGGTGCGTAAAACGGGCCGCATGTTATTTAACGCCAAAGAAGGTGCGCAGTGCGTTGGCGCAACCCTGCGTTCATCGGTGATTGGCTTTTTCGTCGGCGTCCTGCCCGGCGCGGGCGCAACCATTGCCAGCGCTATCACCTATATGACCGAGAAAAAGCTCAGCGGCAATAGCGACAGCTTCGGCAAAGGGGATATACGCGGCGTGGCGGCCCCCGAAGCCGCCAACAACGCCTCGGCCTGTGGCTCCTTTATCCCGATGCTGACGCTCGGCGTACCGGGCTCCGGCACCACGGCGGTGATGATGGGCGCGCTGACGCTGTACAATATCACCCCGGGTCCGGCCATGTTCACCGAACAGCCGGATATCGTTTGGGGGCTGATTGCGGCGCTGCTGATTGCTAACGTGATGCTGCTGGTGATGAACATCCCGTTGATCGGCCTGTTTACCCGTATGCTAACCATCCCCTTGTGGTTTTTGGTACCGGCTATCGCGGCAGTCTCCGCGGTGGGCGTGTATGCCGTCCACAGCACCACTTTCGATCTGGTGCTGATGGTTGCCCTCGGCGTGCTGGGCTACATATTGCGCAAAATGCACTTCCCGATGTCGCCGTTGATTTTAGGCTTCGTTCTGGGGGAAATGCTGGAGCAGAACCTGCGTCGGGCGCTGTCTATCAGTAACGGTAATATGGATATTCTGTGGGCCAGCGGCGTGGCGAAAGTGCTGCTGGTGATGGCGGTACTGGTTATCGTCGTCCCGCCGGTGCTACGCCTGATTCGTAAACGTAATAGCAAACCGCAGGTGGATATCAGCTAATAATACGCCGGATAGCGGCGCTGACGCGCCTTATCCGGCATTTTCATCTTAATTCCTGAACGGCACTGAGTACGTGCTCAACAAACCGCGTCAGCTTGGGCAGCGGACGCAAATCTTGTCGCCACAGTAGATGAATCGGCCGCGGCTGCGGCGTAAACTTTTCCAGTATCCGAATCAGTTTCCCGGTAGCCAGCTCTTGCGCCAGCAGCACCTCCGGTTGCAATAACAGTCCGGCCCCCGCTACCGCCGCCATACGCAGGCCATGACCATCGTTACAGCGCAGGATCGCATCACGCTTCCATCTGACTTCGCCCGTCACGCCAGGCAGTATCCATTCGTTGCGAGCCGTCCACACGGTATGGGACAGGCACAGATGATCCACCAGATCCGCAGGCGTAAGGGGCGTGCCATGACGGGCAAGATAATCCTTTGATGCACAGATCGCCATACGGTAAGGGCACAGGTATTTCGCCACCACATCAGTCTGATGGATATCGCCAATACGGATCGCCAGGTCGACGCCTTCATTCACCAGATCAACCATCCGGTTGGTCAGATCCAGCTCAATGCGCACCTCTGGCCAGGCCTGTAAAAACGCAGCGGCCAGCGGCGAGATAACGCAAGCGCCAAAAGAAGTAGGCGCGCTAATGCGCAGCGTCCCCGCAGGGGCCAGCCGCAGACGCTCTACCGAACGCTCGGCTATCGACACCTGCTCCAGCACGCGGCGGGCTTCTTCAAAATAGACACGCCCGGCATCGGTCAGGCTCTGGCGGCGAGTATTGCGCTCCAGCAGACGCGTGCCGAGCTGTGCTTCCAGTTGGGTGATATATTTTCCCACCATCACCGCAGACATCTCGAGTCTTGTTGCCGCGGAGGTAAAGCTTCCGCTCTCCACCACGGCGATAAACGTTTCCATGCCGCGCAGCTTATCCATATTACAAACCTCTGGTTAGCAATCATCTAACTTATAGCCAGTTTATCCGATTTCATTTTCATTAAAGAATAGTGGCTCACACTATTCTGGAGGTGGTTATGAAAATCGTCATTATTGGTGCCAGCGGTACAGTGGGGCGCGCAGTCACAGAAACGTTAAGCCGTAAACATGAGGTGATCCGCGTAGGTCGCACGCGGGGAGATTACCAGGTCGATATCACCTCGCAGGAGAGTGTCGGGGCATTGTTTGAAAAAGTCGGTCGGGTAGATGCGGTCGTTTCCGCCACCGGCAACCTGTTCTTTGGCCCACTGTCGACAATGACCGACGAGGACTTTAATCAGGGATTACAGGATAAGCTGTTAGGCCAGATACGTCTGGCATTAACCGGGCAACATTTCCTCAATGATGGCGGCTCGATTACGCTAATTAGCGGCATTATCGCCCATGAACCCATCGCACAAGGGGCGAATGCGGCAACGATCAATGCCGGACTGGAAGGATTTGTGCGCGCTGCTGCCTGTGAGCTAGGTCGTGGTCAGCGCATAAACCTGATAAGCCCAACCGTACTCAGTGAATCCGCCGAAGCATACGATGGTTTCTTCCCAGGCTTTGAAAGCGTCCCCGCCGCTACCGTTGCCAATGCCTATCGCCGCAGCGTGGAAGGCATCCAAACCGGGCGCATTTATAAAGTCGGTTACTGATCAAAGCATTACCTCGCCTCTTACGTCATCAGTAAGAGGCGAGGCGCTGCCTATTTTCAGGCACCCGTTTCGTTTCTTATTCGCGCATTGATATATTCCACGGCCTGGATGACATCCATAATGCCGTTAATCGCATTCGTCACACCTTGCCCGATAATAATCTCTGCCTGGCGCAGGTTGAAAGGTTCACCTTTACTTCCCTCAGACTCCCTTATTCCCGTCATACCTTTTTCATTCAATAAATTAAACCACGGGTAGAGATTGAGAACGTTTTGGTCGTGACATATTCCAGACCAGGCGCTATTCCCTCCCAGCAGAACCAGATGCCGGGCAATTTCATCGGAATAGAGCCAATGAAAGAACTGCTCAACCTGTTTTTTCTTTTTACTGTAGCGGGACATTCCGATGGAGCCGCCACCCAATTGTGGAAGTTGCCCCGGAACGGGCGCATAGCCAATTGTGGGAGCTATGGCGGTGTGCGCCACATCGTTAAACAAATTGAGATACATGATCAGCATGGCAAGATTTCCACGCTCAAACTGTTTTACCGCGTCACTCCACCACTCTCCGGGCAGGTTCACGGCGATAGAAAGTTGTTGTAGATATTGTTCGAGTGCAGCAGTGGCAAGTGAAGGCTCGAGTTGTACCGGCTCGCCTTCACGCACCAAACGCCCACCGAGCGCGTAGTAACGCAGCAGATACTCAGTAGCGATAAGCCCTGAGCTTCCTAGCGTCACCGCCGTTCCCATCGGGCGCTGTTTATTTTCTGGCTGATGTAATTGACTAAAGAAAGCCGCTATCTCATCAAATTGCGCAAAGCTCTCTGGAAGCGTTAACTCTTTTCCCGTTGCTTCATAAAACATCCGTTTAATCGTCGCATCTTCAAACAGATCTCGTCGATAAAACAGAAGCTGCATACTGGCATCAAAAGGTATTGCCCATGCCGTCCCATTTACTATGCTGAAGTGCTGTTGAATTTGCTCAGAGAAGTGTTCCAGCAGTAACGGAAGCTCAGAAGAGACGGACTCCAGCGGTAATAGTGCTTTCTCTGCAAACCAGGGAAAACACGCCATATCGATTCGCAGTAAATCGTAATAAGGATGTAGATGAAGATGGGAGAGAATTTCAAAAACTTCATCATAGGGATAAACCGCAAGATTTACCTTAATACCGGTCTGGCGATAAAAATGGGGTAATAGTTTCTTCAACGCATCAGTCGAAGGACTCGGTAAAATTAACATATTCAGCGTCGCCTCTTTCTCAGGCGGCGGCACGTACTGACCATTCCAGGAAAAACCGCAATTCGTCAGAATACGATGCTTTTCTTTACTTTTGGGCTGGCGAATACTGGAGGCAATAGTTGTCCCCAAACGACCATAATCCATCTGGTAGCTTGTGATCCCGTCGAAAGATGCAGGAAGATTATCACTCAGTTGCAATATCGGCGGGCAGGACTGGGAGCTACCAAACCAGGCTGCTTGCGTTAGTGCTCGCGTTCTCTCAGAGTCCTGGACAATAAACAGATCGGGAATTGCCCCACGAAAAAAGTCAAAAGCGACGGTGTTAGCTTCACTGGCATGTGCAGGTAAAATCGTCAGCTTTGTAAGCGGACTTAATTCCCGGCAGGTTTCCTGTATCGCTTGAGTGAAGCGCGCGCTGTGGGAAAATTCCAGACGTTCACAGAAAACGCCAATATGGCCCGGCTGCTGTGCCAGCGCCCTTCTCGCTATTTCTTCGCCTGCAGTCACATAATCAAGGCTAAAATAACAAACTGCGCCGACAGGCTGGCGATAGGCAAACAGAACATTCTCCGGAGAGAGTCTGAGCAAGTCGTAATAGGGCTGACTGTCATTCAGGCAACTGACTGAGACAATGGCCTGGTAAGACTTTGCCGCCAGCGTTTGCAGGATCTCCAGCTCAAGATTGGGCAGATCATTGGTCAGGTAAAGGTCAATCGGTTCGCTTAATGAAGGCTGCCAGACCTGATGCAATCCCCGATAGAGTTGAAAATACTGCTCGGCATTGATGTCGGGCAGAATCAATGCCACTCCCTGACTTTTGCTGGCTCTCAACGATTGCGCCTGCGCATTCAACTGATAGCCAACTTCTCGGGCTGCACGTTGAACCGCTTCAATTTTCTCGACGCTTACATTCCCTCTGCCATTGAGCACATTCGAAACAGTCCCATGCGACACACCGGCAATTCTTGCTATGTCTTTGATAGTTGGCATTTTTACATCCTTCCCCTGATGCTTTGATGCTAGCACGGCACTCATCAGGAAACTATCTCCAGCACATGAATTTGAACGTTACAAAACTAAAAAGTGCATTTTATAAGCATGTCAAAATAAAAGCCTGACGCTATTCATAGACAAAACTCATGACATTAAATTCTTAACACGATGAAATACATATATAAATTTTATAATATTTGAAGAGGATCACTTCTAAAGCAAAAGATCATTGTTCATATAAAACGCCGGAATCATAATTGACACGTTCCAATTACGTTTCATTACATTAGTGCTTAAAAAAACAACAATCACATTTGTCATTAAGAGGGAAACATGAAGATTCATTTTCTGGGAACCGCTGCATCTGAAGGGATCCCCAATCCTTTTTGCCGTTGTGAGCACTGCCAGCAAGCCCGCATTCGTAAAGGCAAAGACTTACGCACACACTCTTCAGCCATTATCGACGATGAACTGCTCATTGACGTCGCGCCTGAATTCAGCCAGCAACTGCTGCGAGATGGCCTGGATGCAACAGAGATCAGATCGCTATTGTTCACACATACTCACCCCGATCATTTCAACGTCGGCGATCTTTTTAGCCGGATGGAAGGGTACGGATTTGAGATTACTCATCCGTTGCACATTTTTGGTAATGACCGTGCAATTAACGGTGCCGCCCAAGTGTTACCGGGCTACAGCGCTGAAAGATTTGCTTTTCATTGTCTGGTTCCCTTCGTGACCGTTGAAACTCGCGGATACCGCATCACTCCACTACTGGCTAACCATGCCAAGTGGGAGCTTTGTTATACCTGGTTTATCGAAAAGGAAGGTCAGTCCATTTTCTACGGACATGATTCAGGCTGGTTTCCTGAGCTCACATGGCAGTGGTTGAAAGGGAAAAAAATCGATCTGGCTGTCCTGGAATGCACCTACGGTTTTAATGGTGATAATCGTACTAATAACCACATGAGTCTGGAAACAGTCTTCGCCGCCAGAGACAGGCTTGCGGAACTGGGTTGCCTTGAGAAAAATAGCCAACTTATCGTCTCGCATATTTCACACAGCGGAGGTCTGCTGCACGACGATCTCATTGCGGCATGCGACAAAGAAAACATTCTTGTCGCCTGGGACGGGCTTAACCTGAGCATCAATCAATAAGGATATGCAATATGGACCTTAATAAAACACCACGCCTGTTGATTATGATGTTCATACAATATTTCATGCAGGGTGCCTGGAATATGACCATGGGGCTGGTATTGAGCACCTATGGTATGGCAACAATTATTGGCTCATCCTATGCCTTGCTTGGCCTGGCGACTATTCTTTCCCCGCTATTTATTGGCATGGTCGCCGACCGCTTCTTTTCGTCACAAAAAGTCATGGCGATCCTGCATTTAATTAATGCTGGTGTACTGTTGTTTGTTCCACAATTTATTGAGGCACACAACACAGGTATGACGTTGACCATGATTTTCCTGGTTGGTCTGCTGTTTTATCCTACAACTGCGCTGGCTAACAGTATCAGTTTCAGCCACATTAACGGGGTAAAATACTTCCCATTTATTCGTGTATTCGGCACATTTGGCTTTATGGTCATCGGCTTTATCATTGGTGAAATGGGTTATTCTGGAAATACCATCACCTGGTATATTGCGTCGGCCTCAGGTGTCGTTCTCGGCCTGTACTGTTTTACGTTGCCAAACACCCCACCGAAAGCAAAAGGAAGCGTGTTTACGCTTCGCGATCTGTTATGTCTGGACGCTCTGGCGCTCTTCAAAGACCGTAGTTTCTCAGTTTTGATGCTCAGTATTTTTGTCCTGATGATCCCCAAAACGGCTTATTCCGCCTATATCCCGGTCTTTTTAAAAGCGCTTGGATTCGATAACGCCGCTTCAATGATGCAGGTTGGCATCGCCTGTGAAGTCATTTTCATGTTCCTGCTGTCATTCTTCTTACTGAAAGCTGGCTTCAAAATAACTCTAATGTTAGGCGCCGTTTGCTGGATTATCCGCACACTATTATTTGCTAATGCTTCGCTGGATGCCAACATGATGTTTGTGCTGATCGGCCTGATGTTACAAGGATTCTGCTGGGACTTTTTCTTTACCGTGGGCGACATTTATGTTGACCGTAAAGCCGCGCCAGAGATCAAAGCACAAGCCCAAAGCTTGCGATTTATCGTCTCCAACGGCGTTGGTCTGCTATTTGCTTCTACCGTATGCGGGCAAATCTTTAATAACACCGTGACGGAACAAGGTCCAGAGTCGTTACCACAATGGGAAACATTCTGGCTAGTTTCAGCAGGCGTTGCCGCAGTGGTCAGCGTATTCTTCCTGATTTTCTTCCGGGACGATATTTCCAAACGCAAAACGGACCTCACATTGAAAAAAGCAAACTCCTGATCGTTAAAGACTCTCTCATTAAGGTAATTGCATGAATAATCTGGCCGCCATCATCAATGAGCAAGGATTGTTGCCTTTAACTACGATCATCAAAATCAGCATTGCATTTATTCTGGGTGGCATTATTGGCCTGGAAAGGGAATCGAAAGGGAAACCGGTCGGCTTCAAAACCTGCGTTATTTTATCCGTAGCCAGCTGCGTGTTAACTGTCGTATCAATACAATCTGCTGAATACTATGCTGAAATTTCGATGAATATCCGTAGCGATCCTATGCGCCTGGCGGCCCAGATTATCAGCGGCGTTGGTTTTCTCGGTGCGGGAGTCATTCTGCACCGACATGACGATGCTATCTCTGGTCTTACTACTGCAGCAATTGTCTGGGCATCTGCAGGGGTGGGAATCACCTGTGGAGCCGGTTTTTATTTTCATGCTTTTTTTGCCACGGCTTTATTTTTACTCGCCATCAAACTAAGCCCATTCATTATTTTCTTACAGACCAGAAACCAGTTTCCCGGAAAAGTAAAAGTGCGGGTTATTCTTGATCAACGCGACGCTCTCGAAAATCTGATAACCCGCATTCATCAACAGAAAAACATTATTGAAAACATCACGATCAGGGATATCAAGAAGGGCAAAATTGAGGTTAATCTCAAAATCGTAATACGTAAAAAGATGACCTTGCCCGACTTATACCACGATCTGACTCATGTTGAACACGTCTGCGCCATCGCACTTGAACATTAATACACCTTATATTCTTCTTTAAAATCAGGGGGGTTCGCCCCTGAAATAGCCAC
The DNA here is from genome assembly GCF_030334745.1 of Citrobacter sp. Cb080. Lineage (NCBI taxonomy): Bacteria > Pseudomonadati > Pseudomonadota > Gammaproteobacteria > Enterobacterales > Enterobacteriaceae > Citrobacter > Citrobacter sp. Cb080. Next base: position 260,213 of record NZ_JAOWDG010000077.1, on the reverse strand, counting down.
TCAGTATCCATCCAGCCTCTAAATACTTACTTTTTATAATGTTAAATAATTGTTGTTTTTGATCACAAATAATAAACAAACAAGCCAATTCTGTGCGCGTTTTTCAAAAATGTAGATATTTTTAATTTATGGCTACGAAACGAGCTGCGCCATATCTCCCTGACAATCTACTGAGAGGAACGATTTGATGAACGCACTGACTGCCGTAAAACCGAACGCTGATGATCCAGCCCAGCACTACAGCGGTTTCACGTTGAAACCATCAGCCCAGTCCCCACGCCTGCTGGAGCTGACTTTTTCCGCTGAGACCACTGAGCAATTTCTGAAAGCCGTAGCGCAGTGGCCAGTGCAGGCACTGGAATATAAATCCTTCCTGCGCTTCAAAGTGGGCAAGATCCTCGACGACCTGTGCGGCAATCAGTTGCAGCCTTTGCTGCTGAAAACGTTGCTCGATCGTGCCGAAGGCGCACTGCTGATCAACGCTGTTGGCGTAGATGATGTGGCACAGGCTGAAGAGATGGTCAAGCTGGCGACGGCGGTAGCGCATCTTATCGGGCGCTCCAATTTTGATGCGATGAGCGGTCAATACTATGCCCGTTTTGTGGTGAAAAACGTTGATAACTCAGACAGCTATCTGCGCCAGCCGCACCGTGTTATGGAGCTGCATAACGACGGAACCTACCTCGAAGAAATCACCGACTATGTGCTGATGATGAAGATTGACGAGCAGAACATGACCGGCGGTAACTCGCTGCTGCTGCACCTCGACGACTGGGAACATCTGGATCAGTACTTTACCCACCCGCTGGCGCGTCGCGCCATGCGCTTTGCCGCACCGCCAAGCAAAAACGTCAGCCAGGAAGTGTTCCATCCGGTGTTTGACGTTGACCAGCAGGGCCGCCCGGTGATGCGCTACATCGACCAGTTCGTCCAGCCTAAAGATTATGAAGAAGGCGTCTGGCTGAGCGATTTGTCCGATGCGTTGGAAACCAGCAAGGCCATTATTTCCGTTCCGGTTTCAGTCGGTAAATTCCTGCTAATCAACAACCTGTTCTGGTTGCACGGTCGCGATCGCTTCACCTCGCATCCTGACCTGCGCCGCGAACTGATGCGCCAGCGTGGTTATTTCGCTTATGCGACAAACCACTACCAGACCCATCAGTAAGCGCGAAGGAATAAAGCGGATGTATGATTTTGTGATTATTGGCGGCGGCATTATCGGCATGTCGACCGCCATGCAGCTGATTGATGTCTATCCGGACGCCAGAATCGCGCTGCTGGAAAAAGAGTCCGGCCCGGCCTGTCACCAGACGGGCCACAACAGCGGCGTAATTCATGCCGGGGTCTATTACACCCCCGGCAGCCTGAAGGCGCAGTTTTGCCTGGCCGGAAATCGCGCCACAAAAGCCTTTTGCGACCAAAACGGCATCCGCTACGACGTCTGCGGAAAAATGCTGGTTGCCACCTCCGATCTGGAAATGGAGCGCATGCGCGCGCTGTGGGATCGCACCGCCGCTAACGGCCTTGAGCGCGAATGGCTGAATGCGCAGGAGCTTCGCGAGCGTGAACCCAACATCACCGGGCTGGGCGGTATTTTTGTTCCGTCGAGCGGGATCGTCAGCTACCGCGAAGTCACCGCCGCGATGGCGAAGATATTTCAGGCCAAAGGCGGTGAGATTATCTACAACGCTGAGGTCAGCGCGCTAAAAGAGCACGCTGCGGGCGTTGTCGTACATACCCGTCAGGGTCAGGAATTTGAGGGAGCGACGCTGATTAGCTGCTCTGGCCTGATGGCGGACCGACTAGTGAAAATGCTCGGCGTTGAACCCGGCTTTATCATCTGTCCGTTCCGTGGCGAATATTTCCGTCTGGCGTCAGAACATAACCAGATAGTCAACCATCTGATCTACCCCATCCCCGACCCGGCGATGCCGTTTCTCGGCGTTCATCTGACCCGGATGATTGACGGCAGCGTCACCGTGGGCCCCAACGCGGTACTGGCATTTAAACGTGAAGGCTACCGTAAACGCGACTTCTCGCTCAGCGATACGCTGGAGATCCTCAGCTCTTCCGGCATTCGTCGCGTGCTGCAAAACAACCTGCGCTCAGGACTTGGCGAAATGAAGAATTCGCTGTGCAAAAGCGGTTATCTGCGGCTGGTACAAAAGTACTGCCCGAGTCTGACGCTCAAGGATCTGCAGCCCTGGCCTGCAGGCGTGCGGGCACAGGCTGTATCACCGGACGGCAAGCTAATCGACGATTTCCTGTTTGTCACCACGCCACGCTCAATTCACACCTGTAACGCGCCTTCTCCGGCAGCAACGTCGGCGATCCCTATCGGCGCGCATATTGTCAGCAAAGTTCATGCGCTGCTGGAGAACCAGAGTAATCCCGGACGCACGCTGTGTGCGGCACGTAGCGTGGAAACATTACACGCCGCATTCACCCGTTAAAACGATTTAGACAGGACGCAATTATGCAACTTAACGATCCAACCTTATTTCGCCAGCAGGCACTGATCGACGGCAACTGGCGTGACGCCAACAGCGGCGAGACCATCGCGGTGACCAACCCCGCCAACGGTCAGCAATTAGGTAGCGTACCGAAAATGGGGGCGGATGAAACCCGCGAAGCGATTAACGCCGCTAACCGCGCTCTGCCCGCCTGGCGTGCGCTGACCGCCAAAGAGCGGGCCAACATCCTGCGCCGCTGGTTCAACCTGATGATTGAGCATCAGGACGATCTCGCCCGTCTGATGACCCTGGAACAGGGTAAACCGCTGGCAGAAGCCAAAGGTGAAATCACCTATGCCGCTTCCTTTATTGAGTGGTTTGCCGAAGAGGGCAAACGTATCTATGGCGATACAATCCCCGGCCACCAGGCCGACAAACGCCTAATCGTCATCAAACAGCCGATCGGCGTTACCGCCGCGATTACGCCGTGGAACTTCCCCGCGGCGATGATTACCCGCAAAGCCGGTCCGGCGCTGGCGGCTGGTTGCACAATGGTGCTTAAACCGGCCAGCCAGACCCCCTACTCCGCACTGGCGCTGGCAGAGCTTGCCAATCGCGCCGGGATCCCGGCAGGCGTTTTCAGTGTGGTGACCGGTTCAGCGAGCGCGGTCGGCAACGAGCTGACTGGCAACCCGCTGGTACGCAAGCTGTCATTTACCGGCTCAACCGAAATTGGCCGTCAGTTAATGCAGCAGTGCGCCAAAGACATCAAAAAAGTGTCGCTGGAGCTGGGCGGCAATGCGCCGTTTATCGTCTTTGACGATGCCGATCTTGATAAAGCCGTGGAAGGCGCACTGGCATCAAAGTTCCGTAACGCTGGCCAAACCTGTGTCTGCGCCAACCGCCTGTACGTGCAGGACGGCGTGTATGAGCGTTTTGCCGAAAAACTCCAGCAGGCAGTGAGCAAACTGCACCTCGGTGATGGTCTGCAGCCTGACGTCACCACCGGGCCGCTGATCGACGAGAAAGCGGTAGCCAAAGTGCAGGAACACATCGCCGATGCTCTGGATAAAGGCGCGCGCATTATCGCGGGTGGCAAACCTCACGCACTCGGCGGCAACTTCTTCCAGCCCACCATTTTGGTGGATGTGCCTGACAACGCGAAGGTCGCCAAAGAAGAGACGTTCGGCCCGCTGGCTCCGCTGTTCCGGTTTAAGGACGAGGCTGACGTCATCGCTCAGGCTAATGACACTGAGTTTGGTCTGGCCGCCTATTTCTACGCCCGTGATTTGAGCCGCGTCTTTCGCGTTGGCGAAGCGCTGGAATACGGCATTGTCGGGATTAACACCGGCATTATCTCCAACGAAGTCGCCCCGTTTGGGGGAATCAAAGCCTCCGGTCTTGGCCGTGAAGGATCGAAATACGGCATCGAAGACTACTTAGAAATCAAATATATGTGCATCGGCCTTTAATAAAATAAATACTGGAGAACACCTGATGAGCACCAACAAAGAACTTATGCAACGTCGCAGCAACGCCGTTCCCCGTGGCGTAGGACAAATCCACCCTATTTTTGCCGAGCGTGCAGAAAACTGTCGAGTCTGGGACGTTGAAGGCCGTGAATTCCTCGATTTTGCTGGCGGTATTGCGGTGCTGAACACCGGCCACCTGCACCCGCAGATCGTCTCTGCGGTAGAAGCACAGTTGAAAAAGCTGTCCCATACCTGTTTCCAGGTGCTGGCCTATGAGCCGTACCTGGAGCTGTGCGAAATCATGAATAAGAAAGTGCCGGGCGATTTCGCCAAAAAAACCCTGCTGGTGACAACCGGCTCGGAAGCGGTGGAAAACGCGGTGAAAATCGCCCGCGCTGCCACCAAACGAACCGGCACTATCGCCTTCAGCGGTGCTTACCACGGTCGAACCCACTACACCCTGTCGCTGACCGGGAAAGTAAACCCGTACTCTGCAGGAATGGGGTTGATGCCGGGCCACGTGTACCGTGCGCTTTATCCTTGCCCGCTGCACGGCATCAGTGAAGACGATGCTATCGCCAGCATTCACCGTATCTTCAAAAATGATGCCGCTCCGGAAGACGTTGCCGCCATCGTGATTGAGCCCGTCCAGGGCGAAGGTGGTTTTTACGCCGCCTCTCCTGCTTTTATGCAACGTCTGCGCGCCATTTGTGACGAGCACGGCATCATGCTGATTGCCGATGAAGTACAGAGCGGCGCAGGCCGTACCGGTACGCTGTTCGCTATGGAGCAGATGGGCGTTGCGCCCGATCTCACCACCTTTGCCAAATCTATTGCTGGTGGCTTCCCGCTGGCGGGAGTGACCGGGCGCGCCGAAGTCATGGACGCTATCCCACCGGGCGGTCTGGGCGGTACCTATGCCGGTAACCCGATTGCCTGTGCCGCCGCCCTGGCGGTACTGAATATTTTCGAACAGGAAAATCTGCTGCAAAAAGCCAACGACCTGGGGCAAACCCTGCGCGAAGGCCTGCTGGCTATCGCGGAAACCCACCGCGAGATTGGCGATGTACGCGGGCTGGGAGCGATGATCGCAATCGAACTATTTGAAGACGGCGATCACATGAAACCAGACGCCAAACTGACCGCGGAAATCGTCGCGCGTGCGCGCGATAAAGGGCTGATCCTGCTCTCCTGCGGACCTTACTACAACGTACTGCGCATTCTTGTCCCACTGACCATTGAAGATGCCCAAATCCGCCAGGGGCTGGACATTATCGCTCAGTGTTTTGCCGAAGCGAAGCAGGGTTAACACCGCATTCGACCAATAAAAAACGCAATCCTCAGGCCGGATAAGGCGGAGCCGCCATCCGGCTGACAGGGTCAATAACAATAAATACGCGTGCCCCGGCGCGGGAATGCCGGGGTGCTCTCCCAAGTGAAATACTTTCGAGAGGTTTAACAGATGGGGCAAGTGTCACAATCACATGATTTAGGGGGCGGGCTGAAATCACGCCACGTCACCATGCTGTCTATTGCCGGGGTTATCGGCGCAAGTTTGTTTGTGGGTTCAAGCGTGGCGATTGCAGAAGCCGGTCCCGCAGTATTACTGGCCTATCTGTTCGCCGGATTGCTGGTGGTGATGATTATGCGCATGCTGGCCGAAATGGCCGTTGCCACCCCGGATACCGGTTCCTTTTCCACCTACGCCGATAAGGCCATTGGCCCGTGGGCGGGTTATACCATCGGCTGGCTGTACTGGTGGTTCTGGGTGTTGGTTATCCCGCTGGAAGCGAATATTGCCGCCATCATTCTGCACTCCTGGGTTCCAGGCATTCCTATCTGGCTGTTTTCTCTGGTTATCACGTTGGCATTAACCGGCAGTAATTTGCTGAGCGTCAAAAATTACGGTGAGTTCGAGTTCTGGCTGGCGCTGTGCAAAGTGATTGCCATTCTGGCGTTTATCACTCTCGGCGCGGTGGCGATTAGCGGTTTCTACCCCTATGCCGAGGTCAGCGGAGTTTCGCGCCTGTGGGATCAGGGCGGCTTCATGCCCAATGGCTTTGGCGCGGTGATCAGCGCGATGCTAATCACCATGTTCTCCTTTATGGGCGCAGAGATTGTTACCATCGCCGCCGCCGAGTCCGATACCCCGGATAAGCACATCGTCCGCGCCACCAACTCGGTTATCTGGCGTATCTCCATCTTCTATCTGTGCTCTATTTTCGTGGTCGTCGCGCTGATTCCGTGGAACATGCCGGGACTGAAAGAGGTGGGCTCTTATCGCTCGGTGCTGGAGTTACTGCATATCCCACACGCGAAGCTGATCATGGACTGTGTCATATTGCTGTCGGTAACCAGTTGTCTGAACTCCGCGCTGTATACGTCCTCGCGTATGCTTTACTCCCTGAGCCGTCGTGGCGATGCTCCCGCCTTTATGGGTAAAACGAACCGGAGTAAAACGCCTTATGTGGCGGTGTTGCTGTCTACGGGTGCCGCGTTCCTCACCGTGGTGGTCAACTATTACGCCCCGGCCAAGGTGTTCAAATTCCTGATCGACAGCTCCGGCGCCATCGCCCTGCTGGTTTATCTGGTGATTGCAATTTCCCAACTGCGGATGCGCAAAATCCTGCTGGCGCGAGGCGGTGAAATTAAACTGAAAATGTGGCTCTATCCGTGGCTTACCTGGCTGGTAATCGCCTTTATTATCTTTGTGCTGGTGGTGATGCTCTTTCGCCCGGCTCAACAACTGGAAGTTATCTCTACCGGGTTGTTAGCCATAGGAATTATTTGCACCGTGCCTATTATGTCACGCTGGAAAAAACTGCTATCGTGGCAAAAAGCACCGTTGCAAAATACGCATTAAACCTTTTCCCGGCGCAGGCCGGGAAAACCGTTCAGGAGTAAGACCATGACCGCCATTCCCCAACCGACGGCCATTGATGGATACCGCTGGCTGAAAAACGACATCATCCGCGGTGTGTATCAGCCTGATGAAAAACTGCGTATGAGCCTGCTGACCTCACGCTATGAGCTTGGCGTGGGACCGTTACGCGAAGCGCTTTCGCAGTTGGTTGCCGAGCGGCTGGTCACGGTGGTCAATCAGAAAGGGTATCGTGTCGCCCCAATGTCCGAACAGGAGTTGCTCGATATTTTCGATGCCCGCGCAAATATGGAAGCCATGCTGGTCGCGCTGGCCATTGAACGCGGCGGCGACGCCTGGGAAGCTGAAATCCTGGCGCGGGCGCATATGCTCGGCAAGCTTGAAGCCGTTGACGCCAGTGAACAGATGCTCGACGAGTGGGATCAGCGCCATCAGGCTTTTCACTCGGCAATTGTCGCTGGCTGCGGTTCACAGTATCTGCTGCAAATGCGCGAACGGCTATTCGATTTGGCGGCGCGCTACCGGTTTATCTGGCTGCGAAAGACGGTGCTGTCGGTGGAGATGTTGGAAGATAAACACGATCAGCACCAAACGCTGACCGAAGCAATTCTGGCACGCGATGCTGCACGTGCCAGCGAATTAATGCGCCAGCACCTGCTGACGCCCATTCCGATTATTCAACAAGCGATGTCCGGCAAATTGCTGGCGCAATAAGCCTGAACTTTCTTATTGTTCTGGAATACGCAAAACCTGCCCTGGATAAATTTTATCCGGGCTTTTCAGCATCGGTTTATTCGCTTCAAATATCTGGTTATACAGGTTGGCGTTACCGTATACCTGTTTGGCAATAGCGCTCAGGGTATCTCCTGATTTTACGGTATAAAACTGGCTTTCACTCGCCGGCGCAGAAGTTTTTACCTGATCGTCGACGCTGGCAATACCAGAGATATTACCAATCGCAATCAAGATTTTTTCTTTCGCTTCCTGACTTAATCCATCGCCAGAAACGGTGGCTTTACCTTCGTTAATTTGGACGTTCACTTTATCCGCATCCGGGATGCCCGTTTTGTTCAGGTGTTCCTGTACCTTTTTTGCCAGATCGGCAGTGTCATGGTTGCCAGTAACCGCATCCCACAGTTTTTCACCCGCATCTTTTACAAAATTAAAGAGTCCCATATCCACCTCGGTAGTTAACAATCAACACCAGGAAGTGTAGCAGAGGAGAAAGGAGCGCAAAGAAAACGGCGCCAGAGCGCCGTAGTAGAAAAGTAATTAGTTACGCGTTTGTATCCAGAAGGCGTGGATCAGACCCGGGATGTAGCCCAGCAGCGTCAGAACAATATTGAGGATAAATGCCCAGCCGAACCCCTTCCCCAGCAGCACGCCAAGCGGGGGCAGAATAATAGTAAAAACGATTCTCCAGAAACCCATACACACTCCATACAAGCAAAAAGTTACTCATTGTTTAAAAAGAGATTTTATCTCTAAGCATAGTCAGTGTACCTAACTCTGCCAGCCTTCCCCTGCTGTTTTACCCTCCTTTACGCTCTTTACGCTGGCGTACGTTGACCGTTTATTTTAGAATAAGCTTAATTTAGAATATACTTAAATACATATGACTGAACTTGAACAACTCCAGGCCAGCGCTGAGCAGGCTGCCGCCCTGCTAAAAGCGATGAGTAACCCGAAAAGGTTGCTGATTTTGTGCATGCTCTGCGGCTCACCCGGTACCAGCGCGGGCGAATTAGCCCGTGTTACCGGCCTGAGTCCTTCCGCCACTTCGCAGCATCTGGCGCGTATGCGTGAAGAGGGCCTGATAGACAGCCAACGCGATGCCCAGCGCATCCTGTACTCCATCAAAAATGCGGCCGTGAATTCACTGATCGCCACATTAAAAACACTGTATTGCCCATAAGGAGCCATCATGACCATTGGGACGATTTCCCCGCGCGAGGCGCAGACGCTGGTCGCACAAGGCGCAAAACTGATTGATATCCGCGATGCTGACGAGTATCTGTACGAGCATATTCCGGAGGCGCATCTGGTACCATTATCTACGCTAGAGCAGGGATCGCTGCCTGCGAATTTACGCGCCGGGCAGGTGATTTTTCACTGCCAGTCAGGCAAACGTACACAAAACGCGGCGACAAAACTGAACGCTATTGCCGCGCCTGCGCAGGTCTGGTTGTTGGAAGGTGGCATTGACGGCTGGAAAGCCGCAGGTTTTCCGGTGGCAAAAGATCGTTCACAACCGTTACCACTGATGCGCCAGGTGCAGATAGCCGCCGGCAGCCTTGCCTTACTCGGCGTCATTCTGGGCTACACCGTTAGCAGCGCCTTCTTCCTGCTGAGCGGTTTTGTGGGCGCCGGGCTAATACTCGCTGGCGTGACCGGCTTTTGCGGCATGGCGCGATTGCTGGATATCATGCCCTGGAACCGACGTACTCATTAAGCGGTAATCATTGAAACTGCACTGTACCCGCTGATTGACGTGATCTATGGTGAGTTCTGCGATAAATAAAGGAGAGCAATATGTTTAAACCTGGCGATCTGGTTCAACCACGCATGGGTGGACCTAAACTGAAAGTTGTCGAAGTCAATGGCGATCACATTGTGGCGGTACACGCCAGTAATGAAAGCGGCGAAAAATTCACGCTGAAAGCAGCTGACGTGACGCGATATACCGAAGAGGGTGATTTTGGCGTTTGCTGAAAATAAGCGGTGAGGTCGCCCTCACCGCATTAATAATCAGATCAAAAAGTCATCAAGAGATTTACCGGCAGCCAGTGCCTGGGCAATTGGCTTCGGTGTGCGACCTTGTCCGGTCCATGTTTTTGTTTCACCATTGAGATCGGTAAAACGATATTTCGCCGGGCGCGGCTGACGTTTTTTAACTGAACCTGCCGTCGCAGGCGTCATGCTCAGTAGCTCTTCCGGATTGATCCCGTCTGCCTGCATCAGCGCCAGCAAAGTATTAATTTTTTCCTGCTGTTCTGCACGTTGGCGCTGTAGTTGTTCTTCTTCATCGCGGCGTTCTTTGGTCACTACCCTGAATTTTTCAAGCATATCTTCCAGCACATCAACGGAAAATTCACGAGCCATTGCACGCAGCGAGCGGATATTATTTAAGTTTTTTAACATTGAACTCATATTAACAAAACCTCTTTAACGTAAAACATAAAAACGGTATTACCCTAAATATTGTATGCAACTGCTTATTATATTTCCAGTCTAATTTATTCGCATATTACTAATCAAAAAAGCTAATTCGTGTATTTATTGCATCCATTTTGATATCGCCTATGCGATATATTCTATTCCTCTGCTAGTCGCTATAAATATACCTGCAAGGAGTCTCAGGGTATCAGTCGAGAAACAGGCCACAACATCGCGCGGAGCCGGTGCGTATACATATTGCACATTAGTCAACATTGAGAAAAGGAGCGCAAAAAATTCAGAAAAACAAGTTTCCATAACCCATTGATCTAAAATGCCTTTAATTAAATCAGCAACGAAAATACCAAAACGAACAAAAAACAAACCATTGCAGAGCATTTTATCGACAAAAAGGTAATAAATAAAAATTTTAAGCTAGTTGCTAGTTATTATCCAGGCAGATATCCTATTCAAACGCGAAAGCAGCAAGACAAATCACTAGCAAGAAGGTATTCAAAACCTTTTTTTCCCTTTTTACAAGGAGCATTAACATGTTCTCTCCGCAGTCACGCTTGCGTCATGCAGTAGCAGACACGTTCGCGATGGTTGTTTATTGTTCTGTCGTGAACATGTTGATCGAAATATTCCTTTCAGGAATGAGCTTCGAACAGTCTCTGTACTCCAGACTGGTGGCTATCCCCGTCAACATCCTGATCGCGTGGCCATACGGCATGTATCGCGATTTGTTTATGCGCGCGGCGCGTAAAGCCACGCAGGCAGGATGGGGGAAAAATCTGGCGGACGTGCTGGCTTATGTCACCTTCCAGTCACCAGTGTATATGATTATTCTTTTGACGGTTGGCGCCGACTGGCACCAGATTACGGCTGCAGTAAGTTCGAACATCGTTGTATCAATGCTGATGGGCGCGGTCTATGGCTACTTTCTTGATTATTGCCGCCGCCTGTTTAAGGTCAGCAGCTATCACCAGGCTAAAGCCTGACAGATCTCTTCGCGACTGGCCCTGCCAGTCGCATTATTAGTTTGAACTAACGTCGCCAAACAACCCACTCAGATAACGCTCAAGCGCAATTCGCGAACTGAAGCCGTGCGGAATACCATAATGTTCGTGAGTCTCTCCGGCTAAATATAGCGGGAATTGCTGGTAGTGATCGCAGGTTTTAATATCCGTCGCAGGTTCCGCCAGCGAAGAGCTGCGCTCTTTTAGCGTGGGATGGATAACTAATGCGGTACGTCCCATACGTGCTTCACGGTTAACGTACACATAATTTTCGCCACGACGATAGCCGTACGTTTTTTGCGTCACTACATCGACGGTAAAGCCCACTTTTTCAAGTACGCGCGCCACCTCATCAGGTCGTAAATACATATATTTTTCCTCGTTATCTTTTTTACTGCGGGCTTACCTTACCTGATTCAGCATTAGCAACGCTTTCAGAAAAGTCCATAAACGAGTGGCGATGGTGGGACGAATATCTTAAGAACCGCGCAGAATTATGTCAGCGACATCCGCAGTTGATACGCCGCCTGCTGCGCCATTTCCACCGAGCTGATGTTGGTAAACGACAACAATATTCCCCCCTTTCCTGCTGAAGTTATTCGCCAGCGGCTTAACGCCTGAACCGCCAGCCCGGCCTGATTCGCTTTGCGCACTAGCGCAACATCATCTCCGTCGACAGTTATCACCAGCTGAATCCCTCCTTCCTGAGGAATGACGTTAAATCCTTGTTCGCTCAGCGCGTTTTCCATCCATTGACGTCGCAGGGCATAATTCTGGCGCATACGTTTTAAGTGCCGCCAGAAGTGGCCATCTTGCATAAAATCCGCCAGCGTTTGCTGCCATAAAACCGGAACGCTACAGGCCGTTAGCGCCGCCTGCTGACGAAAATGTTCGACCTGAGTCAGGGGTACCACCAGCCATGCCGTGCGCAAAGCCGGAAACATCGATTTGCTGAACGTTCCGGCATAAATCACCCGCTGGGGCGCATCCAGACTTTTTAGCGGCGGCAACGGTTTACCGTGGTAGCGAAATTCACTGTCGTAATCATCTTCAATGATCCACGCCTGCGCCCGAGTCGCCCATTCAAGCAGTTGGTGGCGACGGTCTAATGACAGGGCGACGCCCAGCGGACTTTGGTGTGCGGGTGTGAGCAGCACAAAACGCGCCTGCGGGTAGTCACGGATCCCAGCACAGACATCCAGACCATCGGCATCAACCGACACCGGCATCAGCTCAATGCGCTCCTGAGCCACCACGGGGTGAATCAACGGAAAGCCAGGATCTTCGACCCACATCCCCTCACCGGGTTGAGACAGAGCGCGCAGGATTAACGTCATTGATGCCGCGTAACCTGAAGTAATAAAAATCTGCTCCGGCTGGCACTCAATACTGCGTGAGACGCGCAGGTAATCGACAATCGCCTGACGTAAAACCCGTTCGCCGCAAACATCGCCCACGGCCAGGTCAAAACGCGTTTGGGTGCGTAAACGCCGCCCCATCACCCGCGCCCAGACGTCCCGCGGGAAGAGATCGAGTGCGGGTAATCCCATCTGAAAAGGCTGCGGCCTGGGATTTTCTCCGGCGAAGATAGCGGGAGACACAGGTGCGTTTTCCGGTCGCAGTTGCTCACTGACAAATGTTCCTGCCTGCCCGCGTCGCGCGAGCCAGCCCTGCGCCACCAGATCTGCATAGGCATTTTCCACCGTCGAACGTGATACCCCCAGCTCCTGGGCCCAGGTCCGACTGGAGGGCAATCTTGTGCCTGGTTTTAGTTCACCTTTCTCAATGGCGTTTTTTAACTGACGGGCGATTTGCTGATAGCGTGGCATTTATGGTCTGCTTTTTTGGCAACAATATGGCTCTCTGTAGCAGTCCATTATAGTGCTACATTGCGGGTCATCCAAACGAGGAGAAATACCATGACAATGTTACGCCAGCCCTATTATGAACTCAGTCCTGAAATCTATAACGCTTTGGTTCAGGCCAGCAAAGCGCTGGAAAACTGCGCGCTGGAACCTACGCTGACGGAACTGATTTACCTGCGAGTCTCGCAAATCAACGGCTGCGCCTTTTGCCTGGAAATGCACAGTAAGGCGCTGCGCAAATCCGGTGTTGCGCAGGCCAAACTGGACGCGCTGGCAGGCTGGCGGGTGAGTCATCACTTCAGCGAGCAGGAGCGTGCAGCGCTGGCGTGGGCCGAATCCGTCACCCATATAGCCAGCACCCATGCCGAAGATGACGTTTATCTGCCGCTGCTCGACCATTTTAGCGCGAAAGAGATTAGCGATCTGACGTTTGCTATTAGCCTGATGAACTGCTTTAACCGTCTGGCGGTAGGGATGCGCATGTGATTCTGCGCTGCCGGATGGCGACATAAACGCCATCCGGCAACCTGCCATAGTTTCTATCACTTCCTCCGTCACGCTCATCACCCAGGCCATCATCAATCTAAAATTACCATATCTTGTATGGTTGAATCTTTTTAAAACTACATCTAGTATCTCCTCTATCAAGACACACACAACCTGACGCCCTCTATCGCGTCATTCTTTTACTTTTAGATGGAAATACAAATCATGCGCATTGTTATTTACACTCGTAACAACTGTGTTCAGTGCCACGCCACTAAGCGGGCGATGGAAAGCCGCGGGTTTGACTTTGAGATGGTAAACGTCGATTTACACCCCGATATGGCGGATCGCCTGCGCGATCAAGGCTTTCGTCAGTTACCGGTCGTGGTCGCAGGGGAAACCAGTTGGTCAGGATTTCGCCCGGACATGATCAACCGTCTGCGCCCGGCTCCTCAAGTGGCCAGCGCATGAGTCAGCTCGTCTACTTTTCCAGCAGTTCCGAAAATACGCACCGCTTCATGCAGCGTCTGGGGCTGCCTGCCATCCGCATTCCGCTTAACGAACGCGAGCGGATCCGGGTAGACGAACCTTACATTTTAATCGTGCCCTCCTACGGTGGCGGCGGTACAGCTGGCGCGGTCCCGAGACAGGTGATCCGCTTTTTAAACGATACGCACAACCGGGCGTTAATCCGTGGAGTGATCGCCTCCGGCAATCGCAATTTCGGGGACGCCTACGGTCGCGCGGGTGATGTCATCTCACAAAAATGCGGCGTGCCGTGGCTCTATCGCTTTGAGCTGATGGGCACCCAAAGCGATATCGACAACGTGCAAAAAGGAGTGAGCGAATTTTGGCAACGACAACCGCAGAACGTGTAATACAGCAGACGCTGGATTATCACGCCCTGAACGCCATGCTGAATCTGTACGATAAGGCCGGGCGCATTCAGTTCGACAAAGACCATCAGGCGGTGGAGGCATTCTTTACCGCCCACGTCCGCCCCAACTCGGTGGCGTTTGCCAGCCAGCAGGCGCGTCTGGACACGTTGGTGGATGAAGGCTATTACGATGCCAGCGTGTTAGCCCGCTACGATCGCGCGTTTGTGCTGAAGCTATTCGCCCACGCCCACGCCAGCGGATTCCGTTTCCAGACGTTCCTCGGCGCATGGAAGTTCTACACCAGCTATACGCTGAAAACGTTCGACGGGAAGCGCTATCTCGAAGACTTTGAGGATCGCGTAACGATGGTGGCGCTCACGCTGGCGCAGGGCGATGAAGCGCTCGCTCTGCAACTGACCGATGAAATGCTCTCCGGGCGTTTTCAACCCGCCACGCCAACCTTTTTAAACTGCGGTAAACAGCAACGCGGCGAGCTGGTTTCCTGCTTCCTGTTACGCATTGAAGACAACATGGAGTCAATTGGACGGGCGGTCAACTCGGCGCTGCAACTCTCCAAACGCGGCGGCGGTGTGGCATTTTTGCTCTCTAACCTGCGTGAGGCGGGTGCGCCCATTAAGCGCATTGAGAACCAGTCCTCAGGGGTGATCCCGGTAATGAAAATGCTGGAGGATGCGTTTTCTTATGCGAATCAATTAGGGGCGCGTCAGGGTGCAGGCGCGGTGTATCTGCACGCGCATCATCCGGATATTTTGCGTTTTCTCGATACCAAACGTGAAAACGCCGACGAGAAAATCCGTATCAAAACGCTCTCGCTTGGTGTGGTGATCCCGGATGTCACCTTCCAGTTAGCCAAAGAAAATGCCCAAATGGCGCTGTTTTCACCGTATGACGTGGAACGAATTTACGGCAAACCATTCGGTGATATCGCCGTAACTGAACGGTATGACGAACTGGTTGCCGACAAACGAGTGCGCAAAAAATACATTAACGCCCGCGATTTCTTCCAGCGGCTGGCCGAGATCCAGTTCGAGTCCGGCTACCCTTACATCATGTTTGAAGACACGGTGAATCGCGCCAATCCGATTGCCGGTCGTATCAATATGAGCAACCTGTGCTCGGAGATTTTGCAGGTTAACAGCGCTTCCACCTACGATGAAAACCTCAATTACGCACAAACAGGGCACGATATCTCCTGCAACCTCGGCTCGTTGAATATCGCTCATACCATGGATTCGCCAGACTTTGGGCGCACTGTGGAAACGGCGGTTCGCGGTTTAACGGCCGTTTCGGACATGAGCCATATCCGCAGCGTACCCTCAATTGAGGCCGGGAACAGCGCATCGCACGCTATCGGTCTTGGGCAGATGAACCTGCACGGGTATCTGGCACGGGAAGGTATCGCCTACGGCTCACCTGAAGGGCTGGATTTCACCAATCTCTATTTCTACACCATCACCTGGCATGCGCTGAATACGTCGATGAAGCTCGCCCGGGAACGCGGCAAAACCTTTGCCGGATTCAGGCAGTCCCGCTACGCCAGCGGTGAGTATTTTAACCAGTATCTGCAGGGCGACTGGCAGCCAAAAACCGCCAAGGTTCGCACACTGTTTGCCACCAGCGGCATTACGCTGCCAACGCGCGAAATGTGGTCGCAGCTGCGTGAAGATGTCATGCGCTACGGCATTTATAACCAGAATTTACAAGCGGTTCCGCCAACGGGTTCTATCTCCTACATCAACCATGCGACATCAAGCATTCACCCGATCGTGTCAAAAGTGGAGATTCGCAAAGAGGGCAAAACCGGGCGCGTTTACTACCCTGCCCCGTTTATGACCAATGAGAATCTGGCCTTGTATCAGGATGCCTACGAGATTGGTCCACAAAAAATCATTGATACCTACGCTGAAGCAACGCGGCATGTCGATCAGGGGCTTTCACTGACGCTCTTTTTCCCCGATACCGCCACTACTCGCGATATCAACAAAGCGCAGATTTACGCCTGGCGTAAGGGCATCAAATCGCTGTACTACATCCGACTACGCCAGTTGGCGCTGGAAGGAACCGAAATCGAAGGTTGCGTGTCATGCGCGCTGTAAGGAGGACAACATGACATTATCGCGCGTAAGTGCCATCAACTGGAACAAGATTGAGGATGATAAAGATCTCGAGGTTTGGAATCGCCTGACCAGTAACTTCTGGCTACCGGAAAAGGTCCCGCTCTCCAACGATATCCCGGCCTGGCAAACGTTGAACGCCGCCGAACAGCAGCTAACTATCCGCGTTTTTACCGGGCTGACGCTGCTCGACACTATTCAGAACATAGCCGGTGCGCCAGCATTGATGGCCGATTCGTTAACGCCGCATGAAGAGGCGGTGCTATCGAATATCAGCTTTATGGAAGCGGTGCACGCCCGTTCGTACAGCTCAATTTTCTCCACTCTTTGCCAGACCAAAGACGTGGATGCGGCTTACGCGTGGAGTGAAGAAAATACCCCACTCCAGCGCAAGGCACAGATCATTTTGACACATTACGCCAGCGACGAACCGTTGAAGAAAAAAATTGCCAGCGTGTTTCTGGAATCCTTCCTGTTCTATTCCGGCTTCTGGTTGCCAATGTATTTCTCCAGCCGCGGAAAACTGACCAATACCGCCGATCTCATTCGTCTGATCATTCGTGATGAAGCCGTTCACGGGTATTACATTGGTTATAAATATCAAAAAGGTCTGGAGCACATTTCTGAATCCGCACGCGAGGAGTTAAAGAATTTTGCCCTCGACCTGCTGATGGAATTGTATGATAACGAAGCGCGTTATACGGAAGAATTGTATGCAGAAACCGGCTGGGTGGATGACGTCAAAGCCTTCCTTTGCTACAACGCCAATAAGGCATTAATGAATTTGGGGTATGAGGCATTATTCCCGCCAGAAATGGCGGAGGTTAACCCGGCAATCCTTGCTGCGCTGTCGCCCAACGCTGACGAAAACCACGATTTCTTCTCAGGTTCCGGCTCATCATACGTGATGGGAAAAGCTGTCGAAACCGAAGACGACGACTGGAATTTCTAGCACTCATTTCCGCGGGAAATACCGTACATTTTTCGCGGAAATATTTTAACAGGATCACACTTTTGTCGTGCAAATATAATTGTGTGATCTACACTCAATATCAGCCGCATTATTCGCCTGCATTTCAGCAATTCAGGCGACTTTTCATTGCCATTTACAAAAAATATTACCCCATTCACATTCGCGCTCAGCCCTTATATCACGGGAAGTCCCGCCACATGGCCTTCAGCAATATTCGTGCCACAAACAAATTCAGGGTTGTCTCAGATTCTCAGTATGTTAGGGTAGAAAAAGGTCACTATTTCCATCAGGTAATATATCGATATAAACAAATAACAGGAATCATTCTATTGCATGGCAATTAAATTAGAAGTTAAAAATCTCTATAAGATATTTGGAGAGCATCCGCAGAGAGCCTTCAAATATATTGAAAAAGGACTTTCAAAAGAGCAGATTCTGGATAAAACAGGGCTATCGCTTGGCGTTAAGAACGCCAGTCTGGCCATTGAAGAAGGCGAGATATTTGTCATCATGGGATTATCCGGTTCGGGTAAATCCACAATGGTACGCCTTCTCAATCGCCTGATTGAACCCACCCGCGGGCAAGTATTGATTGACGGCGTAGACATCGCCCGGATATCCGATGCAGAGCTTCGCGAGGTGCGCAGAAAAAAGATTGCGATGGTTTTCCAGTCCTTTGCCCTGATGCCGCACATGACGGTCCTGGACAATACGGCATTCGGCATGGAATTAGCCGGTGTTGGCGCGGATGAACGTCGTGAAAAAGCGTTAGATGCGCTGCGTCAGGTTGGTCTGGAGAATTATGCTCACGGATACCCGGATGAACTTTCCGGAGGGATGCGCCAGCGTGTGGGCCTCGCCCGTGCATTAGCCATAAACCCTGACATCTTATTAATGGATGAGGCCTTTTCTGCCCTCGATCCGTTAATTCGTACCGAGATGCAGGATGAACTGGTAAAACTACAGGCGAAACATCAACGTACCGTGGTCTTTATTTCCCACGATCTCGACGAAGCTATGCGTATTGGCGACAGAATTGCCATTATGCAAAACGGTGAAGTGGTCCAGGTCGGCACGCCAGATGAAATCCTGAATAATCCGGCCAATGATTATGTACGCACCTTCTTCCGCGGCGTTGACATTAGCCAGGTCTTTAGTGCCAAGGATATTTCACGTCGTAGCCCTGAAGGTTTAATTCGTAAAACGCCCGGGGTCGGTCCACGTTCAGCGCTGCAATTATTGCAGGACAAAGATCGCGAATATGGTTACGTGATCGAGCGCGGCAATAAATTCGTCGGCGTTGTCTCTATCGACTCTTTAAAAACAGCATTAAGTCAGGCGCAAGGTATTGAAGCGGCATTGATCGATGAGCCGCTAGCCGTGGATGCACAAACTCCTCTCAGCGAGTTGCTTTCTCATGTCGGCCAGGCCCCGTGCGCGGTGCCGGTTGTTGATGAGGAACAACAGTATGTGGGCATCATTTCAAAACGCATGCTGTTACAGGCTTTAGATCGTGAGGGGGCAAACAATGGCTGATCAAACCAATCCGTGGGATACCACACCAGCGGCCGACAGTGCCGCACAAACCGCCGATGCCTGGAGTACGCCATCAGGCGCGCCAGCTGACGGCGGTGGCGCAGACTGGCTGACCAGCGCACCCGCGCCGGCGCCAGAGCATTTCAATATTATGGATCCGTTCCATAAAACGCTGATCCCGCTGGATAGCTGGGTCACAGAAGGGATCGACTGGGTCGTTACCCATTTCCGTCCGGTCTTCCAGGGCATTCGAGTCCCGGTGGATTATATTCTCAACGGCTTCCAGCAGCTTCTGTTGGGTATGCCAGCCCCGGTGGCGATTATCCTGTTCGCTCTGATTGCCTGGCAGATTTCCGGCGTTGGAATGGGCGTTGCTACGCTGATTTCATTGATTGCAATCGGGGCCATCGGCGCGTGGTCGCAGGCCATGATCACCCTGGCGCTGGTACTAACCGCGCTGCTGTTCTGCGTGGTGATCGGTCTACCGATGGGGATCTGGTTGGCGCGCAGTCCACGGGCGGCAAAAATTGTTCGTCCGCTGCTGGACGCCATGCAAACCACACCGGCGTTCGTCTATCTGGTGCCGATCGTCATGCTGTTTGGTATTGGTAACGTCCCGGGCGTGGTGGTGACGATTATCTTCGCCCTGCCGCCAATCGTGCGTCTGACCATTCTGGGGATTAACCAGGTGCCAGCCGACTTGATTGAAGCCTCGCGCTCATTTGGCGCCAGCCCGCGTCAGATGCTGTTTAAAGTCCAGCTCCCGCTGGCGATGCCTACCATTATGGCCGGGGTCAACCAGACGCTGATGCTGGCGCTCTCAATGGTCGTCATCGCGTCGATGATCGCCGTCGGCGGACTGGGTCAGATGGTTCTGCGCGGAATCGGTCGTCTGGATATGGGGCTTGCCACCGTCGGCGGAGTTGGGATCGTGATCCTCGCCATCATTCTCGACCGCCTGACGCAGGCTGTCGGTCGCGACGCCCGTAGCCGTGGCAACCGTCGCTGGTACACCACCGGTCCCGTTGGGCTTATCACTCGCCCATTCACGAAGTAATTCACCCGTTGCCCGGTGGCGTATTGCTTACCGGGCCTATACGTCCCTCCAATAATTAAGGAACAACGATGCGACAGAACGTCATTATTGCCACAGCGTTTGCCACCCTTGTCTCCACCAGCACTTTCGCTGCCGATCTGCCAGGCAAAGGCATCACTGTACAGCCAATCCAGAGCACTATCTCTGAAGAATCCTTCCAGACGCAACTGGTCGCCCGTGCGCTGGAGAAACTGGGTTATACCGTTAACAAAACAAGCGAAGTTGACTACAACGTCGGCTATACCTCCATTGCCTCTGGCGATGCAACTTTTACCGCTGTGAACTGGCAGCCGCTGCATGATGATATGTATGCCGCAGCGGGCGGAGACAAAAAGTTCTATCGCGAGGGAGTATTCGTTACGGGTGCCGCGCAAGGTTATCTGATCGATAAAAAAACCGCTGAGCAGTATAAAATCACCAACATTGCCCAGTTAAAAGATCCGAAGATCGCCAAAATCTTTGACACCAACGGCGACGGAAAAGCAGACATGATGGGCTGCTCGCCGGGCTGGGGCTGCGAAGCGGTGATCAACCACCAGAACAAAGCCTTCGATCTGGAAAAAACCGTCGAGGTCAGCCACGGTAACTATGCGGCGATGATGGCTGACACTATTACCCGCTTTAAAGAAGGCAAACCCATTCTTTACTACACCTGGACACCGTACTGGGTGAGCGACGTAATGAAACCGGGTAAAGATGTGGTCTGGCTGCAGGTACCGTTCTCTTCCCTGCCAGGCGAGCAGAAAGACATTGATACCAAGCTGCCAAACGGCGCCAACTACGGCTTCCCGGTGAACACTATGCATATCGTCGCCAACAAAGCCTGGGCGGAGAAAAACCCGGCTGCGGCGAAACTGTTTGCCGTCATGAAGCTGCCGCTGGCGGACATCAACGCGCAGAACGCGATGATGCACGACGGGAAAGCATCTGAAGCCGACGTACAGGGTCACGTTGACGGCTGGATCAAAGCCCACCAGCAACAGTTTGATGGCTGGGTGAAAGAAGCGCTGGCTGCGCAGAAATAACCCCCTCGTAGGTCTGATAAGCGTAGCGCCATCACACCAATGCCTGATGGTGGCGCGATGCGCCTTATCCGGCCTACACGCCCTCCTCCCAACCGCACAATCCATCACCCAACAAATCAGCAACATTTAATCACTTACGTTATGATTGTTTTCTGCAACCCATTTTTCAGTTGAAAACCATGACGAAAACCACTCAGGGACTTAGCCCTTCGCTGATCCTGTTAATGTCTATCGCCACCGGCCTCGCCGTCGCCAGTAACTATTACGCGCAGCCGCTGCTCGACACCATCGCACGTAACTTTTCGCTATCGGCCAGCACCGCTGGCTTTATCGTCACCGCGGCCCAGCTAGGCTATGCCGCCGGCCTGCTGTTTTTAGTACCGCTTGGCGATATGTTTGAACGTCGGATGCTGATCGTCTCCATGACGCTGTTAGCAGCAGGCGGCATGCTTATTACCGCCAGCAGCCAGTCGCTGGGCATGCTGATCCTCGGCACCGCCCTGACCGGGTTGTTCTCGGTAGTGGCACAGATTCTGGTTCCGCTGGCGGCGACGCTTGCCACGCCGGATAAGCGCGGTAAAGTTGTCGGCACCATTATGAGCGGCCTGCTGCTGGGTATCCTGCTGGCGCGCACCGTGGCGGGATTACTGGCCAATCTTGGCGGCTGGCGCACCGTATTTTGGGTCGCATCGATATTAATGGCGCTGATGGCGATTGCGCTGTGGCGCGGTCTGCCGAAGATGAAATCAGATACTCATCTCAACTATCCGCAACTGTTAGGCTCCGTATTCAGCCTGTTTATCCATGATAAATTGCTGCGTACCCGCGCGATGCTGGGCTGCCTGACCTTTGCCAATTTCAGTATTCTCTGGACCTCTATGGCGTTTTTGCTCGCCGCGCCGCCGTTTAACTACTCCGAAGGAACGATCGGGCTGTTTGGCCTGGCAGGGGCCGCAGGGGCGTTAGGCGCGCGTCCGGCAGGTGGTTTTGCCGATAAGGGAAAATCACATCTCACCACGACCACAGGTCTGTTATTACTGCTGCTCTCCTGGTGGGCTATCTGGTTAGGGCATAGTTCCGTACCAATGCTGATTATCGGTATCCTGGTCCTGGACCTCACCGTTCAGGGTGTGCATATCACCAACCAGACGGTTATCTATCGCATTCATCCGAACGCGCGTAATCGCCTGACCGCCGGATACATGACCAGCTATTTTATTGGCGGGGCGGCAGGTTCGCTGATTTCGGCCTCCGCCTGGCAGCATGCCGGTTGGGCTGGCGTTTGTCTGGCCGGTACGACCGTTGCCCTACTCAACCTGTTGGTCTGGTGGCGAGGATATCACCGTCAGGAAGCCGTAAATTAAGCATATAGCGTATGTTTACCGCTGATTGGGCTCCGCAGGGTGTTAAGGAGCCCATCAGTCTGCTAAGGTTATAACTCATTGAACCAAGTTATATTAATTTCGGTAATGAAACCTATAACCCTATGGAAAGCCCGATATCCCAGTCTGAACCCAGTTCTGCGACGCTAACTGAAGGATTCAAAGACAGCCTGCCAATAGTCATCAGCTATATTCCGGTCGCTTTTGCATTTGGTCTCAATGCCACTCGCCTTGGCTTTACTCCGGTTGAAAGCGTGTTTTTCTCCTGCATTATCTATGCGGGAGCCAGCCAGTTTGTCATCACCACAATGCTCGCCGCAGGCAGTTCTTTGTGGGTCGCCGCACTGACCGTCATGGCCATGGATGTACGCCATGTTTTGTACGGACCTTCCCTGCGTAGCCGAATCGCCCAGCGACTGAGTAAACCCAAAAGCGCGCTGTGGGCCTTTGGCCTCACCGATGAAGTCTTTGCCGCCGCCACGGCGAAGCTGGTACGGGATAACCGGCGCTGGAGTGAAAACTGGATGATCGGCATTGCGCTATGCTCCTGGGCCTCCTGGGTGTTTGGCACGGTGATCGGCGCGTTTTCCGGTAGTGGTTTACTCAAGGATTACCCGGCAGTTGAAGCGGCGTTGGGCTTCATGCTCCCGGCGCTGTTCATGAGCTTCCTGCTCGCCTCTTTCCAGCGTCAACAAGCACTCTGCGTGACTGCAGCACTGGCCGGCGCGCTGGCTGGCGTCATGCTGTTTTCCATTCCTGCCGCCATCCTTGCAGGCATTGTCTGCGGATGTCTGACGGCTCTTATCCAGTCATTTTGGCAGGGAGGTCCCGATGAGCTATGAGGTCTTGTTGCTTGGCCTGCTGGTCGGCTGCGTTAACTACTGTTTTCGTTATTTGCCGCTCCGTCTTGGAGTGGGGAATGTTCGCCCGACGAAGCGCGGCGCGACGGGCATATTACTCGACACCATTGGCATTGCATCAATTTGCGCCCTGTTGGTGGTGTCTACCGCGCCAGAAGTGATGCACGACTCTCGTCGGTTCGTGCCTACGCTGGTGGGGTTTGTCATACTGGGCGCAAGCTTCTATAAGACCCGCAGCATCATCATTCCAACCTTACTGAGTGCTCTGGGCTATGGATTAGCCTGGAAAATGCTGATTGTCTTATAGATAAAAACAATCATTTTAAATAAATAATACATTTACTTTATTTGTCACTGTCGTTACTATATCGGCTGAAATTAATGAGGTTATACCCAAATGGATAGTTCGTTTACGCCCATTGAACAAATGCTAAAATTTCGCGCCAGCCGCTACGAAGAGTTCCCTTATCAGGAAGTGCTTCTGACTCGTCTATGCATGCACATGCAGGGCAAGCTGCTGGAAAACCGCAATAAGATGCTGAAAGCTCAAGGGATTAACGAGACATTGTTTATGGCGTTGATTACGCTGGAGTCTCAGGAAAACCACAGTATTCAGCCTTCTGAACTGAGTTGCGCGCTTGGCTCGTCACGCACTAACGCAACCCGTATTGCGGATGAGTTAGAAAAACGTGGCTGGATCGAACGTCGCGAAAGCGATAACGATCGCCGCTGTCTGCATCTGCAATTGACCGAGAAAGGCCACGCATTTTTGCAAGAGGTGTTACCGCCTCAGCATAACTGCCTGCATCAGCTTTGGTCATCTCTCAGCACCACCGAAAAAGATCAGCTTGAGCAAATTACCCGTAAACTTCTGACCCGTCTTGACCAGATGGAACAGGATGGCGCGGTATTAGAAGCGTTGCGCTAACGCGCCGACTCGCTCAGAAATCCAGATTTATAAATGAAAAAACCGACAGGCCAGCACGCATACTGCTGGCCTGTCTGATAAACAGGTCGGCTCAGCCGATGTGAAAAAAAAAGAAGATCGTGGAGAACAACATGAGCGTAAATGCGGAGACTCAAACCCCGCAGCAACCGGTCAAGAAGAATGGCAAACGTAAAAGTATGCTGCTCCTTCTGACCTTGCTCTTTATTATTATTGCCGTGGCATATGGGATTTATTGGTTTTTAGTACTGCGTCATGTCGAAGAGACAGACGATGCGTACGTGGCAGGGAACCAGGTTCAAATCATGGCGCAGGTATCAGGCAGCGTGACGAAAGTCTGGGCTGATAACACTGACTTTGTAAAACAAGGCGATGTGCTGGTCACCCTCGACCAGACGGACGCAAAGCAGGCATTTGAAAAAGCCAAAACTGCGCTGGCTTCCAGCGTGCGTCAGACGCACCAGTTGATGATCAATAGCAAGCAGTTACAGGCAAGCATTGAAGTGCAGAGAACCGCGCTGGCGCAGGCACAAAGCGACTTTAATCGCCGAGTCCCGCTGGGCAACGCCAACCTGATTGGCCGCGAAGAGCTGCAACATGCGCGTGATGCCGTCGCCAGCGCTCAGGCTCAGCTTGATGTGGCTATCCAACAATATAATGCCAACCAGGCGATGATTCTCGGCAGTAAGCTGGAAGACCAGCCCGCCGTGCAACAGGCTGCCACTGAAGTGCGCAATGCCTGGCTGGCGCTGGAACGAACCCGAATCGTCAGCCCAATGACTGGCTATGTTTCCCGTCGTTCCGTGCAGCCGGGAGCGCAAATTAGCCCGACCACGCCGCTGATGGCGGTCGTTCCAGCCACTAACCTGTGGGTGGATGCCAACTTCAAAGAAACACAGCTCGCGCACATGCGTATCGGTCAACCAGCGACCGTGATCAGCGATATTTACGGCGATGACGTGAAATATACCGGTAAGGTTGTCGGCCTGGATATGGGTACGGGCAGCGCCTTTTCCCTGCTGCCAGCACAAAATGCGACGGGTAACTGGATCAAAGTCGTCCAGCGTCTGCCGGTGCGTATTGAACTGGATGCACAGCAGCTGGCGCAGCATCCGCTGCGTATCGGTTTATCTACGCTGGTTACGGTAGATACCTCAAATCGTGACGGACAAATTCTGGCAAGCCAGGTTCGCACCACGCCGGTATCAGAAAGTAATGCACGGGAAATCAACCTTGCTCCGGTCAATAAGATGATCGAAGAGATCGTGCAGGCCAACGCGGGCTAATTCAAAGGTGCGTGTGATGCAACAGCAAAAACCGCTGGAAGGCGCGCAGCTCGTCATTATGACGATCGCGCTGTCCCTGGCGACATTCATGCAGGTGCTGGACTCCACCATTGCTAACGTGGCGATCCCCACTATCGCCGGGAACCTCGGCTCTTCACTGAGCCAGGGAACCTGGGTGATCACCTCATTCGGGGTGGCGAACGCTATCTCGATTCCGATCACCGGCTGGCTGGCAAAGCGTTTTGGCGAAGTAAGGCTATTCATGTGGTCAACTATCGCCTTCGTCATTGCGTCATGGGCATGCGGGATGTCCACCAGCCTGAACATGCTGATTTTCTTCCGCGTAATCCAGGGGATTGTCGCCGGTCCATTAATTCCGCTGTCACAAAGCTTGTTGCTGAATAACTATCCTCCCGCCAAACGTTCCATCGCTCTGGCGCTATGGTCGATGACGGTGATTGTTGCCCCGATATGCGGCCCTATTCTTGGGGGCTATATCAGCGACAACTATCACTGGGGCTGGATATTTTTCATCAACGTGCCAATCGGTGCTGCGGTGGTATTGATGACTCTGCAAACCCTGCGCGGTCGGGAAACCAAAACCGAGCAGCGGCGCATCGATGCCATTGGTCTGGCCCTGCTGGTCATTGGTATCGGCAGTTTGCAGATTATGCTCGACCGCGGCAAAGAGCTGGACTGGTTCGCCTCTCAGGAGATTATCATCCTGACGGTGGTCGCCGTTGTCGCCATCAGCTTCCTGATCGTCTGGGAGCTTACCGACGAGCACCCCATTGTCGACCTCTCACTGTTTAAGTCGCGCAACTTTACCATCGGCTGTCTGTGTATCAGTCTGGCCTATATGCTCTACTTCGGCGCAATCGTCCTGCTGCCGCAGCTATTGCAGGAGGTATACGGCTATACGGCAACCTGGGCCGGTCTGGCGTCAGCGCCGGTTGGGGTGATTCCGGTGATCTTATCGCCGATTATCGGCCGCTTCGCGCACAAGCTTGATATGCGTCGGTTAGTTACGTTCAGTTTTATTATGTACGCTGTCTGTTTCTACTGGCGTGCGTGGACGTTCGAACCGGGTATGGACTTTGGCGCATCGGCCTGGCCACAGTTTATTCAGGGTTTCGCGGTAGCCTGCTTCTTTATGCCGCTGACGACTATCACGCTGTCCGGCTTACCGCCTGAGCGTCTGGCCGCGGCATCAAGTTTGTCGAACTTTACGCGAACGCTGGCCGGCTCTATTGGCACATCAATTACGACGACGATGTGGACTAACCGCGAGTCACTTCACCATGCACAGTTAACGGAATCCGTTAATCCTTACAATCCAAATGCGCAGGCAATGTACGATAAGCTGCAGGATTTAGGGATGACGCACCAGCAGGCGTCAGGCTGGATAGCCCAGCAGATCACCAATCAGGGGCTGATTATTTCCGCCAACGAAATCTTCTGGATGTCGGCTGGGATCTTTCTGGTCTTGCTTGGCCTGGTGTGGTTTGCCAAGCCACCCTTCGGTGCGGGCGGCAGCGGCGGTGGCGCGCACTAAATATCTGATAAAAGGGATCTGCGGATCCCTTTTTTATTGTCCCCTAGGGGTAATGCTTGTTAGTTAACGAGGATGAGTGGCACATACAGAGGTAATGAATCTGTTGCCTCCGGTATATTGCTACGTTCACCTTATGTTTGTCACTTCTCTGAGGCAATACAACCTGTGAACGTGTTAAGGGTACTATCGCCGTACCCTTAACAATCCCGGCTCCCGACGGGAAAATTGTTGCTACGCAATACCCTCCGCTTATTCCTTCAGGCTACCGGGGCGGGCGCGAGGAAGCGTCCCTGCAAAACGCGCCCTGAACCCGCATCCCTGCGGGTTCTCCCGGCCTTACGGAAACACGTCGGCAATTTTCAGCCGGACCAGCCCACACCTGACCACCTGCGTTTTTTATCTGAACAGCAAAACAGAGTTAACTGGAAGTCAGTGCGTTGCAGCGATGACCCCGTTCCGGCTGAAAATCGATGAGGCGTTGACGGCTGACCGGGTTTGCCCGCAGGGATGCGGGCAGAGGGGACGGCCTGCAGGGACGCAGGCCCGGCCCCGGCCCGACAGGCAGACGGCATAAGACGAATGAATCGCGCAGCGACGATTTTCCCGCCGGGAGCCTGGGTTGCAAGGGAGGCGGCGGTGAGCCTCCTTTGCACGTTCACGGGTATCTGCGCTTCAGAAAAGTGATGCCACTGAGGTGAACGGAACCCTGAGCCGAAATCACATGTTCTCCATAATGCTTAACTGACTGGCATTACCTACCAGGGAGGTGGTTTAGGGGGAGGGGCAATAAAAAACCCCGGTTATAAGCCGGGGTTAATTTAAATGCTGGAACAACTAATCAGTATGACTAAATATGCAGTTCCTGCAGTTTCTCTTTCGGCAGCGCCAGCTCTTCATTGCTGTTAACGCGTACATCATGCTCCAGAATATGACGTGCGATATCCTGTGCTTCGCTAAGAGAGTGCATCTGATACGTACCACACTGGTAAACGTTCAGCTCCGGGATCTGGTTTTGATCCTGCACTTTCAGCACGTCCGCCATCGCCGCTTTCCACGCGTCGGCAACACGCTGCTCGTCTGGCGTACCAATCAGGCTCATGTAAAAGCCAGTGCGGCATCCCATCGGAGAGATATCGATAATCTCCACGCCGTTGCCGTTGAGGTGGTTACGCATAAAACCTGCAAACAGGTGTTCCAGCGTGTGGATACCTTTCTCAGGCATCACTTCTTTGTTCGGAATGCAGAAACGCAGATCAAACACGGTGATTGCGTCGCCATGCGGGGTGTTCATCGTTTTTGCAACCCGGACCGCGGGAGCTTCCATCCGGGTGTGATCGACAGTAAAACTATCTAACAACGGCATTTAGCCACCTCCGATAAATTTTTTGAAAATAATCTGAACTCTTTGTTCCGGGGCGAGTCTGAGTATATGAAAGACGCGCATTTGTTATCATCATCCCTGTTTTCAGAGATGAAATTTTGGCCACTCCCGAGTGGCCTTTTTCTTTTGTATCAAGCGTGCTTTTCCAGCCACACGCTAAACGGCTCAGTATCAGCCGCTTCGATCTCCTGCTGACGACGCTTTGAAGCCTCGGTTTCAGCAATAAATTCCGCTTCCTGCAATATTTCTAACGGCTCTTCACGCAGCAGATTTCGGTAAGCCTCACCCAGCGCTTTACCCGTGCCGCCAATGCCTTCATCAATCATAGACCGTAGGATGCGGGCAGAGAAAGTCAGTTCTGGGTTGTCAAAACAGGCAACCAGTTCATCACAGACCTTTTGATACTCCTCTCCCCCATCGATGCTGTCCAGCGTTTGTGCCACGCGTTTCAGATCACGGAACAGATCTTTCCCTACCTTAGGCAACGGGAACTGGGCTGTTTCACAGCCAATACCTAACGTCAGTCCAGGCTTACGACCTTCGAGAATCACCCGATTCCAGTTTTTACGCGTACACAGCAATTCATCGCTGCTCATTTCCGGGGCATCGGCCAGCGCACACCAGACCATAAACAGATCGAGGAAGCGCACCTGCTGCTCGTCCACGCCGATCGGTGAGAACGGGTTGATATCCAGTGAGCGAACTTCGATGTACTCAATACCGCCACGCAGAAGCGCGTCAGAAGGCGTTTCGCCACGATGAGTGACGCGTTTCGGGCGAATAGGCGCATACAGCTCATTTTCAATCTGCAGAACGTTGCTGTTGATTTGCAGACGCTTACCGTCCTTCTCCAGGCCGATCGCCGCGTACTCCTCGGAAGGGGTTTTAATCGCGCGCTTTAATCCTGCCACATACTCATGCAAATCGTTAAACGTAATTCCGAGATTGCTTTGCGACTTATTGGTATAGCCCAAATCACTCAGGCGCAGCGACGTCGCATACGGCAGGTAATACATCCCACAGTCGGTTTTTTCAAACGGCAGGGTTGTCGGTTTTCCTTGCAGGAAAGAGGAACAAATGGCCGGAGAGGCGCCAAACAGATACGGGATCACCCAACCAAAACGGTAGTAGTTGCGGATCAGACGGAAGTAACCCGCGGAGATCTTCTCTTTAGCATCTTCGCCGTCCGTTACGCCACATTTCGCCTGCCAGAAAGCCATTGGCAATGAGAAATTGTAGTGTACGCCGGAGATAGTCTGCATCAGCGCGCCGTAACGGTTTTTGAGGCCTTCACGGTACAGCGTTTTCAGACGACCAGTATTCGACGTACCGTACTGCGCCAGTTCGATATCCTGACCTTCGGCAATATAGCAAGGCATGCTCAACGGCCACATACGCTCGTCGCCCAGGTTCCTGGCGGTATACCGATGCAGGTCGCGCATGAACGTGAGCATTTTCTCAATGTCGTCGCCTGGAGGCGTAATAAACTCCAGCAGCGCTTCGGCAAAGTCAGTGGTTATCCATTTATGCGTTAGCGCTGAGCCTAACACCTCAGGATGGCCTGTCGTTGCTAATGACCCATCTGCATTAACGCGCAGCGTTTCGCGCTCCAGCCCACGTTGAATCCCCTTTAACGCCTGAGGATGGTTTTCCAGCCAGGCCAGCGCCTGTGATACGTCCGGGATCAAATTGACCTCCCGCCTGTCAAAATCGTTTTAATTAGCATAATGGTATTGGTTACCCTGAAGGCTATCTCACAACACAATTAGTGCCACCACATAATGCCTTGCGTCGTAACCGCTGCGACAACTATATAGCGCAGCGCCTTGCCAAGGCATAAGAAAAAAAGTACTGGACCCCACGAGATGCGCATCCATCCAGCTAACAGGCACAGTAAATCACCCACAACCGGCATCCAGCTTAATAATAGTGTGACAGCGCCATAGCGCCGCAGCCAGCCAGTGGCTTTTTCTTGCCAGCGCGATGTTTTACGCAATGGAAAGAAACGCCCAAGGATAACGTTAGTTAACCCTCCAAGGCTATTACCCATTGTTGCTGTTAAGACTAAGACCCAGGGATGACTTACCCCAGAGACCAGCAAAGCAACTAAAACAACTTCAGAATTGCCGGGTAATAGCGTAGCGCTGAGAAAACTGCTGGCAAACAGTGACAGGAGCGATAGTCCATCACTCACAATAACCGGACATCCACCGCATCCATTCCTGCGGCACGCGCCGCCTGCAGCCCAAAATCGGCATCTTCAAATACGACACAGCGCGCCGGAGAAACACCCATACGTTCGGCACAGAGCAAAAACGTATCAGGAGCAGGTTTATGGTGTTGTACGTGATCGGCTGCGACTACAGCATCAAAATAGCGACGCAGCCCAAGGTGTGCGAGCAGAGCTTCCGCAATCGCGCTTTCACTCCCCGTACCTACCGACATAGGACGACGACCATGCCAGGCTTTCACGACATCAACCAATGGCAAAGGCTGGACGCTATCCAGCAGCATGCTTCTCACCTTGTCGGTTTTTTCACGCGCCAATGCATGAGGGTCAAGATCGGCATGATTCAATTCAATTACCGACTGGGCAATACGCCACGTTGGGGAGCCATTGAGGGCGACCATGGCTTGTTCATCAAAACGTAACCCATAATGCCCCAATACCTCATGCCACGCCTTACGGTGCGTTGGCTCGGTATCCAGGATGGTGCCATCCATATCAAAAATCAAACCCGCATAACGTTCGTACATCGTCTTCTCACAAGCCGAATGACCAGACGTTATTTTATCGTAATTGATTGATTTTGTCGCTGACAGCGAATTAAGGGGTGTTCCGGGAGTATGTGGAAATGATTCAAAGGAGAGAAGATGGTGCATCCGGGAGGATTACTCGGCTGCGCCTCGCCCTGCGGGTCGTTGCTGAAGCAACGTTATCCTCCCTGGTGCTCGCGATTATCTCGCAGACCATGAAACAACAGTATTGCTGTTATCTCGGAGAAGATGGTGCATCCGGGAGGATTCGAACCTCCGACCGCTCGGTTCGTAGCCGAGTACTCTATCCAGCTGAGCTACGGATGCATCAGGGAAACTTGCTTTACTGCAGACTTGATGTCGCTGCTAAAGCGCTATCAAGTAAGATGGTGCATCCGGGAGGATTACTCGGCTGCGCCTCGCCCCTGCGGGCCGTTGCTGAAGCAACGTTATCCTCCCTGGTGCTCGCGATTATCTCGCAGACCATGAAACAACAGTTTTACTGTTATCTCGGAGAAGATGGTGCATCCGGGAGGATTCGAACCTCCGACCGCTCGGTTCGTAGCCGAGTACTCTATCCAGCTGAGCTACGGATGCATCGGGAAACTTGCTTTACTGCCGATATTGATATCGTAATGAGCGATATCAAGTAAGAGATGGTGCATCCGGGAGGATTACTCGGCTGCGCCTCGCCCTGTGGGCCGTTGCTGAAGCAACGTTATCCTCCCTGGAGCTCACGATTATCTCGCAGACCATGAAACAACAGTGTTGCTGTTATCTCGGAGAAGATGGTGCATCCGGGAGGATTCGAACCTCCGACCGCTCGGTTCGTAGCCGAGTACTCTATCCAGCTGAGCTACGGATGCATCAGGGAAACTTACTTACTGCAGATTTGATATCGCTGCTAAAGTGATATCGATTTTCTGTAACAATCGCTAATGCGCTATTGCAGAGAAGATGGTGCATCCGGGAGGATTCGAACCTCCGACCGCTCGGTTCGTAGCCGAGTACTCTATCCAGCTGAGCTACGGATGCAAATGGCGGTGAGGCGGGGATTCGAACCCCGGATGCAGCTTTTGACCGCATACTCCCTTAGCAGGGGAGCGCCTTCAGCCTCTCGGCCACCTCACCAACACGCCTCTTGCGAGTGCTTCGAAGAACTTGTTTCTGCTCATCGTCGCTGCGTGGCGCACATATTACTTTCTGGGACTTATAAGTCAAACAATTTTTCCAGCGCTTTTATCGTTTGCACATTTCACGCGCAATTAGTCTGCAAAAACGGCAAAAAGAGTGTTTTATCAACAGATAAATTGGCAATTTCCTGAGGCAATGAACAAACGGAAAAATCGCAGGGAAAGGCAATGCGCGGATGAGAATCGAAAAAATGAGGAAGACGAAGAAGAAAAGAGAAGAGAAGAAAAGGGATAATTCAATCAGGTTGCGCCTCACCAGAAAGGTGAGACGCGAAAACCTTAGTAACTGGACTGCTGGGATTTTTCAGCCTGGATACGCTGGTAGATCTCTTCACGATGGACAGAAACTTCTTTCGGGGCGTTTACGCCAATACGCACCTGGTTGCCCTTCACCCCTAAAACTGTCACGGTGACCTCATCGCCTATCATGAGGGTCTCACCAACTCGACGAGTCAGAATCAGCATTCTTTGCTCCTTGAAAGATTAAAAGAGTCGGGTCTCTCTGTATCCCGGCATTATCCATCATATAACGCCAAAAAGTAAGCGATGACAAACACCTAAGTGTAAGCAGTCACGGCATCACATTCTGTTAAACCTAAGTTTAGCCGATATACACAACTTCAACCTGACTTTATCGTTGTCGATAGCGTTGATACAAACGCTACGGATTGAAGTCCGCAGCGTCGACTTACGCTTATAATTATTACAGTTTTGCGCTGACCCAGCCTTTCACACTGGCTAACGCTGCTGGCAGAGCCGCAGCATCCGTACCACCGGCTTGCGCCATGTCCGGACGACCACCACCCTTACCGCCTACCTGCTGAGCGACCATTCCAACCAGCTCCCCTGCTTTCACGCGATCTGTCACGTCCTTAGACACACCCGCAATCAGAGAAACCTTACCTTCCACTACCGTTGCCAGAACGATAATGGTAGACCCCAGTTGATTTTTCAGATCATCAACCATGGTACGCAACATTTTCGGCTCAACGTCCGCGAGTTCGCTGACCAGCAGCTTCACGCCATTGATATCAACCGCTTTGCTGGAGAGATTTGCACTCTCCTGCGCCGCAGCCTGTTCCTTCAATTGCTGCAATTCTTTTTCGAGTTGACGCGTACGCTCCAGCACGGAACGAACTTTGTCACCAATATTCTGGCTATCGCCTTTCAGCAGCTGCGCAATATCGCTTAAGCGATCGCTCTCAGCATGCACGGTTTGGATAGCGCCTTCACCGGTCACAGCTTCGATACGACGAACGCCCGCCGCAGTGCCTGACTCAGACACAATACGGAACAGACCGATATCACCCGTACGGCTGGCATGAGTACCACCACACAGTTCGGTAGAGAAATCACCCATGCTCAGAACACGCACGTGGTCGTCATATTTCTCGCCAAACAGCGCCATTGCGCCTTTGGCTTTCGCCGCTTCGAGATCCATGATGTTCGTTTCAATCGGCAGATTGCGACGAATTTGCGCATTCACCAGATCTTCAACGGCACGGATTTCAGCAGGCTTCATAGCTTCAGTATGAGAGAAGTCGAAGCGCAGCACTTTATCGTTAACCAACGAGCCTTTCTGTGCCACATGCGTGCCCAGTACCTGGCGCAGCGCCGCGTGCATCAGGTGCGTTGCGGAGTGGTTCAAGCGAATGCGCGCACGACGAGTTTCATCAACATCAGCCTGTACTGCATCGCCAATTTTCAGAGAACCCGCAGACAGCTTACCGATGTGACCAATGGCCTGGCCATATTTCTGCGTGTCGCTCACGGCAAACGCGAAGCCTGCGCCTTTCAGTTCACCCTTGTCGCCAACCTGACCACCAGATTCCGCATAGAACGGAGTCTGATCCAGTACGACAACTGCGTCCTGACCTGCGTTAATTGCGTCTACCGCTTTACCATCAACAAACAGCGCGGTCACTTTGCCGTTAAGTTCCAGGTGTTCGTAGCCTTTAAATTCAGAGGCGCCATCAACACGAATCATCGCATTGTAGTCTGCGCCAAAGCCGCTGGCTTCACGTGCGCGACGGCGCTGTTCTTCCATTGCAGCTTCAAAGCCCGCTTCGTCAACCTTAATGTTGCGCTCGCGGCAAACGTCCGCCGTCAGGTCAACCGGGAAACCGTAGGTGTCATACAGACGGAATGCGGTTTCGCCATCCAGTGTATCACCGGACAGTTTTGCCAGTTCTTCATCCAGCAGCGCCAGACCACGCTCCAGTGTACGCGCAAACTGCTCTTCTTCGGTTTTCAGAACCTGCTCAACCATAGCCTGCTGACGCTTCAGTTCTTCACCTGCGGAGCCCATGACGTCCACCAGCGGACCAACCAGCTTGTAGAAGAAGGTATCCTTCGCGCCCAGCATGTTGCCATGACGTACCGCGCGACGAATGATACGACGCAGCACATAACCACGGTTTTCATTCGACGGGACAACGCCATCGGCAATCAGGAATGCACAGGAGCGGATATGGTCAGCGATAACGCGCAGCGACTTGTTGCTCAGATCGGTCGCGCCGGTGACTTTCGCCACGGACTCAATCAGTGAACGGAACAGGTCGATTTCATAATTGGAGTTAACGTGTTGCAGCACGGCCGCAATACGCTCAAGGCCCATACCAGTATCCACGGACGGCTTCGGCAGCGGTTCCATGGTGCCGTCAGCCTGACGGTTGAACTGCATGAAGACGATGTTCCAGATCTCAATGTAGCGATCGCCATCTTCTTCTGCGCTTCCCGGAGGGCCACCCCAAATGTGGTCGCCGTGGTCGTAGAAAATTTCGGTGCACGGACCGCAAGGGCCGGTATCACCCATCTGCCAGAAGTTGTCGGAAGCATAAGCCGCGCCTTTGTTATCACCGATACGGATGATACGTTCGCGCGGAATGCCAACTTCTTTTTCCCAGATTTCATAGGCTTCATCGTCAGTTTCATAGACGGTGACCCACAGACGCTCTTTTGGCAGGGCAAACCAGTTTTCACCGGTCAGCAGTTCCCATGCGTATTGAATAGCATCATGTTTGAAATAATCGCCGAAGCTGAAGTTGCCCAGCATTTCGAAGAAAGTATGGTGACGTGCAGTGTAACCGACGTTTTCCAGGTCGTTGTGCTTACCGCCCGCACGCACGCAACGCTGCGAGGTGGTTGCGCGGGAATAATTACGCTTGTCGAGGCCAAGGAACACATCCTTGAACTGGTTCATCCCGGCGTTGGTAAACAACAAAGTAGGGTCATTGTTCGGTACCAGGGAGCTGCTGGCAACTACCTGATGTCCTTTACTATGGAAAAAATCGAGAAACGCCTGACGGATCTCAGCGGTGCTCTTGCTCATAATTATCCTGAAGAAATCAAGCTAACGAAATGTCATTACCAGCATCGGCACGTAAACTGCGCCTCTGGCAATCGAAAAGTGGGAATAAGATAAGTTTTCTTTACTGGGAAGTAAAATCCCGTATGCGCTCAATCGTCAAAATTTCGCCATATTGCCTGAATATCTTCCATCAGATAGCCACGGTAGAGCAAAAAGCGCTGGACCTTTACCTTATCTGAAAAATCTACAGGTAAAGGTTCTCCGTATTTACGAATGGCCTGTGCGCGCGCAAGTGCTGCCCAGTCAATTTCACACTCGCGCATGGCTCGTTCAACGGCTTCCCGCGAAATCCCTTTTTGGTTTAATTCCTGACGCACACGCGCGGGTCCATAACCTTTACGGCTACGGCTGGAGATAAACTGCTGAACAAAGCGGTCATCATCCAGATAACGACTTTCAATACACCAGGCGATGACCTTGTCGTAATCCTCCGGCGTTGCATCAATGTCTTCCGGTCCATTTTTTCCCATCACCGGAGCGGCCAGCTTACGCCGCAGTTCCTGCTCGCTGTGATCGCGCATCGCCAGTATACGTACAGCGCGGTCAAGAAGTCGGGAATAAGCGGAGCGGCGGGAAGTTGCTTCTGTCATAGTGAGCCTTCAGAAATGGAAAAGGGCTGCATCGTATGCAGCCCTTCTATGTGCGATAACGTCAGATTATCAGAAATCTTCGTTCGTTTCTTTTACATCTTCACCGCTGTCATCAACAGAGAAGTCTGGTTTTGAATCCGGGTTATTGAGCAGTAACTCGCGTACTTTCTTCTCAATTTCCTTCGCCGTTGCCGGGTTTTCCTTCAGCCAGTTAGTGGCATTCGCTTTACCCTGACCAATTTTCTCACCGTTGTAGCTGTACCATGCACCGGCTTTTTCAATCAGCTTCTCTTTCACGCCCAAATCGACCAGTTCGCCGTAGAAGTTGATACCTTCACCGTAAAGAATCTGGAATTCAGCCTGTTTGAACGGCGCGGCAATTTTGTTTTTCACGACCTTAACACGGGTTTCGCTACCAACCACGTTGTCGCCTTCTTTCACCGCGCCAATACGACGGATATCCAGGCGAACAGAAGCATAGAATTTCAGGGCGTTACCACCGGTGGTGGTTTCCGGGTTACCGAACATAACACCAATCTTCATACGGATCTGGTTGATGAAAATCAGTAGCGTGTTGGACTGCTTCAGGTTACCGGCCAGCTTACGCATGGCCTGGCTCATCATACGTGCCGCAAGGCCCATGTGAGAGTCACCAATCTCGCCTTCGATTTCTGCCTTCGGCGTCAATGCGGCAACGGAGTCGACAACGATAACGTCAACCGCACCGGAACGCGCCAGCGCATCACAGATTTCCAGCGCTTGTTCACCGGTATCCGGCTGAGAGCACAGCAGGTTGTCGATATCAACGCCAAGCTTGCGCGCATAGACGGGATCCAGTGCGTGTTCCGCATCGATGAACGCACAGGTTTTACCTTCGCGCTGTGCGGCAGCAATAACCTGCAGGGTCAGCGTCGTTTTACCGGAAGATTCAGGCCCGTAGATTTCAACGATACGGCCCATTGGCAAACCGCCCGCGCCCAATGCGATATCCAGAGAAAGCGAACCGGTGGAGATGGTTTCCACATCCATGGAACGGTCTTCACCCAGGCGCATGATGGAGCCTTTACCGAATTGCTTTTCGATCTGACCCAGCGCTGCCGCCAACGCTTTCTGTTTGTTTTCGTCGATAGCCATTAATTACTCCTGTCATGCCGCTTTCGGGTTAAACCGCGAAACGTGATAGATAATGTTCTGTTGGGGCAATTATACTGTATGCTCATACAGTATCAAGTATTTTGTAGAAATTGTTGCCACAGGGTTTGTAACGCGTAGGCGGTCGCCTGTCGACGCACCGCATCGCGATCGCCGCTGAAGCATTCCCGGCGAGTAATCCCCTCGCCGCTCGCGCTGGCAAAAGCGAACCATACCGTCCCCACGGGCTTTTCTTCACTGCCGCCATCTGGCCCCGCAATACCGCTAATCGAAACAGCGAAATGCGCGCGGGCCGCTTTTAGCGCGCCAATCGCCATCTCCACCACCACAGGTTCGCTCACCGCCCCATGCTGGACCAGCGTCTCTTCGCGCACGCCAATCATCTGCGCTTTGGCTTCATTGCTGTAGGTCACAAACCCGCGCTCAAACCAGGCGGAGCTGCCGGCAATATCCGTAATTGCTTTGGCTACCCAGCCGCCGGTGCAGGATTCCGCCGTCGTCACGGTTGCCCCGCGCGCTTTCAACGCCAGGCCAACCTGCTCGCTTAACTGCATCAGTTCACTGTCGGTCATTTCAGCCTCTGTCAGTTAAAAAAATATGCCGGACAAGATAGCACTTTCATAACCAAGATGGGGATGAGGAGACAATTTTACGAGGGGCATTCAGAAAATAGATAAACCGCATTCAAAAGAGTACCGGATAACGCACCAGGATAGCGTATTCGGTCTACAAGGAATTGCCCCTGTAGACCGATAACAAATGATTACTGCACGCGCGCCAGCGCGACCGCCTGACCCAATTGCCACACGGCCATTGCATAGTGGGTACTGTGGTTATAGCGGGTGATGGTGTAGAAGTTTGGCAGTCCATACCAATACTGATAACCGGTACCGATATCCAGTCGCAGCAGGCTGGCCTGCTGATGATTACCCAGAGACTGCTGCGGCGTCAGGCCTGCGGCGGCAAGCTGAGAAATGCTGTACTGGGTTTTAAAGCCGTTCGCCAGCCCAGGCGCCTGGCCATTCGCCGGAACCGCGACCGTATCGCCTTTCACCCAGCCGTGGCCTTTGAAATAGTTCGCCACGCTACCGATAGCATCAACCGGATCCCACAGGTTAATGTGACCATCGCCATTGAAATCAACGGCATATTGTTTATAGGAAGATGGCATAAATTGGCCGTAGCCCATCGCCCCTGCGAAAGAACCTTTCAAATCGAGCGGATCGTCGCTTTCATCTCGCGCCATCAGCAGAAAGGTTTCCAGTTCACCAGAGAAATATTCCGCACGACGAGGATAGTTAAACGACAACGTCGCCAGCGCATCCAGAATCCGCGTTTTACCCATCACACGGCCCCAGCGAGTCTCTACGCCAATAATGCCAACGATAATTTCCGGCGGTACGCCGTAGACCTGCCATGCACGGTTCAGCGCATCTTCATATTGGTTCCAGAAGGCCACACCGTTTTGTACGTTATCCGGAGTGATGAACTGTTTACGATACCGCAGCCATGCACCGTTAGGTCCGGCTGGCGGTTGAGTCGTCGGCGCCTGGCGGTCCATCAAACGCAATACCGAGTCCAGACGCTTGGCCTGCGACAGGATCTCCTGCAACTGCTGGCGGTCAAAGCCGTGCTTGTTCACCATTTTCTCGATGAACTGCTGCGCGTTCGGATTATTGGCAAAATCGCCGCCCGTTTGCATGACATTGTGCTGTGGCTCAAGCAGGAAGCCGCCGGATGGCGTACCCGTAGTCGTTTGAGTCTCTGAAGGTTTAGGTTTGCTGCTACAAGCAGCAAGCAATACGAAAAGGGGAAGTAACGCTACATAACGACGCTTGAACATGAGACATCCATTAAACAAATTCAGCCTGGGAGAAGTATGGTAAAGCATCCTCCGCCACACAAGGAAGCAGTAGTCGCTCTCCTTCACAGAATTTCCCCCCTCTTGCACTCCTGACCGGCACATTTGCGCGTTCTCACGCACAATCTTTCAAATTAAAATATTTATCTTTCATTTTGCGATCAAAATAACAATTTTAAATCTTTCGATCTGATTAAAATTAGTTACCGTTTGGCAAGATAACTAAAACCCCTACAGGAGAGAATAATGATCGACACCATCACACTCGGTGCTGAGTGGTTTATCGGATTGTTCCAGAAAGGCGGAGAGGTGTTTACCGGCATGGTGACCGGTATTCTGCCTCTGCTGATCAGTCTGCTGGTCATCATGAATGCGCTGATTAATTTTATCGGTCAGCAACGTATTGAACGTTTTGCCCAGCGCTGCGCCGGAAACCCGCTGTCCCGCTATCTACTGCTGCCGTGCATCGGCACATTTGTGTTTTGTAATCCTATGACGCTGAGCCTGGGCCGCTTTATGCCGGAAAAGTTCAAGCCCAGCTACTACGCAGCCGCCTCTTACAGCTGCCATTCAATGAACGGCTTATTTCCCCATATCAACCCCGGTGAGCTGTTCGTCTATCTGGGGATCGCCAGCGGTCTGACCACGCTGGGTCTTCCGCTCGGCCCGCTGGCGGTGAGCTATTTGCTGGTCGGCCTGGTGACTAACTTCTTCCGCGGCTGGGTGACCGATTTCACCACCACCATCTTTGAGAAAAAAATGGGCATTCAACTTGAGCAGAAAGTACATCTGGCGGGAGCAGCATCATGACGCGTATTCGTATTGAAAAAGGCACCGGCGGCTGGGGCGGCCCGCTTGAACTGGATGCCGTGCCAGGCAAGAAAATTGTCTATATCACCGCAGGGACTCGCCCCGCAATAGTCGACAGGATAGCCAGCCTGACAGGTTGGCAGGCCGTTGATGGCTTCAAAGAAGGCGAGCCGCCAGAGAACGAAATTGGCGTGGCGATCATCGACTGCGGCGGCACGCTGCGCTGCGGGATC
The DNA here is from genome assembly GCF_030334745.1 of Citrobacter sp. Cb080. Taxonomy (NCBI): domain Bacteria; kingdom Pseudomonadati; phylum Pseudomonadota; class Gammaproteobacteria; order Enterobacterales; family Enterobacteriaceae; genus Citrobacter; species Citrobacter sp. Cb080. The sequence goes on along the minus strand of NZ_JAOWDG010000077.1, from coordinate 219,862 downwards.
TATCCAAAACGCCGTATACCAACAGTGAATATTCACGCGACGGGTAAATCCGGTCCGCTGGCCCAATATATTATCGAAGATATCTATGTCTCTGGCGTGAAAGAAGAAAACATTACCGTCGTCGGTGAAGCATCCGCTGCGCCAACGCCAGCAAACAGCACGATGGGTCGCGAGTACGACACCAGCAAGAAAATTACCGAACAAAGCGACGGTCTGCTGGCAAAAGTCGGCATGGGAATGGGTTCAGCCGTTGCGGTTCTGTTTCAGGCTGGGCGAGACACTATCGATACCGTCCTGAAAACCATTCTGCCGTTTATGGCGTTCGTCTCGGCGCTGATCGGCATCATTATGGCGTCTGGCCTGGGGGACTGGATTGCCCATGGACTCGCACCGCTGGCCAGCCATCCGCTGGGGCTGGTAACCCTGGCGCTGATCTGCTCTTTCCCGCTGCTGTCCCCTTTCCTCGGCCCTGGTGCGGTCATCGCCCAGGTTATCGGCGTCCTGATCGGCGTACAGATTGGTTTGGGGAACATTCCTCCGCATCTGGCGCTACCTGCCTTGTTCGCCATTAACGCTCAGGCGGCATGCGACTTTATTCCAGTCGGATTGTCGCTAGCCGAAGCGCGCCAGGACACGGTCCGCGTCGGTGTGCCATCCGTACTGGTGAGTCGTTTTCTGACCGGCGCACCGACCGTTCTCATCGCCTGGTTTGTTTCCGGCTTTATTTACCAATAAGAGGCACTCAAAAATGACCGTGATTTATGAAACAACCATCACCCGCATCGGCCAGAGCGCCCCGGATGCACTCTGCGACCAGATGCTAATTACCTTTCGTGAAGGCGCGCCTGCGGATATCGAAGAATTTTGCTTCATCCATTGCCATGGGGAGCTGAACGGCTCTTTGCAGGCAGGGATCCAATTTGAGCTAGGCCAGCATCACTACCCGGTCACAGCCGTTGGCAGCGTGGCGGAACAAAACTTACGTGAACTGGGGCATATCACTCTGCGTTTTGACGGACTGAGTGAAGCGGAATTTCCCGGCACCGTACACGTTGCGGACCCCGTACCGGACGGTATCGCACCGGGCTGTATTTTGAAGTTTATTGCTTAAGATTGAAGGAGATAAAGATGAATCAGGTTGCCGTTGTCATTGGTGGAGGCCAGACCCTGGGGGCATTCCTTTGCCGTGGGCTTGCGACAGAAGGGTACCGTGTCGCGGTGGTGGATATCCAAAGCGATAAAGCCGCCAACGTCGCGCAGGAAATTAACGCCGAGTTTGGCGAAGGCACCGCCTACGGTTTTGGCGCTGATGCCACCAGCGAACAGAGTGTGCTGGCGCTGTCGCGCGGAGTGGATGAAATATTTGGCCGCGTCGATCTGCTGGTTTACAGCGCGGGTATCGCAAAAGCCGCGTTTATCAGCGACTTTCAGCTTGGGGATTTCGACCGCTCGCTGCAGGTGAATCTGGTCGGCTACTTCCTCTGCGCACGTGAATTTTCACGCCTGATGATCCGCGATGGCGTCCAGGGACGCATTATCCAGATCAACTCCAAATCAGGGAAAGTGGGCAGTAAACACAACTCAGGCTATAGCGCGGCAAAATTTGGCGGCGTAGGTTTAACCCAGTCGCTGGCGCTGGATCTGGCAGAGTACGGGATCACCGTGCATTCACTGATGCTCGGCAATCTGCTGAAATCACCGATGTTCCAGTCATTATTACCGCAATATGCGACCAAGCTTGGCCTTAAGCCAGACGAAGTCGAGCAGTACTACATTGATAAGGTTCCGCTTAAGCGCGGCTGCGATTATCAGGACGTGCTGAACATGCTGCTGTTTTACGCCAGCCCGAAAGCCTCTTACTGCACCGGTCAGTCCATTAACGTGACCGGTGGTCAGGTGATGTTCTAAGAAACATGATTGCCCGGTGGCGCTGCGCTTACCGGGCCTACACACACCTGGTCGGATAAGGCACAGCCGCCATCCGGCAAAATCAAAGGAGCACATTATGGTTTCCGCACTGATTACCGTCGCCGCTATCGCCTGGTGCCTGCAACTGGCGCTCGGTGGCTGGCAAATATCCCGCTTTAACCGGGCGTTTGATCAACTCTGCCAGCGGGGTCGGGTTGGCGTAGGTCGTTCCGGTGGACGGTTTAAACCCCGCGTGGTGGTCGCCATCGCGCTGGATGAGCAGCAGCGGGTTACCGATTCGTTATTTATGAAAGGTCTTACTGTATTTGCCAGGCCCGGTAAAATTGCCACGATAATGGGCAAACATCTTGATGATTTACAGCCTGATGTGATCTTTCCCCATGATCCGTTAGCGCAGAATGCACCATCATTGGCGCTTAAACTGAAACATGGGTAATTTCGTTGTGAATGCTAATAGCTTGCGAAATTATCATTTTGCAACCTAATAAGTCAGGGTAATCACGCCTATGAAACCTCGTCAGCGACAGGCAGCCATATTGGAGCATCTGCAAAAGCAGGGAAAATGCTCGGTTGAAGAACTGGCCCACTACTTTGACACAACCGGCACGACCATTCGCAAAGACCTGGTCATTCTGGAGAATGCCGGAACCGTCATTCGTACCTATGGCGGCGTGGTATTAAATAAAGACGAATCCGACCCGCCAATCGATCACAAAACGCTAATCAATACGCATAAAAAAGAGCAGATTGCCGAAGCCGCCGTCCGTTTTATTCACGATGGCGACTCGATTATTCTGGATGCGGGCAGCACCGTATTGCAGATGGTGCCGATGCTCACCCGCTTTAGCAACATCACCGTCATGACCAACAGTCTGCACATTGTTAACGCCCTTTCAGAGCTGGACAACGAGCAAACTATCCTGATGCCCGGCGGGACCTTTCGCAAAAAATCTGCGTCATTTCACGGTCAGCTGGCAGAAAACGCCTTTGAGCAGTTCAGCTTTGATAAACTCTTCATGGGCACCGACGGCATTGACCTCAATGCCGGCGTGACCACCTTTAATGAGGTGTTTAGCGTCAGTAAAGCGATGTACAATGCCGCTCGCGAAGTGATTCTGATGGCTGACTCGTCAAAATTTGGGCGCAAAAGCCCCAATGTTGTGTGCAGTCTGGAAAGCGTCGACAAGCTGATTACCGATGCGGGTATCGACCCAGCGTTTCGTCAGGCGCTGGAAGCAAAAGGGATTGAAGTGATCATAACCGGAGAAACCAATGAGTGATGCACTACTGAATGCGGGCCGTCAGACGTTAATGCTGGAGCTACAGGAAGCCAGCCGACTGCCTGAACGACTGGGCGATGATTTTGTCCGCGCCGCCAATACTATCATCCACTGCGAAGGCAAAGTGATTGTCTCCGGGATTGGCAAATCAGGCCATATTGGCAAAAAAATAGCCGCGACCCTCGCCAGTACCGGCACGCCCGCCTTTTTTGTGCATCCGGCTGAAGCGCTGCACGGCGACTTAGGGATGATTGAAAGCCGTGATGTCATGCTGTTTATTTCCTACTCCGGCGGCGCAAAAGAACTGGATCTCATCATTCCGCGCCTGGAAGACAAGTCCGTCGCTCTGCTGGCAATGACCGGAAAACCGACCTCACCGCTGGGTCTGGCAGCCAAAGCCGTGCTGGATATTTCCGTTGAGCGCGAAGCCTGTCCGATGCGCCTGGCACCGACTTCTAGTACCGTGAACACTCTGATGATGGGCGACGCGTTGGCAATCGCCGTGATGCAGGCGCGCGGCTTTAACGAAGAAGATTTTGCCCGCTCGCATCCGGCGGGTGCGCTGGGCGCTCGTCTGTTAAATAAAGTGCATCATCTGATGCGCCGTGACGATGCCATTCCGCAGGTGACGCTCACCACCAGCGTCATGGACGCGATGCTGGAACTAAGCCGTACGGGTCTTGGCCTGGTGGCAGTCTGCGACGACGAGTCGCTGGTGAAAGGCGTCTTTACCGACGGTGACCTGCGCCGCTGGCTGGTTGGCGGCGGAGCGCTCACCACTCAGGTTAGCGAAGCAATGACCCATAATGGCATTACGCTGCAGGCCCAGAGCCGCGCCATTGACGCCAAAGAGATCCTGATGAAGCGCAAAATCACTGCCGCACCGGTGGTTGATGAAAACGGTAAACTCACCGGTGCTATCAACCTGCAGGATTTCTATCAGGCAGGTATTATCTAATCCTTCAGCCCCAGACGTTTCGCCAGCCGGTGCAGGTTGGCGACGTCTGTTTCCAGCGCCCGCGCACTTGCCGCCCAACTGTGATTATTTTGCGCCAACGCCCGGCGGATCATCTCCCGCTGGAATGACTCCGTTGCCTCACGCAGGTTGCGATGCTGCGGGATCTCCGCAACAACCTCCGCCTGGGGAGCCGGGTTTTCATCCTGCAGGGCAAAATGCTGCGCCTCAAGCACCACTTCATCCCCTGCCCTGGTGGCCCTTGCCAGAACAACCGCCCGGTGAATAGCATGTTCCAGCTCGCGCACGTTCCCGGGCCAGCCATAATTCAACAGATGGCTACGTGCGCCGGGACTTAACACCACGCGGGAAAGTCCCAGCCGCAGCCGACATTGTTCGCAAAAATAACCGGCCAGCAGCACCACATCTTCGCCGCGTTCACGAAGGGGCGGTACGGAAAGGGGAAAGACGCTCAGACGGTGGAACAAATCCGCACGGAAATTCCCGGCCAGCACCTCTTCCCGTAAATCACGGTTCGTTGCCGCCAGCACCCGAACATCCACGCGCAGGCTGCGATCGTCACCCACACGCTGAATATCGCCGTACTGCAACACACGTAGCAACTTAGCCTGTAACGCCAGCGAGAGTTCGCCAATCTCATCGAGAAACAGCGTCCCATTGTCAGCCATTTCAAACTTACCGCTACGATTGCTGATAGCCCCGGTAAAGGCGCCTTTTACGTGACCAAACAGCTCACTTTCCGCTACGGTTTCCGGCAACGCCGCGCAGTTCAGATACACCAGCGGATTCACCGCGCGCGGCGAACCTTCATGGATAGCCTTAGCTACCAGCTCCTTCCCGGTCCCCGTTTCGCCGCTAATCAGTACGTTGAGATCGGATCCCGCCACAATCTCAATCTCTTTTTTCAACTGCAGCATATTGGGCGACAGGCCAATCATTTGGGTTTCAGTCACCTGCTCGAAGGCCGTCGACGGGCCCGGCAACATATTCTGGCTTTCCAGTTGTTCAATCAGCAGCGCATTGCTCAGCGCGCCCGCCGCCAGCGCGGCAATCAGCCTAAGTTCTTCATCGCTGAAAACATCGAATTGATCGGGCTCCATGCAATCCAGCGTTAACGCGCCAATCAGATTTTGACCGGCGAACAGCGGTAAGCCAATGCAGGCGTGTACCTTCAGGCTCTCCTGGCCCGGAATCAGCCCATCGTAAGGGTCTGGCAAATCGCTGTCAGCTGGGAAACGAACCACGTCCCCGGCGCGGGCAATCGCCTCCAGACGAGGATGCCCTTCCAGGGTAAAGCGCCTGCCGAGAACGTCCTGCGCCAGCCCATCGATCGCCAGCGGAATAAACTGTCGCGACTCATAGCGCAGCAATGCCGACGCGTCGCACTCCAGCACCTGACGCAAGGTGGTTATCAGGCGTTGAAAACGGTCCTGATGTCCAATACCGCTTTGTAATTCAATGGCGATACCCGCCAGCACGTCTACGGAAAAACTCATGACGACCTCATTGTCATTTTGACAATTCATATTGTCATATTGACAATAAAATGAATAGTCATTTTGACTACCACCTTATAGGCATTAAAAAACAAACCCTTTAAAATCAACAAATAAAAAGTTGGCACGCAACCTGCAATAAGCAAAACATCTTTTTTAGAAAAACGCTGAATTAATTACTGAGGTTGCTATGTCTATTCTGGTTAAAAATAACATTCATTGGGTTGGCCAACGTGACTGGGAAGTTCGTGATTTCCACGGGACTGAATATAAAACGCTGCGCGGTAGCAGCTACAACAGCTATCTCATCCGTGAAGAAAAAAATGTCCTGATCGATACAGTAGACCACAAGTTTAGCCGTGAATTCGTGCAGAACCTGCGCAGTGAAATTGACCTGGCAGATATCGACTACATCATCATTAACCACGCGGAAGAGGACCATGCCGGTGCGCTGACTGAGCTGATGTCCTGCATCCCTGACACCCCAATTTACTGCACAGCCAACGCTATTGACTCTATCAACGGACACCACCACCACCCGGAGTGGAACTTCAACGTGGTGAAAACCGGCGACTCGCTGGACATTGGCAACGGTAAGCAGCTGATCTTCGTTGAAACGCCGATGCTGCACTGGCCTGACAGCATGATGACCTACATGACCGGCGATGCGGTGCTGTTCAGTAACGACGCCTTCGGCCAGCACTACTGTGATGAACGTCTGTTTAACGACGAAGTTGACCAGACCGAACTGTTCGAACAGTGCCAGCGTTACTACGCCAACATCCTGACGCCGTTCAGCCGTCTGGTTACACCGAAAATCACTGAGATTCTCGGCTTCAACCTGCCGGTGGATATGATTGCCACTTCCCACGGCGTGGTATGGCGCGACAACCCGACACAAATCGTTGAAATGTATCTGAAATGGGCGGCTGACTATCAGGAAGACCGTATCACCATTTTCTACGACACCATGTCCAACAACACCCGCATGATGGCGGACGCCATTGCCCAGGGCATCAACGAAGTTGACCCGAACGTGGCGGTGAAAATCTTTAACGTCGCCCGTAGCGACAAAAACGAAGTCCTGACTAACGTCTTCCGCTCTAAAGGCGTGCTGGTTGGTACTTCAACGATGAATAACGTAATGATGCCAAAAATCGCCGGTCTGGTAGAAGAGATGACCGGCCTGCGTTTTCGTAACAAACGCGCCAGCGCCTTTGGTTCACACGGCTGGAGCGGCGGTGCGGTAGACCGTTTGTCCACACGCTTGCAGGATGCCGGTTTCGAGATGTCGCTGAGTCTGAAAGCGAAATGGCGTCCGGATCTGGACGCGCTGGAACTGTGTCGCCAGCATGGCCGTGAAATCGCACGTCAGTGGGCGCTTGCTCCGCTGCCGGAAACAATCGTCAAAACGGCAACCAAAGAGGAAGAGTGCGCCTGTGCCGCTGCGGCTGCCGCTGATCTTGGTCCAAGCATGCAGTGCAGCGTATGCCAGTGGATTTACGACCCGGCAAAAGGTGAACCGCTGCAGGATGTCGCGCCGGGAACACCGTGGAGCGACGTGCCGGATAACTTCCTGTGCCCGGAATGTTCATTAGGTAAAGACGTCTTTGACGTACTGGCAACGGAGGCAAAATGAGCCGCGGAATTGTCATTATTGGTTCGGGCTTCGCCGCCCGCCAGTTAGTCAAAAATATCCGTAAGCAGGATGCAAATGTCCCGCTGACCCTGATTGCTGCGGACAGTATGGATGAGTACAACAAGCCTGATCTCAGCCATGTTATCAGTCAGTCGCAACGTGCAGACGACCTCACCCGCCAGTCGGCGGGGGAGTTTGCCGAACAGTTTAATTTGCGCCTGTTCCCGCACACCTGGGTAACCGACATCGATGCCGATGCTCACGTAGTGAAAAGCCAGGAGCAACAGTGGCCATACGACAAACTGGTGCTGGCTACAGGAGCATCTGCCTTCGTACCGCCGATTACCGGACGTGAGTTAATGCTCACATTGAACAGCCAACAAGAGTATCGCGCCTGTGAAACACAACTGCGTGACGCCCAACGGGTGCTGATTGTCGGCGGCGGCTTGATTGGCAGCGAACTGGCGATGGATTTTTGTCGTGCTGGTAAAGCGGTGACGCTTATCGACAACGCCGCCAGCATTCTGGCTTCGCTGATGCCGCCAGAAGTAAGCAGTCGCTTACAGCATCGTCTGACCGATATGGGCGTACACCTGCTGCTGAAATCGCAGCTTCAGGGGCTGGAGAAAACAGAGTCGGGGATTCGCGCCACGCTCGATCGTAGCCGCAGCGTAGTAGTCGATGCGGTGATCGCCGCTACGGGTCTGCGCCCTGAAACCGCGCTGGCGCGTCGCGCCGGATTGAACATCAATCGTGGCGTCTGCGTCGACAGCTACCTGCAAACCAGCCACCCGGACATTTATGCCCTCGGCGACTGTGCAGAAATTAACGGTCAGGTACTCCCGTTCCTGCAACCGATTCAGCTGAGCGCCATGTATCTGGCGAAAAACCTGCTCGGCGGCAATGCACCATTGAAGTTGCCTGCCATGCTGGTAAAAGTCAAAACGCCGGAATTACCCTTGCATCTGGCTGGGGATACCCAGCGCCGCGATCTGAACTGGCATATTGCCGCCGAAGCGCAAGGGATGGTGGCCAGAGGGATGAACGACGCAGGCCAGCTATGTGCCTTTGTCGTCAGCGAAGACCGCATGAAAGAGGCCTTTGCGCTGCTGAAAACGCTGCCCGTTTAAGTACAGGATACCGTTGCTTGATTTATTAACCTCACGCACATGGATGTGCGTTGCCACTTGTCGGTATGCCCCGACCTGTTGTTCTTGCCCCGCCAGTCCCGGGGCTTTTTTATTTTTGCGCCAACGCCCGCGCCGCGGCAATCACGCCCTGCCCCAACGACAACCCGCCGTCGCCCGCCGGTAAACGCTGCGGGAACAGTAAGGTAAAATCATGCAGATAAAACGCCAGCCGGGCTGACAATAAGCGGTTATGCATCACACCTCCGCTGAATACCAGCGTCTTAATCCTCCGCTCTTCGGCCTGCAAACGCATCAGGGTGGCAAACCCACGCGCCAGCGCGTCGTGAAACGCCCACGCTCTTTCGGCTGGTTTGGCCTGCCAGGTCAGCCATTGCTGCCAAAAAACCGCTAAGTTCAGCTGATTGCCTTCAAGCGGCACCGTGACAGGGTGCTCAACGCCAGCACATTGCGATGCCATCGCCTCCAGCGCGCAGGCCGCCTCACCTTCATAACTCAGCGATTCCGGCGCACATTGAAGCGCGGCGGCAACGGCATCAAACAGCCGTCCGCACGATGACGCCAGCGGTGCGTTAATCCCCCGCTCAATGGCGCGCGCCAGCACGTTCCAGTTTTGATGTTGCAGCACCGATGTTTCCGGGTAGCGCTGCCAGTCAGTAACAAAACGCAGGCACTGCGCGAGCAAATTGCGCCACGGCTGTTTTGCCGCCAGATCGCCCCCCGCCAGCGCTACCGCCGGTAAGCCGCCAAGGTGTTCGCATTCACGATAGTTGACCCGCAAACACTCCCCCCCCACAGCGCGCCGTTTTCCCCCATGCCGATACCGTCTAACGTCAGGGCAATCACGTCGCCACCGTCGAGCGACCAGCCGTGCTCGGCCAGACACGCAGCGGCATGCGCATGGTGATGCAGCACCGTTTCGGTTGGCAGATTCATTTCGCTGGCCCACTGGCTGGAAACATAACCAGGGTGTGCATCATGCACGATACGCTGCGGCGTAAAGTCATAAATGTTCTGGATCAGGCGCAGCGCATCACGCCACTGCTGCTGAATGCCGTCATCGCTGAGATCGCCCAAATGCTGGCTGATAACCGCCTGTTCACCACGCACCAGGCAGAAGGTATTTTTCAGATCTGCGCCCAGGCAAAGCATCGGCGGCACGTCGTGAAATCCTGGCGGCAGCGCCACCGCATCCGGCACGTAACCCCGTGAACGACGCAGCATCTCCCCACTGTCGCGTACCACAGAGTCATCCATCCGCTGCACAATTTCGCGGTTATGCAACAGGAAACCATCGGCAATTTCGTGTAAATCTTCCAGCGCCTGCGCGTTGGTAATAGCGGGCGGTCTGCCGCTGAGATTGCCGGAGGTCATTACCAACGGACACTTCATCTCTTGTAAGAGCAAATGCTGCAACGGATTCGCTGGCAGCATGACGCCCACTTCCGTTAACCCTGGCGCAATGCCCTCGCTCAATGCTGCGATATAGCGTTTCTGCACCAACACGATCGGCGCGGCTGGGGTTGTCAGCAAACGATGAGCGGGTTCAGGCAGTCCGTCATCACCGGGCAGCATCACTGCCAGAGGTTTTGCCGGACGGTGTTTGCGCAGCCTGAGCAGCGCTACGGCGTCATCATTTTGTGCATCGCACACCAGATGAAACCCACCAATCCCTTTAACGGCCACAATACCGCCTGCTTTCAGGCGCGATACTGCCGCCTGCAACGCCTCTTCTTTCTCCGCCCGCTCACCCGCGCTAAACCATTCGAGGTGGGGACCGCATGCCGGACAGGCAACGGGCTGGGCATGGAAGCGACGGTCGTATGGATCACGATACTCTTTATCGCATTGCGCACAGAGTGGGAATGACGCCATCACGGTAAACGGGCGATCGTAGGGCATGGCGCGGATAATCGTAAAGCACGGGCCACAGTGGGTGCAGTTGATAAAGGGATAACGATAGCGGCGTTCACCGGGGGTGTTCATTTCAACCAGACATTCGGGACAGGTCGCGGCATCCGGAACGATTTGCGTATTCATCGTGCCGCCAGCACTTTGCCGAATCGAGAAATCGGCAGGCGGCTGCGTCCAGGCGAACGGTTCGCTCTCAACGCTGTCAATGCGCGCCAGCGGCGGGCAGTGTTGATGCAACTGCGCAATAAACTCTGCCGGATCTTCCTGTATACGCACAACCACACCGTCACCGTCGTTACACACATCGCCATGTAGCTGTAACCGCTGCGCCAGTTGCCAGACGTAGGGGCGAAATCCGACGCCCTGTACCTTACCGCGAATACGCAGCTGTACGCCGGAGTGGTTGTTTATTGTCATGATGAATTCCCGCGGTATTGTATCCCTGAAATGTCCGTTTGCCGGATGGCGGCTTCGCCTTATCCGGCACGTATTTTACGCGGATTTTCAGATATCAGAACAGCAAAGATGCAGTGGAATCCAGCGCCGCGCGACGGCGTTTTTCAGCGCTCAGTTGCTCAAGCTTATTGCGATCCACATAAATCAGCGCGTGAGTCGGGCAGACTTCCATACAGGCAGGGCCGGCCTCACGATGGTGGCACAGGTCGCACTTATTGGCTTCGGCTTTTTCTGCCCGGACGTTCAGACCTGCCCCGCTGTTACGAACAACCGGACGCACGACCACTTCCATTGCGCCATAAGGGCAAGCCACAACGCAGGTTTTACACCCAATGCAGCGCTCCTGCATCACGTGGACAAAGCCTTTATCACGGCTGATTGCACCGTTCGGACAGACGTTAGCGCACGGCGCGTCTTCACACTGGCGGCACAGCGTCGCCGTGGAGACATTAACGCCTTTGATGACGTGAATGCGGGGTAAAAAGGTTTCAGGGGTCAGCGATGCGCAGTCCTGGTTATCCTGATGGGATACCACGCAGGCCACTTCACAGGTACGGCAACCAATGCATTTATTGGCGTCTGCAATGATGAAACGGTTCATCAATTTCTCCAGCAATGACAGATTATCTGCCGAAGCATTCATAAATCGTGCCAGAATTTAATTGACTGTTATTAAAGGTTTTTTATTTTGATGAATGCAGAGAAGCCGTGTCATCGTCACTAGTGACGATGACAAATGACAGCCGTCAGCGCAAAACGAGCGGCGCAACAGAGTCGCGTTGAATGAGTTCACCGGTGAAGGTTTTTGGCGGCGTAAACGCCCCGTCATCCAGCATAAAGATCAGGCGGCCTATCGTTTCCTGGATCATTTCCGTTACCGGGATTTTGACGCTGGAAAGCGCCGGAATAGTGTATGGCGCGATGGCGATATCGTCGAAGCCAATCACCGACACCTGAGCAGGGACGCTCACGCCATGCGCGTGCAACTGCTTTATCGCACCGATCGCCATATCATCATTGCTGGCCACCAGCGCGGTAAAATTGACCTTATGCGAAAGCAAAGTATCGACTCCCGCCGCGCCGCAGGCTGGCGTCCATTTCCCTTTAACAATCAAATCATTATTAAGCGGAATGCCATGATGTGCCAGCGCGTCTTTATAGCCTGAAAGTCGCTCCACGCCGGTAGGCGAATCCATCGAGCCAGTAATAAAGCCAATCTCTTTGTGCCCGGTGGCAATGAGCTGAGTAACGGCGTTAAAACTGGTTTGCTTTTGATCGCACCACACGCAGTGGCTGGTATTTTTCCGCAGCCGCCGATTAAGCACCATAATCGGCTGGGCGTGGGCGTCGATGATATCGTCTATCTCATCCACACTAAGAAAACGCGGATAGATCATAATCGCGTCACAGCGCAGGTCGAGCAGGTACTGGATCGCCTGACGCTCTTCCTCTGCGCTGTGCTTACCGTCAGCCAGCAACAACTGGCGTCCCTTATCTTCCGCCATCCGCGCGGTATGAAACAGCAGTTCGCTGAAATAGACGCCGTGATAAAGGGTGTTAGTTACCACCAGACCCAGCGTCTGCGTAGTTTTCGCTGCCAGACTGCGTGCCAGCAAGTTAGGGCGGTAACCACTCTCTTCAATGGCCTGAAACACGCGGTCTTTGGTTTCCTGGCTGACATAGCCATTCCCGGAAAGCACCCGGGAAACCGTCGCTTTTGACACCCCGGCACGCTTCGCCACCTCCAGCATCGTGGTCATATTACTCATCCCTTTTCTCTCAATGTGACGCAGTGTACTGCACCGTTTCGCCGCTGTCCTTGCTGCTCAATTGCAAACGCTGACATATGGTGATCGGAGTCACAATTATAAAAAACGATCAAAATTAAACCTTGCCCATTACGTGTAATTTAAACATGATTTTGTGGAACCGGTTTCCTATCTGCGTTTCATCAACCCAGAAAAGCGACCAACGTGAACGGATAAAACATAACGTACTCTACTGATAAAACAGGATTAAATCCGATGTCCAAAAATTATGCAGCGCTGGCGCGCTCGGTTGTGACGGCTCTGGGAGGCGTGGACAACATCACAGCAGTGACCCACTGTATGACCCGTTTGCGTTTCGTTATCAAAGATGACTCGCAGGTCGACAGCACGACGCTGAAGACGCTCCCTGGCGTGCTCGGCGTGGTGCGCAGCGATAACCAGTGCCAGGTGATCATCGGCAACACCGTTTCGCAGGCGTATCGCGAGGTAGTCAGCCTGTTACCTGCCAATATGCAACCTGCAGAGCCGCAAACCAAACCTCGGCTGACGCTGAAACGGATTGGCGCGGGGATCCTCGACGCGCTGATCGGCACAATGTCCCCGTTGATCCCGGCCATTATTGGCGGATCAATGCTCAAGCTGCTGGCAATGATCCTCGAAATGACCGGCGTGCTGGTGAAAGGATCGTCCACACTCACCATTCTGACCGTAATCGGCGACGGCGCCTTCTTCTTCCTGCCATTGATGGTCGCCGCCTCAGCAGCCATAAAATTCAAAACCAACATGTCGCTGGCAATCGCCATCGCTGGCGTACTGGTGCATCCCAGCTTCATCGAACTGATGGCGAAGGCCGCGCAGGGTGAGCACGTTGAGTTTGCCCTGATCCCGGTGACGGCGGTGAAATACACCTACACGGTGATCCCGGCGCTGGTCATGACCTGGTGTCTGTCCTACATCGAACGCTGGGTCGATCGCATCACTCCGGCGGTAACCAAAAACTTCCTTAAACCGATGCTAATCGTGCTGATCGCCGCCCCACTCGCCATCGTCATCATTGGCCCGATCGGCATCTGGATCGGTAGTGCAATTTCTGCGTTGGTTTATACCATTCACGGCTATCTCGGCTGGCTGTCGGTGGCCATTGTGGGCGCATTGTGGCCGCTGCTGGTGATGACCGGTATGCACCGCGTCTTCACGCCAACCATTATTCAGACCATTGCCGAAACCGGAAAAGAAGGCATGGTGATGCCGTCGGAAATCGGTGCCAATTTGTCGCTGGGCGGTTCATCGCTGGCAGTGGCATGGAAAACCAAAAACCCGGAACTGCGTCAGACGGCGTTAGCGGCAGCCGCCTCGGCCATCATGGCAGGCATTTCCGAACCCGCGCTGTATGGCGTGGCGATCCGCCTGAAACGCCCACTGATTGCGAGTCTTATCAGCGGCTTTATCTGCGGTGCCGTTGCCGGAATGGCCGGACTGGCGAGCCACTCCATGGCGGCTCCAGGCTTGTTCACCAGCGTACAGTTTTTCGATCCAGCTAATCCGATGACCATCGTTTGGGTGTTTGGCGTGATGGCACTGGCGGTCGTGCTTTCCTTTGTATTAACACTGCTCCTCGGCTTTGAAGATATTCCTGTCGAAGATGCAGCCGCGCAGGCCAGAAAAAACCAGGCCGCGCAACCAGGCAATATCAATAGAGCCAGCATTTGACTGGTATGAACTGAGGTTAACTATGTCTGCTTTTCCGCAAGGATTTTTATGGGGCGGCGCACTGGCCGCCAACCAGTCTGAAGGGGCATACCGGGAAGACGGCAAAGGGCTGACCACCGTCGATATGATCCCCCACGGCACAAACCGCATGGCCGTCAAACTGGGTCAGGAAAAACGCTTTACGCTGCGGGATGACGAATTTTATCCCAGCCATCAGGCAATCGACTTTTATCATCGCTATAAAGAAGATATCGCGCTGATGGCGGAAATGGGGTTTACGGTTTTTCGTACTTCCATTGCCTGGAGCCGTCTCTACCCTAACGGTGACGAGCTAACGCCAAATGAAGAGGGTATCGCGTTTTACCGGGCCGTGTTTGCCGAGTGTAAAAAATACGGTATTGAGCCGTTAGTTACGCTGTGTCACTTCGATGTGCCGATGCATCTGGTCAGCGAGTATGGCTCCTGGCGTAACCGCAAAATGGTGGAGTTCTTTACCCGCTACGCCCGTACCTGCTTCGAGGCCTTTGACGGTCTGGTGAAGTACTGGCTAACGTTCAACGAAATCAACATTATGCTGCACAGCCCTTTTTCTGGCGCCGGACTGGTATTTGAAGAAGGTGAGAATCAGGATCAGGTGAAATATCAGTCCGCCCACCACGAACTGATTGCCAGCGCCCTGGCAACTAAAATTGCCCATGAAATTAATCCGCAAAACCAGGTCGGCTGTATGCTGGCGGGCGGTAATTTTTATCCTTATTCCTGTAAACCGGAAGATGTGTGGACCGCGCTGGAAAAAGACCGCGAAAACCTGTTCTTTATTGATGTGCAGGCGCGCGGGGCTTACCCCGCTTACTCTGCCCGTGTGTTTCGCGAAAAAGGCGTGGTGATAGAAAAAGCGGCGGAAGATGACGATATCCTGAAAAACACCGTCGATTTCGTCTCGTTTAGCTATTACGCATCGCGCTGCGCCTCCGCTGAAATGAATACTGGCAATACCAGCGCCGCTAACGTGGTGAAGTCGCTGCGTAATCCGTACATTGCCGCCAGCGAATGGGGCTGGGGCATCGACCCACTCGGTCTGCGCATCACCATGAATATGATGTATGACCGCTACCAGAAGCCGTTGTTTCTGGTGGAAAACGGGCTGGGGGCGAAAGATGAGATCGATGCTAACGGCGAAATCAATGACGACTATCGCATTAGCTATTTACGCGAGCACATTCGCGCCATGGCAGATGCTATTGAGGATGGCGTGCCGCTGCTGGGCTACACCACCTGGGGCTGTATCGATCTGGTTTCAGCCTCAACCGGTGAGATGAGCAAACGCTACGGTTTTGTGTATGTGGACCGCGATGACGCGGGCAACGGCACGTTAGCGCGTAAACGCAAAAAATCGTTCTGGTGGTATAAGAAAGTGATTGCGAGCAACGGGACCGATCTGGAATAACAATGTTGCCGGATAACGGATGACGCCGCCATCCGGCAACACGTATTATTCAGAATATATATACCCGCTGTCTGTTATCATTTTTATTGTACAACTTTAGGATTTTGCAGCAGCGGCAAAGGCGCTTCGCCCAATGCGTGGACCTGACCAATAATTGTCGCGCTCCGGCCAATCTGTAATGACTCAACATTCGTACTATTATGGGAGCCAAACTGGAACTGAATCACGTTGTTCGTTTTATTATTTTCGTCTTTTAGGCTGACAAGATAAGAATAAGCATTGGAAATACCATTAACCTTACGAATATCAATGACCACGCCCCGCAGCTTCACCCATTCACCAAGATAGTCCTTATTGGCTTTAACAGGATTTAAGGTATAGGGCGCGACAAAATCAGCGACGGACAAGGTTGGCATTGACGCAGCTGATGACTCCCCCGGTTGAAATAATCGGTCTCCCGCAGAGAAGAACGCGTCAGCCGCCGTCTCGCACCCGCTAAGAAGAGAGGAAATAATAATTAAATTTACCAAACGAATACCTGAACGCATAAATAACTCCTGTATATTAATTTCCCATATATTCAAATTCTAAATAATTCGAGTATATAACCTCCCTGAACAACGCCGAAATATAATATATCTCCCGTATTAGTAAAAGAAGAGAATATTCTCCCCCCAGCTATTATCAACTTCTCATCTTTTTCATTATTTGCATTCTATTTTATGGATCTGCCTTCCAGTTTCGGGTTTGCCCTCCCGCCTTTTTACTGGCATTTTATTCAGTAGTTTTCCATCGTTTTATTCGTAACAAGGGAGTGTTTATGTCTGGTAAAAATGGTAATGCCGAAGCGGTTATCAACAAGCCATTACGTCATTTTAAAGTCAGCTATGTCAGAGTACGGCATGAAGATCGCAAAACCGGTTTTACACGACGTATAAGCCGCCATGCTTCACTCACGATGAACGGAGACTGGCTGGAACAGGCGGGGTTCCCAACGGGCACGTCAGTAAAAGTATCGGTTACGCAGGGGAAATTAATTATTGAACAAGCGGGTGAATAGTCTGTTTCGAGGGTGTCGACGTTATCCGGATGGTGGTAATGCGACACACCATCCGGTATTCAGTGCCCTCAGGCTCAGGCTTCCGGTGCCTCTAATTCAGCGAACCCACCGTGTCCTTCCCACCCGGCTAATCGCTGATAGACGGTATCTACCGCATCTTTGATCGGCTGTGTCATCGGGTAGTAAAAACCGACAATATCCGGCTGGATACCAAGGAAAATCACCTCGCCAACGTCGTCTTTCAGCTGATCGACCAGGTAGTTCAGCGGCATGTTGTGGGTGGTCATCATGAACATCTCGGCAATATCATCAGGATCGATAATGCGGATTTCACCAGGATTTAGCCCCATATCGGTGGCATCCACAATCAACAGACGCTGCGGGCGCAACTCGCGGATGGCGACGATGTCGTTTTCCGGCGCGCTACCGCCGTCGATGACAACCCATTGTCCTTGAGGATTTGCAGCACACATTTCGGCCAACAGCGGCCCCGCGCCGTCATCGCCCATCATGCTGTTACCCACACATAATAAAACGTCAGTCACGATGTCTCCTCACCATCAGATAGATGGCGCTTTCCTGGTGGATATCGTGAAGCATGCTAAGCATCAGCTTGCTCCACTCCTGCTGCTGCGGGGTCTGCACGGCACGAGCATCATCGAACGCGCGCGCCAGCATCTGCACATGGTTGAAATCGATGACGATCTCGCCGTACTTCGGCACGCCTTCCATTTTCCGGCGGGCTTCACTGCCTTCGGCAAGCGTGGCAATCCACGCCAGATATTCATCCCACGGGCAGGTTAACGCCGCTTCCAGGCAATCGATGATCCCAAGGTGGTGACCAATCGCCAGGCTGTAATAGACAACCTGCTGCGCCTCAGCGGGCGTTGCATCGTTCTCATCAATAAACTTACGGCTCAGTTGACTGAACACCACCGTTTCACTCATCGGATACGCGCCTCTTCGACAACATGATTAAGATGCGTGACGATCTCGGTCAGACGCGGATCGTTTTCCGCTTCCAGCCAGCGCGCCACCTGATGCTCGCCCTGCCCTAACTGCGTCATATAGTCATCAGCAATCTGGCGACCGTAGCGGTAGCCCGCCAGACGGCGTGCTTCACGATCCACCTTCACGCGCAGCGGCTGAACCATGTCCGGATGCAGAATTTCAGCCGGTTGTTCGTCCAGTTCACCTGGCGCACGCGCGTGAATTTTTTGTTCCAGCAGACCCAGCGCCATTGCAAAACCGTACAGCGTAGCCGCAGGCGTTGGCGGACAGCCAGGAATATACACATCCACCGGTACGATTTTATCCGTGCCACCCCATACGCAGTATAAGTCGTGGAAGATACCGCCGCTGTTACCGCAGGCACCGTAAGAGATACAAATTTTCGGATCTGGCGCAGACTGCCAGGCGCGCAGCGCCGGAGAGCGCATGGCACGCGTTACCGCGCCGGTAAACAGCAGGATATCCGCATGGCGCGGTGACGGTACAACTTTGATACCAAAACGTTCGGCATCAAACAGCGGAGAAAGCGTAGCGAAGATTTCGATTTCACAGCCGTTGCAGCCGCCGCAGTCCACACGGTAAACGTACGCTGAACGCTTGATGCTTTTAAGCAGCGACGCTTTCATGCTGGCAATGGATTCATCCACCGTCATCGGTACCGGAATACCGTTGGCGTCACGTGGGCCTAATAAATTGCTCATCAGCTGGCCTCTTTCATATGGCGAGTCAGTTCAATACGGTCAGACGGCACCAGGCATTTCTGGCGCTTACAATCCGGGCAGGTCTCAAAGCTTTCACGGTGGTTTTCCGCACGGCTGTCACCGTTGTGCTTAAGCAGCGCAATGGCGTAATCGATCTCTTTTTGTACCGCAAACGGGCGGTTACATACGCGGCAATTACACAGCGCAAAGCGGGACTGCTGCAGGAAATCCTCTTTCTTCCACACCGCCAGTTCATACTCCTGCGACAGCTTGATTGCCGCCGTCGGGCAGACTTCTTCGCAGCGGGCGCAGAAGATGCAACGACCGAGATTGAACTGCCACGCCAGCTCATGGGTGACCAGATCGGTTTCTACCGTCAGCGCGTTCGACGGGCACGCATTCACACAGGCCGCACAGCCAATGCACTGCTGCGGATTGTGTTCCGGTTTGCCACGGAAGTTTTTATCGACCGCAATCGGCTCCAGCGGATACGACGATGTCGGCGCCCCGGTTTTGATGACTTTTTTGATAAAGGTAAACATGGCGATTCCTTATTTCAGCGGCGAGTTTTTACGCTCGATGCTGTAGCGCTCAAGTTCTTTGTACGGCACGACTTTGCTCTTCTTCTTACGCACATCGACCACGGTCATACGGTCGGTACAGGAGTAGCAAGGATCGAGGCTACCGATAATCAGCGGGGCATCGGAAACGGTGTTGCCACGCAGCATGTAGCGCAGCGTCGGCCAGTTAGCGTAAGTCGCCGCGCGACAGCGCCAGCGATACAGTTTCTGGTTGTCGCCAGTCATACTCCAGTGGATGTCATCCCCGCGCGGCGCTTCAGCAAAGCCCAGCGCAAAGCGGTGTGGAATGTAGGTAAAACCTTCCACAGCCAGCGGGCCGCCTGGCAGGTTGTCCAGACCAAAGTCGATCATATTCAGTGCGGTGTAGACTTCATTGATACGGACTTTCAGACGAGAAATAACGTCGCAACCCTGCTCACTGTGAACTTCCATCGGCAGCAGACCATAGCCCACAAACGGGTGATCGGCGCGGGTGTCACGCGCATGGCCGCTGGCGCGTACCATCGGGCCGACGTTACTGAAGTCACGGGCAATCTCCGGATCCAGACGACCAATACCTACGGTACGCTGTTCCATGTTCGGCGTGCTGAGCAGCATATCGACCAGTTCCTGCACGTCACGACGCATCTGCTGCGCCAGTTGACGGGTCTGGATCATATCCTCTTTCAACAGATCACGACGAATACCGCCGATCAGGTTCAGACCGTAAGTTTTACGTGCCCCGGTGAGGATCTCCGCCATCTTCATGGAGGTTTCACGCACGCGGAAGAACTGCATAAAGCCGGAGTCAAAACCGGTAAAGTGACAGGCCAGGCCGAGGTTCAGCAGGTGCGAGTGCAGGCGTTCAACTTCCAGCAGAATGGCGCGGATCATCTGCGCACGTTCCGGCACGACGATGCCCATCGCGTTCTCGACGGAGGTGGTATAGGCGGTGCTGTGCGCAAAGCCGCAAATGCCGCACACGCGGTCGGACAAGAAGGTCACTTCGTTGTAACCCATGCGGGTTTCCGCCAGCTTCTCCATGCCGCGGTGGACATAGAACAGACGGTAGTCGGCGTCGATGATGTTCTCGCCGTCAACAAACAGACGGAAGTGACCGGGTTCATCAGAGGTGACGTGCAGTGGGCCAATCGGCACTACATTATTTTTCTTGTCTCCCAGTTCGTTGATGAACTCGTAGGTTTCAGCATCGGTAGTCGGCGCGGGGCGCTGGCGATAATCCATGCTGTCTTTACGCAGCGGGTAGAGTTCGTCCGGCCAGTCATCCGGCAGTACCAGACGACGCTCATCGGGCAAACCAACCGGGATCAAACCGTACATATCGCGCACTTCGCGCTCGCCCCAGACCGCAGCAGGCACGCGCGGCGTGACGGACGGGAACTCCAGCTTATTGGCATCGACCTCAACGCGCACGGTAATCCAGCACTTGGTTCCCTGCTCCATCGACAGCACGTAGTAAACGGCATAATGACCGCACAGCTGACGTTCGTCGTTACCAAACAGCACGGACAACCAGCCGCCCTGTTTGTAGTACAGGAACTCCACCACTTCCGGCAGGTAGTTCACCTTGACGGTGATCGTCAGCTGATCTTTGGTCTGCCAGGCTTCATCCAGCACGACGCCCGGGAAGGCCTGGTGCAGCGCCGCGAGATATTGTTGACCTAATTTTTCTTCAGACATGCTCAAACTCTCTTAAATCACGCCACCAGCAAGGAGACGAACGCTAAAAACGCAAACCCAAAACCGGCCCAGGTCACGCGTGAAGTGGCGCAAAAACGCAGACGCGCCATGCTGTTTTCGAACAGGGCGATGACCAGCACGCCGAGAACCAGTTTGACGACGGCAATCACCAGCGCCAGCAGCAGCCCACCCGAGGCGAAGGTTTCCATCTGTCCCCACGGCAGGAACACGCCAACGAACATTTGCAGAACGACCAGTTGCTTAAGGCTAATGCCCCATTTCAGCACCGCAAAACCGCTGCCGCTGTATTCGGTCAATGGACCTTCCTGCAGCTCCTGCTCTGCCTCTGCCAGATCGAACGGCAGTTTGCCCATTTCGATAAAGGTGGCGAAAGCACAGGCGCACAGCGCCAGAATCAACGGAATGCTGCGTGCAGCTGGCCAGTGATAAATGGTATCGGCGATATTGCTGATATGCGTTGAGCCAGCAACCTGCGCCGCAACCCACAGACCCAGCAGCAGGATAGGTTCAACCAGCACGCCGAGCATCGCTTCGCGGCTGGCGCCAATAGCGGTAAACGGGCTACCGGTATCCAGGCCCGCGATAGAGAAGAAGAAGCGGGCGATGGCGAACAGGTAAATTAAGGTGATCAGATCGCCCAGTTGCGGCAGTGGTGAGCCAACGGTCACTATCGGCAACGCGGTGGCGATAGTCAGCATCACACCCACCATCACAAACGGCGTCAGGCGGAAAACCCAACTGGAATCTGCAGGCGCAATGCTCTGACGGCCCAGCAGTTTGATGATGTCGCGGTATTCCTGCAAAACGCCCGGACCGCGGCGATTGTGCAAACGCGCACGTGCCACGCGGGTAATACCGGACAGAAGCGGCGCAACGGCAAACAGCACCAGCGCCTGAATTAACGGATATAAAACACTCATTCTCAGGCTCCTCGTGAAACCACAATCACCACCAGTACCGCCAGCTCAATCAGCGCCAGGCGACGGAACAGCACCGGTGCAGCCGCATTCTGCCAGCCCGGAACCAGTGATACCGGATTCAGCCATTTGCGCAGTTTGAGTACCGGCGCAAAGGCTTCTTTCACCGGCATGGCAAAACCGTGTGCGGTAATGACCATTGACTGCTCGTGATCGTAACCACACACCCATGCCGCACCGCGTGAACGCGATGGCAGACGGTTGCCTTTGAAAATCGCCATGATGATGAACGGCAACAGCGGACATGCGATCAGCAGCAGCGTGGTCATTGGCTGAGAAACGGTGGTGTTCGCGGTTTCCAGCGGCAGCGGAACGGCAGCGGAGATCATCGGCAGCAGCCACGGCGCAGCAACGCCCCCAATCACGCAGCAGATAGCCAACGCGACTACGCTAACGCCCATCAGAATTGGCGCGCAGCAGGCATTTTCAGCTTCCTTCGTGCGCGGTGCGCCAAGGAACGTAACGCCATAGACTTTCGCCATACACATCACCGCCAGCGCGCCGGTAATCGCCAGTCCCACCGCCAGCAACGGTCCTAACAGACGACCGACAAAAGCACCACTGTTGCCAAGCTTAAAGAAGGACTGGTAGATAACCCACTCACCGGCAAAACCGTTCAGCGGCGGCAGTGCGGCCATCGCCATCAGGCCAACCAGCATCGCCAGAGAGATAACCGGCATACGTTTACCGATACCGCCCAGTTTTTCGATATCACGATGACCGGTACGGAACCAGATGCTGCCTGCGCCCAGGAACAGAACGCTTTTGAACAGGCTGTGGTTTACCAGGTGGTACAGACCGCCGGTCAAACCCAGCGCAATCAGCGCAGGTTGATTCAGGGAAATTCCGGTTACGCCAGCGCCCAGACCCAGCAGAATAATGCCGATGTTTTCCAGCGTGTGGTATGCCAGCAGACGCTGAATGTTGTGTTCCATCAGTGCATACAGACCGCCGACAAACGCGGTGATCATTCCCAGCACCAGCAGCGTAATGCCCCACCACAGCGGCGCGTTACCGCCCAGCAGCGACAGGGAGAGAATACCCAGCAGCCCCACCTTCATGACGACGGTAGAGAACAGAGCCGCAGCCGGTGCGCTGGCGTTGGCGTGTGCCTGTGGCACCCATCCGTGCAGCGGAATAATCCCGGCCAGCAGGCCAAAACCCGCCACGCCCAGCAGCCAGATATCAGACCCGAGCGGCAGCTCCTGTGCGCGCAGGTCAAGCAGGCGCAGCTCCAGGGTGCCGTAGCGTTGCCACACCAGGTAGCAGGCAATAGCCAGCAGCAGCGTGCCGACGCGGCCCAGCGCAAACCACAGTTTGCCCTCTTTGCTGCAGCCGGTGAGGAACACGGCACACAGCGCCATGATTTCCGCCATCACCACCAGCGTTCCGAGGTTGCTGGCAACCACCGCACATACCGCCGCGGCCATCAGCAGATTCACCAGCAGCCCGTTGGCTTTTACCTGCGGATGACGATGCCAGTCAATGTTGTACAGGCTGACAAACAGGCCGCACAGGCCCAGCGTAATCAGCCAGATAGCGTTCAACGGGGTAATTTGCACACTGTGACCAATAAACGGCATCACACCGCTTAAAGCCAGTGCATTAACCAGTACGGTGAAACCCGCAGCCGCCGTACACAGGCTGCCAACCGCACCGCCAACCCCGGCAATCCAGCCGCTCAGCGGTTTGTGAAATGAAAACAGAAATGCCAGAACCGCAGCCGCCGTAAACCAGGCTACGCCGCTGTTAATCAGTGAAATTGCGCTCATTTTGCATCCCCACTCTGAGCCTGCTGAAACAAGGTGAGATCGCCGAAGTCGGTATTAAAAGTCAGCTCACGCTTACGTTTGCTGGCGCGGGCAATATCCACGTTACTCACCAGGTGCAGGGCTTTGGTCGGGCACATGCGTACGCAGGCCGGACCAAGCTCGTCAAAACTGCACAGATCGCATTTCACCGCGATGGCACGAATACCCGGAACCCAGTCCAGCAACGTGCTCACGCGGGCAGGCGCTGGCGGAGCCGGAGGCGCTTTTGGCGTATTGGCGTTTGCCGGGATATGCAGCGGACGGCTACCGGAAAACTCAATCGCGCCAAACGGACAGGCGATCCCGCACAGTTTGCAGCTTACACACAGGCTTTCATTCAGCTGCACGGCACCATCAACGCGATTAATCGCATTAACCGGACAAACGGTGGCGCAAGGCGCATCTTCGCAATGATGGCAAAGCTGCGGGGCGGATTCTTTTTCATTTAACATCACTTTCAGGCGCGGCATTGACTGCAGGCCATGCTGGCGATGTGTCTCTGAGCAGGCGGCTTCACAGGTGTGGCAGCCGATGCAAAGAGTGGAGTCAGCAATTACAAAACGATTCACCAGGCATTCCTCAGGTGATAGTCATTTTTGACGAAAACATGTCTGGAAAATGTCATTTCGACATTTTTCGACATGCCCATTCCCTAAACGTCGTGACGCAGTATGAAAGTGCATCATGACAAAAGTGGGCACACCCAAGGCTTAAGCCGGGCTATGTCCCTCAATCAGCTGGCTTAAATTCACCGGCATATTGTTTTCAACCGCGGTATAGAGGCTGTCGTAGACGGTGGCGATTTTTTCGAGATAGTGCTCCAGCACCTGCTCGCGATCGCGGTTGCTGATACGCTCATCAACCTTACCGTCGATGGTCAACTCAGCCTGTGCAATCAGTTGCTTATCATCACCGTCTTTCGTTTCAACGTAGTACTCGATGGTGTGGCTGTTAAAGCCGTCCGCCAGCGTGACGTAGATAGTGAAGTGTTCAAAAAGGACGAAGCAGAGATCCTTGTCCGGTGCGCAGCTCATTGCATGATGCAAACGCGCTTTTGACAGGGTGATCCCCTGAACCAGCGAGTTGCAGTAAATACGCCACTGGTCCTGTAGGCGACGATGCCGTTCAGCGATGTAATCGGCTTTTTCGCTTATTTCCCAAATAGTCATGTCAGGTTACCCGTTTAGCAGAGATGAACAGCTTTAAGCACATTTCATGCCAAAATTAAAAACTTTAATTTTCATATAGATAAAAAATCAAAGAGCGGTGACGACATGTCATTTCGTCATCGTCGTCATTGTCACGATCGAAAAAATTCAAGCTGGCATGTTTATTGCTTTTAATACGGCAACTTCATAGGAGGCGGTATGCACGAAATAACCCTCTGCCAACGGGCACTGGAATTGATTGAACAACAGGCCACGCAATACGGTGCTCAACGAGTAACTGGGGTCTGGCTCAAAATTGGCGCATTTTCTTGCGTAGAAACCAGCGCTCTCGCCTTTTGTTTTGATCTGGTATGCCGCGGGACCCTTGCAGAAGGTTGTAAACTCCACCTCGAAGAACAAGAAGCCGAATGTTGGTGCGAATCTTGTCAGCAATACGTCACCTTACTGACGCAACGCGTGCGCAGATGTCCGCAATGCAACAGCGATATGCTGAGAATTGTGGCCGATGACGGCTTACAGATTCGACGTATTGAAATAGATGAAACTCCAGCGTCGGATGCCGACGCCTAAGCGTCATCATCCGGCAACTGAAGTATCGCAAGTAATAAGATCAGGAGTGAGCGATGTGTACGACATGTGGTTGCGCTGAAGGCAACCTTTATATAGAGGGTGATGAGCATAATCCCCACTCGGCGTTTCGCAGCGCGCCATTTGCCCCAGCGGCTCGTCCGGCGCTGAATATTACCGGGGTGAAGACCTCCAGTTTCACACCGAGCCAGACCGAAGAAGGCGATTTGCATTACGGTCACGGTGAAGCAGGCACCCACGCGCCTGGCATGAGTCAGCGCCGAATGCTGGAAGTGGAAATTGACGTGCTGGATAAAAACAACCGTCTGGCCGAGCGCAACCGCGCACGCTTTGCTGCCCGTCAACATCTGGTATTAAACCTTGTCTCAAGCCCAGGCTCCGGTAAAACCACGCTGCTGACCGAAACGCTGATGAAGCTCAAAGACAGCGTGCCTTGCGCCGTCATTGAAGGCGACCAGCAGACGGTTAACGATGCCGCCCGTATTCGCGCCACAGGTACGCCCGCCATCCAGGTCAACACCGGTAAAGGTTGCCACCTTGACGCACAAATGATTGCTGACGCCGCGCCACGTTTGCCGCTTGAAGACAACGGCATCCTGTTCATTGAAAACGTCGGGAACCTGGTTTGCCCGGCTAGCTTCGACCTCGGCGAACGCCATAAAGTGGCGGTGCTTTCCGTCACCGAAGGCGAAGACAAGCCGCTGAAATACCCGCATATGTTTGCCGCCGCGTCGCTGATGCTGCTCAACAAAGTAGACCTACTGCCGTACCTCAATTTTGACGTAGAAAAGTGCATCGCCAGCGCCCGGGAAGTGAACCCGGAAATTGAGATTATCCTGATTTCCGCCACCAGTGGCGAAGGCATGGACCAATGGCTCTCCTGGCTGGAGACGCAGCGATGTGCATAGGTGTTCCGGGTCAAATCCGCACCATTGATGGCAACCAGGCCAAAGTCGACGTTTGCGGTATTCAGCGCGACGTCGACCTGACGCTGGTCGGAAGCTGCGATGAACACGGTCAACCCCGTCTGGGCCAGTGGGTACTGGTCCACGTCGGCTTTGCCATGAGCATCATTAATGAAGCTGAAGCGCGCGACACGCTCGACGCGCTACAAAACATGTTTGACGTTGAGCCGGATGTCGGCGCGTTGTTGTATGGCGAGGAAAAATAATGCGTTTTGTTGACGAATACCGCGCACCAGAACAGGTGATGCAGTTGATAGAGCACCTGTGTGAACGTGCCGCACACCTCCCCTACACTGCTGAACGTCCGCTGCGCA
Organism: Citrobacter sp. Cb080; assembly: GCF_030334745.1. NCBI lineage: Bacteria > Pseudomonadati > Pseudomonadota > Gammaproteobacteria > Enterobacterales > Enterobacteriaceae > Citrobacter > Citrobacter sp. Cb080. Next base: position 193,220 of record NZ_JAOWDG010000077.1, on the reverse strand, counting down.
TCATGGAAGTGTGTGGTGGTCATACCCACGCTATCTTCAAGTTCGGTCTCGACCAATTGTTGCCCGACAACGTCGAGTTTATTCATGGCCCGGGCTGCCCGGTTTGCGTTCTGCCGATGGGCAGAATCGACAGCTGTGTGGAAATCGCCAGCCATCCGGAAGTGATTTTTTGCACCTTTGGCGATGCGATGCGCGTTCCGGGTAAACAAGGTTCTTTGCTACAAGCCAAAGCGCGCGGCGCGGATATCCGCATCGTCTATTCACCGATGGATGCGCTGAAGCTGGCGCAGGAAAACCCAACGCGTAAGGTTGTGTTCTTTGGCCTGGGTTTTGAAACCACAATGCCAACCACCGCCATCACTCTTCAGCAGGCAAAACAGCGTGACGTGCAGAACTTTTACTTTTTCTGCCAACACATCACGCTTATCCCTACGCTGCGCAGCCTGCTGGAACAGCCGGACAACGGCATCGACGCCTTCTTAGCCCCGGGCCATGTCAGCATGGTGATTGGCACCGATGCCTATAATTTCATTGCTGCAGATTTCCATCGTCCGTTGGTGGTCGCCGGTTTCGAACCGCTCGATCTGTTGCAGGGCGTGGTGATGTTGATTGAACAGAAGATTGCCGCGCATAGCCAGGTTGAAAACCAGTATCGCCGCGTGGTGCCGGACGCCGGTAACCTGCTAGCGCAACAGGCCATCGCCGAAGTGTTCTGCGTCAATGGCGATAGCGAATGGCGAGGTCTGGGCGTCATTGAATCCTCTGGCGTTCACCTGACGCCAGACTATCAGCGCTTTGATGCCGAAGCGCATTTCCAGCCAGCGCCGCAGCAGGTGTATGACGATCCGCGCGCGCGTTGCGGCGAGGTATTGACCGGCAGATGCAAACCGCATCAGTGCCCGCTATTTGGCAAAACCTGTAACCCGGAGACCGCGTTTGGCGCCCTGATGGTCTCCTCAGAAGGCGCATGTGCCGCCTGGTATCAGTATCGTCAGCAGGAGTGTGAAGCATGAACAGCGTACAACTCGCCCACGGTAGCGGCGGTCAGGCTATGCAGCAGTTGATCAACAGTCTGTTTATGGAGGCTTTTGCTAATCCGTGGCTGGCGGAACAAGAAGATCAGGCCCGTCTGGACCTGGCACAACTGGTTGCAGAAGGCGATCGTCTGGCGTTTTCAACCGACAGCTATGTTATCGATCCGTTGTTCTTCCCGGGTGGCAATATCGGCAAGCTGGCCATCTGCGGTACGGCTAACGACGTGGCGGTCAGCGGCGCGATCCCTCGCTACCTCTCCTGCGGTTTTATCCTCGAAGAGGGTTTGCCGATGGAGACGTTGAAAACCGTCGTCAACAGTATGGCGGCGACCGCGCGTGAAGCAGGCATCGCCATCGTGACCGGCGATACCAAAGTCGTGCAGCGCGGCGCTGCAGACAAGCTGTTCATCAACACGGCCGGAATGGGGGCGATCCCCGCCAACATTCACTGGGGCGCACAGACCCTCGGCCCAGGCGATGTGCTGCTGGTCAGCGGTACGCTTGGCGATCACGGCGCAACTATCCTTAACCTGCGCGAACAGCTGGGTCTTGATGGCGAACTGGTCAGCGACTGCGCGGTATTGACACCGCTTATCCAGACGCTGCGTGATATTCCCGGCGTGAAGGCGCTGCGTGACGCGACCCGTGGCGGCGTGAATGCGGTAACGCATGAGTTTGCCGCCTCATGCGGGTTTGGTATTGAGCTGTCTGAAGCGGCCCTGCCCATGAAGCCCGCGGTGCGTGGCGTTTGCGAACTGCTGGGTCTGGATGCGCTTAACTTTGCTAACGAAGGCAAGCTGGTGATTGCCGTTGAGCGTCAGGCTGCTGAAACGGTGCTTGCCGCGCTGCGCGCACATCCGTTAGGACGCGATGCCGCAATGATTGGTGAAGTGGTAGAGCGCAAAGGTGTGCGTCTTGCCGGACTCTACGGCGTGAAACGCACTCTCGATTTACCACACGCCGAACCATTACCTCGTATATGCTAACAGCCGGTTGGCAGCAAGCTGTAGGCCGGGTAAGACGCATTTGCGTCGACATCCGGCCTTAACGCTGCAATATCACCTGATGGCGTTTTGCCGATCGGGTCTACGGTTCGTGTAGCTGGACCAGTCCGGCAATAATTTACGACTTATACCTATAATTCATTTACCGTTTTCGCACCGTTCTGCGGTGCTTTTCCTGGAAAAGCAATATGTCGTATACACCGATGAGTGACCTCGGACAGCAAGGCCTGTTCGATATTACTCGTACATTATTACAGCAGCCCGACCTGCCGTCTCTCAGCGAGGCGCTTTCGCAACTGGTCAAGCGTTCAGCGCTGGCCGACTGCGCGGCTATTGTCTTATGGCAGGCACAAACGCAGCGTGCGCGTTATTTTGCGACGCGTGAAAATGGTAACCCCATCGATTATGAAGACGAAACGGTACTGGCGCATGGCCCGGTACGCCGTATTTTGTCTCGCCCCGATGCGCTGCACTGCAACTATCATGAGTTTAGCGAAACCTGGCCACAGCTGGCCTCTGGCGGACTGTATTCTAAATTTGGTCACTATTGCCTGCTACCGCTGGCAGCAGATGGGCGAATCTTTGGCGGTTGCGAATTTATCCGTAACGAAGACCAACCGTGGAGTGAAAAAGAGTACAACCGGCTGCAGACCTTCACCCAAATAGTCGGCGTCGTTGCTGAACAAATTCAAAGCCGGGTCAGCAACAATGTCGATTACGATCTCCTGTGCCGTGAGCGTGATAACTTTCGCATCCTGGTCGCCATCACCAATGCTGTGCTCTCCCGCCTGGATATTGATGAGCTGGTCAGCGAAGTCGCCAAAGAGATCCATCACTACTTCGACATTGATGCCATCAGCATCGTGTTACGCAGCGATCGCAAAAACAAGCTCAGCATTTATTCCACTCACTATCTGGATGAACATCATCCGGCACACGAACAAAGTGAAGTGGACGAAGCCGGCACGCTCTCTGAACGGGTCTTCAAAAGTAAAGAGATGCTGCTGATTAACCTGAGCGAACGCGATACCCTGGCCCCTTACGAAAGAATGTTGTTCGAAACCTGGGGCAACCAGCTACAGACTCTGTGCCTGCTGCCGCTGATGTCCGGCAATAATATGCTCGGCGTACTTAAGCTGGCGCAATGTGAAGAGAAAGTATTCACCACCGCCAATCTCAAACTGCTGCGCCAAATCGCAGAACGTGTGGCGATCGCCGTGGATAACGCTCTCGCCTACCAGGAAATCCACCGCCTGAAGGAGCGGCTGGTCGATGAAAACCTGGCGCTGACTGAACAACTCAACAACGTAGAAAGTGAGTTCGGAGAAATCATTGGCCGCAGCGAAGCGATGTACAGCGTACTCAAACAGGTCGAAATGGTGGCGCAAAGCGACAGCACTGTCCTGATTCTTGGTGAAACCGGGACGGGTAAGGAGCTGATTGCACGAGCAATTCACAACCTGAGCGGACGTAACGCCCGTCGGATGGTGAAAATGAACTGCGCGGCAATGCCTGCCGGATTGCTGGAAAGCGATCTGTTTGGCCATGAGCGTGGCGCATTTACCGGGGCCAGCACGCAGCGGATTGGACGCTTTGAACTGGCGGACAAAAGTTCGTTATTTCTCGATGAAGTTGGCGACATGCCGCTGGAGCTTCAGCCCAAGCTGCTGCGCGTTCTGCAGGAGCAGGAGTTTGAACGTCTGGGCAGCAATAAGCTGATCCAGACCGACGTTCGCTTGATCGCTGCCACTAACCGCGATCTGAAAAAGATGGTCGCCGATCGCGAGTTTCGTAACGATCTCTACTATCGACTGAACGTCTTCCCGATCCATCTGCCGCCGCTGCGCGAGCGCCCGGAAGATATTCCGCTGCTGGTGAAAGCCTTCACCTTCAAAATTGCCCGCCGGATGGGGCGCAATATCGACAGCATTCCCGCCGAAGCCCTGCGTACGCTGAGCAACATGGAATGGCCGGGTAACGTGCGCGAGCTGGAAAACGTCGTAGAACGCGCGGTTCTGCTCACCCGGGGCAACGTGCTGCAACTGTCCTTGCCGGATGTAATCGCTATGGCGCCGTCTACGCCGCCGGTGGCGACCGAAGTCGCGCAGGATGGCGAAGATGAATACCAGCTGATAATGCGCGTTCTGAAAGAAACCAATGGCGTTGTCGCCGGTCCTAAAGGCGCGGCACAAAGACTGGGGTTGAAACGCACAACGTTACTCTCGCGCATGAAGCGCCTGGGCATTGATAAGGACGCACTGGTTTAACGGATTATTGCCCGATAGCGCTACGCTTATCGGGCCTACGCCACTGGTGCGTTTGTCTTTGTCGGCCGGATAAGGCGCAGCCGCCATCCGGCATAGAATTGCTAAATCACTTCTTCCGCTGGTATTTCTCGGGTAACTCCGGCACCGGACGTTTGTCATCAATCAGATGACGCACGGTCAGGATCGGATGACGCCAGAGCATTCTGGGTCCAGCCCAACGCATAATTTGCTTCATCTCTTCGCGTTTAGCGGGCTGGTAACAGTGCACCGGACACTGTTTGCAGGCCGGTTTTTCCTCACCAAATACGCACTTATCCAGGCGCTTTTGCGCATAGGCAAACAACGCATCGTAATGCCCCGGTTCATCTGAAGCCTGCGGACACTGGCTCTCATACAGCGAGATCATTCTCTGGATCGTCATTTTCTCACGTGCAATACGTTTGCCGGACATGATGCCTCCACAATTAAGTTGCATAAATAATACACCTTAACTAAGCGCAGGACTATTACCTGGCGGTGATACATTCCTTAGCACCCTACGCAAATAAGAATTATTTTCATTTGTTTATGCCATGTGCTATATAACATAGCAAAGGCTATATTCGATGATAAATTAACCACTTTGTTGTGAGGGATACTATGCCGCATCTGCCCCATCTAAAGTCATTTCTCCTTGCCAGCGTGTTAACGGCGCTTACGCTGTCACCTGCCTGGGCGAAAGAAAAGTTCAAAGTGATAACCACCTTTACGGTGATTGCCGATATGGCAAGCAACGTGGCAGGTGACGCGGCGGACGTCAGTTCCATCACCAAACCCGGGGCAGAAATTCACGAATATCAACCCACTCCGGGAGATATTAAACGGGCGCAAGGCGCACAGCTTATTCTCTCCAACGGCCTTAATCTCGAACTATGGTTTGCCCGCTTCTACCAAAATTTGTCCGGCGTACCGGAGGTCATGGTCTCAAATGGCGTGCAGCCAATGGGTATCAGCGAAGGGCCATACAACGGCAAACCGAATCCGCATGCCTGGATGTCAGCGGAGAACGCGCTTATCTACGTGGATAACATTCGCGATGCGCTGATGAAATACGATCCCGACCATGCCGCAACCTACCAGAAAAATGCGGAGAATTATAAAGCGAAAATCCAGCAGACTCTGGCGCCACTGCATGCAGAACTGGCGAAGCTCCCTGCTGATAAACGCTGGCTGGTCACCAGCGAAGGCGCATTCTCTTACCTCGCGCGTGATAACGGCCTGAAAGAGCTGTATCTGTGGCCGATCAATGCCGATCAGCAAGGCACGCCCAAGCAGGTACGCAAAGTGATCGATGCGATCAGAAAACATCAAATCCCTACCGTATTTAGCGAAAGCACCGTGTCCGACAAACCTGCGCGTCAGGTCGCCCGCGAGTCTGGCGCGTATTACGGCGGCGTGCTGTATGTCGATTCGCTCAGCGCTGCCGATGGTCCGGTACCGACCTATCTGGATTTACTGCGCGTGACGACAGAAACCATCGTCAGCGGCATCAACGACGGGTTAAGGAGCCAAAAATGAGTCAATCTGCGATTACCGTGAATCAGGTTACGGTGACGTATCGCAACGGCCACACCGCGCTGCGGGATGCCACTTTTCAGGTTCCGGGCGGCTCAATTGCCGCTCTGGTCGGCGTAAACGGTTCGGGAAAATCAACGCTTTTTAAAGCGCTGATGGGTTTTGTCCGGTTGGCGAAAGGGGAAATATCTATTCTGCAACAACCGGTTAATAAGGCGCTCAAACAGAATCTTATCGCCTATGTCCCCCAGTCAGAAGAGGTGGACTGGTCGTTTCCGGTACTGGTGGAAGATGTAGTGATGATGGGCCGCTTTGGCCATATGGGGTGGCTGCGTCGACCAAAACAAATCGACCACGACTGCGTGGATGCGGCGCTGGCGCGGGTAGATATGCTGGACTATCGCCATCGCCAGATAGGTGAACTGTCCGGCGGGCAGAAAAAACGCGTTTTTCTGGCAAGAGCCATCGCACAGGACGGGCAGGTTATTTTACTGGATGAACCCTTCACCGGCGTGGATGTGAAAACCGAGGCCCGGATCATCGATCTGCTGCGTGAACTGCGTGATGAAGGCCGGACCATGCTGGTCTCTACCCATAATCTGGGATCCGTCACCGAATTTTGCGATTACACGGTGATGATTAAGGGCACGGTGCTGGCAAGTGGGCCAACCGAAACCACCTTTACCCACGAGAATCTCGAGCTGGCATTCAGCGGCGTTCTGCGTCACGTCGCGCTGAGAGGCGGTGAACAACACGTGATTACCGATGATGAACGTCCGTTTATTTCGCGACGCGCGGCAAGCGAGGGGGAGTAATCATGAACTGGCTGACGGAGCCGTTTGGCTACCAGTACATGCTCAACGCCATGTGGGTTTCGGCGATGGTCGGCGGCCTGTGCGCATTTCTCTCCTGCTATCTGATGCTCAAAGGCTGGTCGCTGATTGGCGATGCGCTGTCGCACTCGATCGTTCCAGGCGTAGCCGGAGCCTATATGTTAGGGCTTCCCTTTGCGCTGGGCGCATTTCTTTCCGGTGGACTGGCGGCGGGCAGCATGCTGTTTCTCAATCAGCGTTCACGCCTGAAGGAAGATGCCATTATCGGGCTGATTTTTTCGTCCTTTTTCGGTATCGGGTTATTTATGGTGTCGCTTAATCCGATGTCGGTGAACATCCAGACCATTATTCTGGGTAACATCCTGGCGATTGCGCCGGAAGATATTCTGCAACTGGCGATCATCGGCGTGGTTTCGCTGACCATTCTGTTTTTGAAGTGGAAAGATCTGATGGTGGTCTTTTTTGATGAAAACCACGCGCGGTCTATCGGTCTGAATCCGGGTCGGCTGAAGCTGTTGTTTTTTACGTTGCTCTCCGTTTCCACGATCGCCGCACTGCAAACCGTCGGCGCCTTTCTGGTGATTTGCCTGGTGGTTACGCCCGGTGCGACGGCCTGGCTGCTGACCGATCGTTTTCCTCGCCTGCTCACCATCGCCGTGGCGCTCGGCAGCCTGACCAGCTTTTTCGGTGCCTGGCTAAGCTACTGGCTGGACGGTGCAACCGGCGGAATTATCGTCGTTCTGCAAACGCTGCTGTTCCTGCTGGCATTTGTCTTCGCACCAAAACACGGTCTGCTGGCGAATCGCCGCCGCGCCCGTCTGGTGAACAAGGAGCAAGTATGATCTTAACAACGCTGCTGGAACCTTTTCAGTTTAGCTTTATGGTTAATGCGCTGGTCATCTCTACCATCGTCGCAGTGCCTTGCGCGCTGCTGTCGGTATTTTTAGTACTCAAAGGCTGGGCGTTGATGGGCGATGCCATGAGTCATGCCGTTTTCCCAGGGATTGTACTGGCGTGGATTGCGGGCATTCCGCTGGCAATTGGCGCGTTTATCGCCGGTCTGTTCTGCGCGGTGGCGACCGGATACCTCGACGATAACAGCCGCATTAAGCGCGACACCATCATGGGTATTGTTTTCTCCGGGATGTTTGGTGCGGGTCTGGTGCTGTACGTCTCTATCCAGTCAGAAGTCCATCTCGATCATATTCTGTTCGGCGACATGCTGGGCGTATCTTTAAGCGATATCATGCAAACCGCGGTTATTACTCTGGGGATCGCGCTTATCATCGGACTAAAATGGAAAGATTTGCTGCTGCATGCGTTCGACCCACATCAGGCAAAGGCCAGTGGGCTTAACACCGCACTGCTGCATTACGGCCTGTTGTGCATGATCGCCCTGACGATTGTCGCCACGCTAAAATCGGTAGGGATTATTTTGTCAATTTCATTACTGATTGCACCTGGCGCCATCGCGATTTTAATGACGCGGAAATTTTCCCACGCCTTATGGCTGGCGGTGGCGATGTCGGTCATTACCTCATTTATGGGCGTGTACCTGTCATTTTTCATCGACAGCGCGCCGGCTCCCACCATCGTCGTACTATTTTCCCTGCTGTTTGTGATTACCTTTATTTATGCAACCCTGCGCGATAGGCGTTTAGAGAATCAGCTTCAGCTGCAGGATCCGTAAATTATTGGTCAGCTAATGTTCTTGATATTAATATAGCCTCCGCCAGGAGGTTATATTATCGGCAGATTACAGCATCGTGATGATACGTTTAAATAAACGGATTATAGATTACTCTAACGTGAACAACGGTTGTGGCTTGCCAATGTGGTATCCCTGTAACCACCCGACATTCATGTGTTCCAGGTGCATCTGGATTTCGGCACTTTCAACAAACTCGGCGACAACCTGCATACCTTTCATTGCCGCAACCCGGCAGAAAGATTCGATGATATAGCGACTAACCTCACATTTTATAATCCCACGAACGAAAGACCCATCAATCTTCAAAATATCTGCTTCAATGTTCATCAGGCGTTCATAGCTTGCAAACCCGGCACCGAAGTCATCAATCGCGATCCGACATCCCAATTGACGTAGTAAGCGTAGTGTATCCGCCGTGTGTTCTTTATCTGACAGGGTATCAGCCTCGGTTATCTCAAAAATAATCCGTTGCGGAATCACCACATATTCCTGCAACAACGCAGTTATCTTTGCAACGATACCTGAACGACATAGCGTCACTGGCGCCAGGTTAATGGAAAAACAACTCAGCGGATGGTAGCGCATGTACTTCAGGGTGTTCTCAATAACCCAAAGATCGATATCGGGTGCTAACCCTGTGTCGCGTGCAACCGACAGAAAATGGTCAGGGGAAAGAAATTCCCCGTGCTCATTGAGCATGCGGATCAATATCTCATGATAGGATTCATCACCACGAGTACTGACGATAGGCTGGGCCAGCAGGACAAAGGTATTGTGATCCAACGCGTTTTGCAGTGCAGCGCGAACATCCGTTGTATCGGTAGTAGGGTTGCCAAACAGTCGGCTATGCTGTGCCTCAAGGTTTTCCGGCCTGCCGTTGGTCATTGGCGATATGACTTTTGTTATTATTGGAGGGAACATCATATTCATATCAAATTAATAAATAAATACTAATTTATAGATAAAAATGGACATTCCGCGTAGCTGGCATCAGCGGTGAAGAAAAAGACAAAAACCAACATACTGATAATCAACAAAAATCACAAACCCAGTTTTTTCATTATCATTCCAGCTGAGTGCAAAAAAACACGTCAGATGCTTTTAATGTTAACTTTAACATACAAAAAAAGAGAGTTTCCCTCGCTTCATAATTATTTTTCCGTCACTCACTAACTCCTGCAATACTTTGTGGATAGCACTGCGTGAGATATGATTTCGAGCGAGAATGAATGTATACACAGATGTGTTTTCACGCATCTCAGGCTCCATCGACCAAATATATTTCAGGTGTTCAATAATCAATTCACGGATAGTGCGATGCGATTGCAATTTTTCTCGTTGAAAATAGCGTTGCAGATGTAGCGTTAAAATATCAAATGCATGTTTCCAAAGATTCTTTGCAGTGAACAAAAGTTCGGCATTGGGTGCACTCATTGCCCACATTTCACAATCGGTATCACAACGTAAATAGTGTCCGGCAACTTCCGTACGCATTTGTGGCAAGCCGAGGATGGCCGGTGCAGATATACTTACCATCACTAAATCATTTTCCACACGATGAACAGAGACGGCCCCTTTCTCCAGAAACAAGATATTTCCATCACTCTTCAGATCAATACGCTGGCGTTTTTTGCGTAAGGACAGCCAGGCATTATCTGACTTTTTCATTTCATCACCAACAAGCACTACAGCATTTTCAATATCTTTCTGGAACATGGGAATCTCTACCGCAAATTATGGCTTTGTCAAAACGAGGGTGGATTTTTACTCAACACGAAAAATAAATGTCAGCTCACCAACAAGCTGACATTTATTCCCATCTACATCTACCACCGGCATTCCCTGGTGCTGTTGACGCGTTCAGACTCATGCTGTTTTCGCGTGGTGGCGCCAGGCAGTATATGACGCTGTCCATAAAGAATTAATGGCAATCATCTTTGTCGTTGTTATTTCATCTTTCTGTTCTTTGCAACGTAGCCAAAAAGACACAATACATTGATTTATATATGGTTTATTTTCATTAAAAAGTTATCCTTGTTGTTATATTATGATACGAAATTGAAACACTTCGCGGTTCTCGCTGCAGGGTCGGGTCCATACTGGTGGTCTTTATGGGCTAAGTGGTATCATGACTCGCCAACCGCCTGGCGCACCAGCAAGAGTAGAAACATCATGTCTGAGACTGGCAATGTCAGTTATCTGATTGAAAAAAATAATAATATTTACGCCAGCTACACAATCGCTGGCGCGGATAGATCAACCCAATCAGCGGATAAAACTCAAACACTCGGCGTCATTATGTCTTTTATTACTTATTCAACATCGTGGGCAAGTGGTTTCCCAAAACGAACTACTGGAATTCGGCTGGGGTAAAAATCACCGCCAGGTGAGCTTCAACGCCTTTTATCAAAGCATTCTCTCTTTGCGCAAAAGTTTGCTGCAGCTGGAACTGGAGCAACCGCTTATCACCACGATCCCCCGCAAAGGGCTGATCATCCAGGAAGAGTTCAATATTCAGGTGATTGAAACTCCGAAGGAGAGCGTATCTTTTACAGCAGAACCCTTAGTGCCGGATGTCGCCATAGAAGAACGGTCAGATGACACAGCGCGCCAACCTTTGATAACCACTGTTGAAATGGTAATACTCACCATTACCCTGATAATTTGTGTGCTTATAATGTATCCGTGGCAAACCAGTGATAACTATTTCTCCGGCTATATCACCGCAGACAAAGCTCCTACTGACTGTCAGTATTATTTTAATAATGATGCCAGTAATTTCTCCCGACATACGGCATTTATCAACAAAAATCCTGGGCTGTGTCAGAGCCATAAATTTATCTATATCACCACCTACCCTGAATCCAAAAAATTATCCGTGCTTGTATGTCGCTCACCGATGAAAAACAGGCAGGAAAACGCCTGTCAGTCGGTTTATTACCCACGGTATGATAGCTAATGAATTTTTATTCCCGAACGCCCCGCATCCAGACAGGTATTATCCTGTTGCTTTGTTTTGCTGCGCTAATTGTTACCGCCGTCTACCGGTACAGTAAAAACAATGGTCAGTTACATAATCTGACCTGTCGGTCTGCCATCGAGATTGTACGCAATACAAGCTCATTCCGAGGGATCATTGATATCAAAACCGGCGGCAGCAAAGGTATTGTGAATATTGATGGCATTATCAAAGATGCCGAAAATAATGAGCAGACCGTGCAACGTATGGTACTTTTTACACAATCCAGCTACGGCTCAAGCCCGGTTTGGATTTCGCAGAAAATCCAAATCTCCAATCGCGAAACAGCACCCGCCAGTCTCATTCAGGAACTCCTCCCCGACTTCTTCCTGACCAACACCAGCGTATCCAACGTCGATTTTTTTGCGCTGAATAGAGAGACGTATTTGATTACCAAAGAGGGGATCCCCTATCTGTACTGCCAGAATTATGCGTTGCCGGAAAATGAATAATCAATAAGCGTTCTGGCGGTAAAACCTACGGATGAATCTCAGTCGTTGTCGGTGATAAGATAGGCCATTCTGACCGAGCCAAAGCTCGTCGTTACTGCCCTTCAGGCGGCTTTCGAATGACAAATTTGTGGGTTTATGTGAGTTTCCAGGGGCTCGCATGAGACGACCCAGGTACCCAAAAGATTAAAAAGAGCAAAAACGATATGAAAGAGTCACTTGATACGGACTTCACGAACCACACGCCGATGATGCAGCAGTACTTCTCTAGACAATCTAATGTCATGATCTAAAATGAATAAATATAAAAACCCTCTTCAAAAGTTACTTATAGGCTACATATGAAAAGGATAATCGGTTATCTCTTCACATTACTCTTACTTGTTGTGCTTGTGTATGCAGGATTAGTAAAGGGCGATGTATTCCCTGAATGGATCATGAGTAAGAAGCTCATGATTCGTTGTGGATTGATAGGTGTTCTTGGTGGAACTCTTTACTGCATTCGTGGAGTATATCTAAACAAATGTGTTAGGAATTGTTGGGATGACCGTTGGCATGTTTGGTATGTATTAAGACCTATCGTTAGTGGCATCTGCGGTGTAGTGGCTTATCTATTCCTTAAAGCTGGATTAATAGTGTTAGATGCATCACAAAATGGCAGTGGTGGTGACTACGGATATATGGCATTTGCCTTCTTTGCAGGGTTGAATGTCGATAAGTTCGTTGGCAAAATTGAAGATGTTGGTATGGCTATTTTTGGGATTGAAAAATCTCGCACAGCAAGATCGGGTGATAATTCCGATCAGAAATAATTAAAAAGGATATGATATGTCTGCAAAGATATGCTTCTTTCCCGTTGGGAATGGGGATATGACCCTCATCCAAACGGAAGATGATAAAAATATTTTAATAGATTGTCGCATCAGGGATGGTGAAGAACATCCTGATGTTCGCACCCAACTCAGAGAAAAGCTTCCTCGAAATAACGAAGGTCGTTTGTTTGTCCATCTTTTTATTTGGACTCACCCTGATTCAGATCATTGTGATGGGGTGGCTGACCACTTTCATTTAGGAAAACCAGAAGATTGGAGTGAGAAGAACGATAAAATTTTTATAAATGAGATTTGGTCAAGTCCAATTGTATTCAGGCGACACCATGCACAAAATCATCCGTTATGCGATGATGCAATAGCTTTGAATAAAGAAGTTAAGAGAAGAGTTAATCTTTATAAAGAAAAAAATTATTTGGATGGAGTTGGAAACCAAGTTCTGGTCTTAGGAAAAGACGAAGATGGGAAAACAGACGACATACCAGGTATCCTATTAGAATTAGACCAAACAACCCGCTGGATTAATCAAAGTTATTCTTCATATTTTGAAGCTCATTTATTGGGTCCTTCACCCAAGAAAGATCTTGATGAGTTGGAAGATAAATTAGGTAAAAATCATTCCAGCGTAATAATAAATTTTGAAATTAAAGGTGACAATAAAACTGCACACTTTTTAAGTGGTGGTGATGCAGAAGTCGTTTGTTGGGAAGGTGTTAGAGATCGTTTAACCAATAAATATTCTATGTCATGGTTAGATTATGACATTTTACAAGCACCACATCACTGTTCTTGGCATAGTCTATCTCATGATAGTTTAAGCAAAAAAGGAGATGATGCTAAAACTTCCGAGAAAGCTATGGAAGTTTTTAATAGAGCAAAAGAAAAAGCATTTATAATTTCAAGCTCTAAAACAATTGAAAATGACGAAAAAGATCCTCCAGCATACCGAGCCAAAGAAGAATATGAAAAAATAGTAGATGATGTGCAAGGTCAGTTTTTATGTGTGTCAGACCATAAAAAGAATGGAGAGAATATTCCGTTAGAGATTGAAGTTTCCGATAACGGTATTAAGAAAATTGCTGCATCTGCATTAGGTATGGCCGAATCATCAAGTGCCGCTGTAAATAGACAAGGTGGTGGTGGTTATGCCTGATTGTCTTAATAAAAAGATAGATCAGTTGAGCACTATCCTTGCACCTTATGGTGCAAGGAAGCTTTCTACGAATGAATTATCAAAATTCAACGGTAAATATGTTTGTGCTTGGGAATTAGTAACTGATTTAGAATTTAGTAATGAACCTATTGTATTGCAACTAAGATACAAAACTCTTAGTCAATTTGACATCCCAGATGTGTTTATTTCCTCACCAAAAATTGATGTTTGCCAACTCCCACACTTGGAAAAAAATGGCAAGTTATGTGTTTGGCCTGACAGTTATATCATCGATCATAATGATATGACCTATGCAGTCGATTTACTAAACGATGCTATACTAATGCTAAGAAAAGGAATAAATGGTGATTTAAATGAGGATTTTATTGATGAGTTCCAGAACTATTGGATTTATCAATGTAATAAAATAGATCGACTTATAAGCCAGTGTGATCTAACAAATAAAAACACAAGGTTGGTTTTCGGTTATCGGACCCGGAAATTTGGAGTAATATATTCTGACACACAAAAAGAATTAATTAACTGGTTGGAAAACCAAAAAATATTGCCATTAGAATCGGATGGAAGTAATTCAAAAGATAAACGAATAAGGCAACAGCAACTCTCTAAAGTAGTTTCAATTCCATTGATATTCTTCAATGAAGCCTGGTATCCGAGTCAGTATCCCAAAACTGCAAGGGATTTTTTTGAACTCATAAATCAGCAACAGGAAGATCCAGAAAGCACTATTGAATTGATCTTAAGATCTTGTGCTAATATGTTCAATGTCAAGCCCATAATTCTAGTTTCATTCCCAACGCCTTCTGGGATGAATATTATAGGAATACAGATTCCTAAGGGAGTTAGTGATCTTGCCACTGACCGCTTTGATACCAGAGGTATTAGTCGGGGTCGATTCAGAAATACAGCTTTATTAGATGGTTATAGAAATTACATTGATGGAAAGATTTTAAAAAATAGAATAGGCCAAACTAAAACAGAAAATCTTATAGTAGACCGTTCTGACGATTCTTGGTTAACGGGTCGTGAGCATAACAAAACTTACAAGAAAATCTCTGAACATAAAGTAGCTATCGTCGGATGTGGTTCAGTAGGATCTTCGGTATCAAGACTGTTACTTCAATCAGGCATTAGAAAAATGATGCTTTGGGATGATGATTTAATGAAGAGTGAAAACTCCTCTCGTCATCTATTAGGATTTGATTCTGTTTATAAAAATAAAGCATTAGCTCTTGCCTCAAGGCTACGGGAAGAGTTTCCAAATGTCTATATAGAAGCTTTTAATGAAGATTGGACAGAAGATTCCAAGAATAACAAAAAAATTGCAGAAGCCGATATTATAGTAAGCTGCACTGCACATTGGAATACTGAACAGCAGTTAATTAAAAGACAGTCGGAAGACATTCTCGGTGCTATTGTCTTTGCATTTGTTGAAGCTCATGCAATGGCGGGGCATGTAATAGTCAACCAAGTGGATTCTAATGCTTTTAATAGCTGGCATATTACAGAAGGCAAAAATATAGGTGCATTAAAATATCCTGCTACTTACTGGAAAGAAAATACTCGTAAAAGAATAGCAGCATGTGCCGGAGAGTTCCAACCATACGGAGCTATCCCTTTGACTAATTTACATGCTCTAACGGCAAGAACTGTAATAGATCTAATCATGGATCGTTTTTCAAATAAATCTTTTGCATATAGTTACATAGGAAGAGAAGCAGAGCTTTTAGAACTTGGTGGTAACTGGAATGATAAATGGATTGCACAATTCGGAAACCCAGGAAAGGGTGATTGTATTATACCTTTGATTTTTGAAAATTCTAATTGGGAAAAAAGTGATGCATAAATTTCATTGTGCCGAATTAGATTTCAAAATATGCATCAGCCAAAGCATAGTAGATGAATTATTTTCTCATCGTCAAACCCACTGTTTTAGTAAAGAATCAGGAGGTATGCTATTTTCCAATAATCTCAATGATTCTGAGATTGAAATCAATAAAATAACTACACCAGGCTCTACTGACTTGAGGAAAAGAAATTATTTCAAGTTAGATGAGAAAAAAGCCAAAGAAGATATCATATCGTTATTCAAGCAGGGTTTCCACTACTTAGGTGATTGGCATACACATAACGAAGGAATGGCAAGCCCATCAGGAACAGATATCCGCAGTATCCAAGACTTATTTATCAAATCAGGTCATACAAGACCTTTTTTTCTCATGCTAATAATCCCAAACAAAGAAAATATTTCACACTGTTATTTATCAGCAGCAGATGGGAAGATGTTATATAAATTCACATATCAAAAACCAAACAAATAAAAAGGTTGTAATTATATGAATAGCACAAGTAAATCATATCCACGGTGGTTAATCATATTAATACTGTTATTTATTTTTGCTGGCTTCGTTGTTCTTGGGGTAATAATTAATCATAAGTATCACTCTAATGAAAGCTTATCTAAATATATACTCTTAATTCCCCCTGCAATTTTGTCATTAGGTTTTTCTGTATTTTATAAAAGATACGAAGTACAAGCTGAGTGGCTATTTTCATTTGCGACAGCTTCGGCTGCGATAAGTTTATGCGTTGATTCTTTACCTGGTGTCCAAAATGACCTTTTTCCTATATTCCTTCAAAGCGGGTTAGGCTATGCACTTCTCGTAATAATTGCAGCATTGTCGTTCGCAAAAATAATTTCGGCTTTCGTCAGTAGATTCATAAACTAATCATATTTCAATTCTTAAAAGTGTAGTTAATATTTTCAGTTGCTACACTTTTTTACAGGAAAGAAAACAAAAGGGAATACAATAATATAATATATAGGTAGTAAAATTATAAATGTTTCACCAAGACTATTGCTGTTAGCTAATAGTTCATTAACGAAAAAAGTGTATATGAATGATAACAGGAACATAAAAGCCAACAGATATAGTATTTTTTTATTATTAATCATAATCAGGCCTCATCTATTTTAACAATAATCCATTGATACAACATTATATGAGTATGTCAATAGCATCTATATAGATGCAAGGTATGACTAAACGAAGCGGAGCTTCGTTTAGTCTCCTTGTTTTTCGCCCTTCGGTTGAAAAAGAAAGAAAGTCAAAGTCTTATCTAACTAATTGACATAAATTGCATTTCTATTATAACTGTATTATGGGTGTGCAAGGATTGCTCACCATAAAGCGAATACACATATGAAAAGGAGTTTCTATGAGTAATACAATAACCTTATCCTATACAAATGATTTTAAACCAGTCAATAATCATATCCCCCCTGCTCAATCTTTGCGAATACATTGTGTCAGTGTTCGATTTAATAAAGAAGAATTGGCTATTCTCAATAAAAACAGAGGTGACAAAAGCAAAGGCGAATGGCTTCGTTTAACTTCTCTTGATAGGCTTCCTCCTGTCGTTCCTGCTATCAATGTTGAAGCTTGGAAATCACAGTCTAACATATCCCAAAAGCTGAACCGCCTTATAAGCCATCTTGATGCAAAAAGTAGCAATAGTGAGTTAGCTAAAACAGAGATCTTCGCAGTCAAGAAACAGATCAAAGAGCTTCGCTCGTGCCAGACAGCCTCTATGAGTAGGTATTCCTATGAAGTGAATGCAACAGCCCCTCATCCCTCTAAAAAATGGTCATGAGAGCATGATTGTCAGGATTGCAATTAACCATCAAATTCTTTTTATTTTTTTAGCTTTATCTGAATTTTCTAATATGATTGAAGAAATTATTTTTTCTTCTTTTTTTGCAATTAGAGATTGGATATTAATAGTACCATAATCTAAATTATCTCCCCACCAGTACATGAATTCTTTTATTACGGGAGTCATATTGTCTATAACCTCTTGAGATCCTTCGTTATAAATAAAAGATAGTATTTTTAAATTTTCAACATCAATCTCTTGCACAATTATCCGAAACATATCATCAGTTGGATATAAATTCGTTTCATTTAATGATATATTTAATTTTTCAAGCATCTCATTCATAAGCAAGTCTACTTCATTGAAGGCCGTATTATATTCAGTCATTATTTAACCTCTTGTTTTAAATTTATACAACATTACAATTAATCACTTTAAGAAAGAATGTCAAGCATTTTTGTGAAATAAATAATATTTATTATAAAAAGAATTGCTTGAGTGAATAATTTTTTAATTATAAGCACCATACAGTGTCATCTATTCAACCGAAGCGGAAATTTATAGCATCTTCTGTGCTGCAAGAGAAGCTTTAAAATAAATGCAAGTTAAGCTGTATATCTTTATATAAAATATCAGGCACTGCGATTTTTTATTATTATAGCGAAATGAAGCAAGGGCTAACTCTGCGAAGCCGCTGCGCTTGCTTCTTCGAGTTCCCCTTGCTTTTCTGCCCTTCGGTTAGAAAAGAAACCAAACCGCTACCAACCTTGAATATCTATATTTTTGAATAGCCCCTCCCCCCTTAACTATCATTATCAAAAATAAAAAAATAATTTTACAAACAACCCCACACACATCATTTTAATTACGACCTTATTAAATTAAAAATTCAACCTTAGATGGAATTTAATGTGCAAGGAATGTCTTGCTGTAACGGAGAATTTTAAATATTAAAAATTATAACTATGGCTTGTCATATCCTGTACATCTATTCACCTCATGCATATGCACTAAGAAAGCTTTTTTGAATACTGGAGTTGCCCCTGCTAAAACGGACACGGCTAATTAACTGCTAATATGGCATCACGATATTCTCGTGGCGATTCAGTTCAACCTCTTGTGTGGATGCAGATTATTATAATCCTCTATCCATTATGCCATTTTTCCATCACTGAGACTGCATCCGGCAGATCATTTACATACACGTAATCCCGCTTGAACGTCTTTACAAGCGATTCTGCCATACCGTTACTTTCCGGACTGCGTACTGGTGTAGTACACACGATGAACCCCAGTGAACTGGCGAATGTGCGCGTGGCATCGGCTGTGCAGCAATTATGCCAATGATAGTGGCTCCATTGACGGCAATGACCTGACATCTACAATCCCGCTACAAAGCATTTATTCATGAGTCATTGCACTTGCTGAGCTACACGAACACACTAAAACCAGATAATAATTAATCGCTGTATAAGCTCGTAACAAGCGGAACTTTAAGGCAAAATAGAGCCATCTTCCCCCTTCACAAAGTTACGCTAATGGCCAGAAAACCTAAAGAAATCAAAACAGACCCGTTAGAGGTCATCCTGTGGAAAGCGGCTGACAAGCTACGTAAGAACATTGATGCAGCCGAGTACAAGCATGTCGTGCTGGGCCTCATTTTCCTTAAGTATATTTCTGATTCTTTTGAATCTCATTATGAGTTGCTGAAGGCTGGTGAAGGCGAGTTCGCAGGCGCTGACCCGGAAGATAAAGACGAGTACACCGCTTACAACATTTTCTTTGTCCCTGAGCTTGCACGCTGGAACTATCTAATATCTAAGGCCAAGCTACCCGAAATCGGTAAGCTGGTTGATGATGCTATGGAGTTTATCGAAGCGGGTAACCCACAGCTAAAAGGTGTGCTGCCGAAAGTCTACGCTCGCCAGAACCTCGACGCCACTGTGCTGGGTGAACTGATAGATCTGATTGGCAACATTGCACTGGGAGATGCCAAAGCTCGTTCTGCTGATGTATTAGGCCACGTATTCGAATACTTCCTTGGTGAATTTGCACTGGCAGAAGGCAAACAGGGCGGTCAGTTCTATACGCCAAAATCCATCGTAAGCCTACTGGTTAACATGCTGGAACCTTACA
The DNA here is from genome assembly GCF_030334745.1 of Citrobacter sp. Cb080. Taxonomy (NCBI): domain Bacteria; kingdom Pseudomonadati; phylum Pseudomonadota; class Gammaproteobacteria; order Enterobacterales; family Enterobacteriaceae; genus Citrobacter; species Citrobacter sp. Cb080. Next base: position 173,552 of record NZ_JAOWDG010000077.1, on the reverse strand, counting down.
AAGGCCGAGTTTTTGACCCCTGCTGTGGCTCTGGGGGTATGTTCGTCCAGTCGGAAAAATTTGTTCAAGCTCATCAGGGTAATATCGACGATATTTCTATCTATGGTCAGGAATCCAACCAAACAACATGGCGCCTGGCAAAGATGAACCTTGCTATTCGTGGCATAAACTCTGAACACGTCAGGTGGAACAGTGAAGGCTCATCCCTGAATGATGCCCATAAAGATTTAAAATCTGATTATATCATTGCTAACCCACCGTTTAACGTTTCCGACTGGTCCGGTGAGCAGCTTCGTGGTGATGCCCGTTGGCAATACGGTATCCCACCTGCTGGTAATGCTAACTTTGCCTGGATGCAACATTTCCTGTACCACCTTTCGCCAAAAGGTCAGGCAGGGGTAGTACTGGCAAAAGGGGCTTTGACTTCGAAAAATTCTGGTGAAGGTGATATCCGTGCAGCGCTGGTTAAAGATGCCAATGTGATTGACTGTATCGTTAACTTACCTGCAAAGCTGTTCCTGAATACTCAGATCCCAGCTGCATTATGGTTTATGCGTCGTGATCGTGTAAACAGCAGCCAGTATCGTGATCGCAGTAAAGAAATTCTGTTTATCGATGCCCGTAATCTTGGTCATTTGATTAATCGTCGTACCAAAGTGCTTTCTGACGACGATATTAAAACCATCGCAGACACCTACCATATCTGGCGTAACAAAGGTGGCGAATATGAAGATATTGCGGGTTTCTGTGCGTCAGTAGACATTGATGAAGTTGCTAAACTTGACTATGTGCTGACACCTGGTCGTTATGTTGGTCTTGCTGATGAAGAAGACGACTTCGACTTTAAAGAACGCTTTACGGCTCTTAAAGCGGAGTTTGAAGCACAATTGGAAGAAGAATCACGATTAAATAAAGCTATCGCTGATAATTTGGCAAAGGTGGTTTTATGACTTTTAAAAATGTAGTGAAGCTTGGTGACTTTGTTACGATTAAACACGGATATGCTTTCCCCGGTAAATTTATCACTTCACAAGAAACAAAAAAAATCCTTGTAACGCCAGGAAACTTCAATATTGGAGGTGGCTTCAAATCCTCTAAATTCAAATACTACTCAGGTGAAACCTATCCTGAACAATATAGGTTCAATGGTGGTGAACTGATAGTTACAATGACCGACTTAAGTAAGGAAACAGATACTCTTGGTTATGCTGCATTAGTTCCTAATGACAATAATATTTACCTTCATAATCAACGAGTTGGATTAGTACAAATTTTAAATAATGACTTAGACAAAATGTATTTGTATTGGAAGATGCGTACTCGTGAGTACCAAGAGTTTATTGCAAACTCTGCAAGTGGTACTTCTGTAATGCATACTTCTCCCAAAAAAATATGTGAATATGAATTTTTATTACCCACAAAGTTAGAACAGAAAGCTATAGCTTCTGTCCTTTCATCTCTTGATGAAAAAATAGACCTGCTTCATTGCCAGAATAAAACACTAGAATCTATGGCTGAAACCTTGTTTAGGCAATGGTTTGATGTGGATAGCAATGATGAATGGCAAGAAAAAAATGTCCTAGATATATTCACATTAGTTGGAGGTGGAACGCCAAAAACTTCAGTTGCTGAATATTGGACTGATGAGATACCTTGGATTTCCGGAGGAGATATTTCAGCAGCTCATCAAGGCTATCTGTATAGCACAGAAAAGTCTATAAGCTTAGCGGGACTTCAAAACAGTTCAGCTAAATTGCTGCCTAAAAACTCAACCGTTATAAGTGCTCGTGGTACAGTGGGAAAGTATGCTCTTTTAGCAAGAGATATGGCTTTTAGTCAATCCAATTATGGCATTGTTTCAAAAATTGGAAACTATCCTTTCTTCATATATCTTCTGGTTGGATTTATTGTCGATGATTTGCTGACAGCAGCTTATGGCAGCGTATTTGACACTATTACGACAAGAACTTTCGAGTCTGTAAACTTGAAGTTTCCTTCTTTAAATTCAATTGAGAAATTTAATGAAGAAATATCTCCGATATTTAGTAAGAAAGAGATGAACACTCAGCAAATTAAAACACTAGAAACTCTCCGCGACACCCTGCTTCCCAAACTGATGAGTGGTGAAGTACGAGTTCAGTATGCAGAAGAAAAACTTGAATCTGTAGCATAAATTAATTAAGCGGGTGCACAACCCGCTCTCAGATAAAGCGACAATAAGGACAGTACGCATGGCAAAGATGACTGAGTCTGATATTGAACTTATGGCGGTTGAACACCTACAAGGGCTGGGCTATGAGTATGTTTACGGCCCGGACATTGAACCCAGTGGAATCAACCCGTTACGTAGCTATCAGCAAGTTATCCTTGAAGATAAAGTGCGTACAGCCTTGCAACGCCTGAATCCGCACCTTAATGAGCAGAAGTGTGAAGAAGCGTTAAAACAGGTGATGCAGATTGCCTCACCTGTTCTAATGGTAAACAATCTAACCTTTCATCGCCTATTGACTGAAGGAATCAATATCGAAGTCTGTAAGGAAGGTAATACACAAGGAGAACTGGCTTATCTGATCGACTTTAACGATCCTACGAATAATGATTTTCTGGTCATTAATCAGCTCACTATCAAAGAAGGCAACCATACCCGCCGACCAGATCTTATTTTATTTGTTAACGGTCTGCCGTTGATCGTTATCGAACTAAAAAACGCCGCTGATGAAAATGCCACGGTATCAGGTGCTTATAACCAGATAAAAACGTATCAGAACCAAATCCCCAGCCTGTTTACCTACAATGCCTTTAATGTTGTTTCAGACGGACTGGAAGCCAAAGCGGGAACGGTTTCCGCCGATTTCAGTCGTTATATGACATGGAAAACCGCTAATGGTAAAACACAAGCTACCAGTACCCAACCACAGCTCGAAGTTTTATTACAGGGGTTGCTTAATCCTGTAACGCTGTTGGATGTGATCCGCCACTTTATCGTGTTTGAAGCCAGCAAACATGAAGACAGCAAAGGGATTATCAGTATCCGTACCGTTAAAAAAATGGCTGCTTATCACCAGTACTACGCGGTTAATGCAGCAGTACTTTCCACTATTCGTGCCTCAGGTGTAAATGCAGATTCCCCCTCTGCCGAAGTAGCACTGCGCCAGCAGGGACGTAACAGTAAAGTTCTTGTTAATGCGCAAAAAACCGGAGATCGTAAAGCGGGGGTCGTGTGGCATACCCAGGGTTCCGGTAAATCGCTTTCGATGGTGTTTTATACCGGGAAGATTGTACTGGCGCTGAATAATCCAACAGTGGTAGTGATCACTGACCGTAACGATTTGGATGATCAGCTATTCGGTACGTTTTCTTCTGCCACTCAGCTACTTCGTCAGACACCAAAACAGGCCAACAACCGGGAAGAACTCAAAGAATATTTACGTGTCGCCTCTGGCGGTGTGGTGTTTACTACTATTCAAAAATTCCAGCCTGATGATGGCAGCAATATCTATGAGTTGCTGTCAGACAGAACTAATATTGTCGTTATCGCTGATGAAGCACACCGTTCCCAGTACGGTTTCAGCGCCAAAGAAGTTGACGTGAAAGACAGCGAAGGCAACGTAACAGGTAAACGCACCGTTTACGGCTTTGCCAAATATATGCGTGATGCCTTGCCCAATGCTACCTATCTTGGCTTTACCGGAACCCCCATAGAAAAAACGGACGTAAACACACCTGCTGTTTTTGGTAACTACGTTGATATCTACGATATCTCACAGGCCGTAGAAGACGGTGCAACCGTGCGTATCTTCTATGAAAGCCGTCTTGCCAAAATTGCCATCAGTGACGAAGGTCGCCAGCTAATTGAAGACTTCGACGATGAGTTTAACGAAGACGAGCTGACGCTTACCCAGAAAGAACGGTCTAAATGGGCCAGAATCGAAGGTTTGATTGGCAGTTCAAAACGTATTAAAGCTATTGCGGCGGATATGGTTCAGCACTTTGAACAGCGCTTAAAATCTAATGCCGATCATGGCAAGGGCATGATTGTCACCATGTCCCGTCGTATTGCTGCTGAACTTTATAAAGAAATCATAGAGTTAAAACCTGAATGGCACAGCGATAATCTAAATGATGGCGTGATTAAAGTCGTCATGACCTCTTCTGCTGCTGACGGACCAGAAATCGCTAAACACCACACCACAAAAAAAGAACGTCAGGTTCTGGCTAATCGTATGAAGGATGACGACGACAAGCTGAAACTGGTGATAGTGCGTGATATGTGGTTAACCGGCTTCGACGCTCCCAGCATGCATACGCTGTATATCGACAAACCAATGAAAGGCCACAACCTCATGCAGGCAATTGCCCGTGTGAACCGTGTGTATAAAGATAAGATAGGCGGTCTGGTTGTTGACTATCTGGGCATTGCCTCTGATTTAAAAGAAGCCCTCTCCTTTTACTCTGATGCAGGTGGACGTGGAGATCCTGCTGAGGTTCAGGAAGAAGCTGTAACGCTCATGCAGGAAAAGCTGGAAATCCTGGAAGGCATGATGCATGGCTACGATTACAAAGCTTACTTTGCCGCAACTACTTCACAACGCCTGAAAATTATTCTTGAATCAGAAAACCATATTTTAGGGCTGGATAACGGTAAAGGTAAAATGCGTTTCCTGGCTGCGGTTGCAGCCTTGTCGCAGGCATTTGCATTGGCGACACCGCACGATAAAGCAATGGAAGCGGCACCCGAAGTAGCATTCTTCCAGGCAGTAAAAGCCAGACTGAATAAATTTACTGAAAACTCAGACGGATCAGAAGAAGAACACAATGACAGTCTGGAAGTTCGGGTAAAACAGACTATCGATCAGGCTCTGGTTACCGATAAAGTTGTTGATATTTTTGACGCTGCTGGGATACAAAAGCCTGATATTTCCGTTCTTTCTGAAGAATTCCTTCAGGAAATGAAGGATTACCAACACAGAAATATTGCTTTGGAAACGCTTAAAAAACTGCTTTCTGACGAGATCAAGGTTCGCTCGAATCAAAGTATCACCCAAGGCAAAAAACTGATTGATATGCTGACCTCTGCAATCAATGGCTACCAGAACAAGGTACTGACCGCAGCGGAGGTAATTGATGAGCTAATCAAGCTTGCCAAGACTATCCAGGAATCTGACAGCCTTGCCAGCCAGTTAAACCTCAGCGCTTATGAATATGCCTTCTATTCTGCTGTTGCAGATAACGACAGTGCTCGCGAGTTAATGGAAAAGGAAAAACTACGAGAACTGGCAGTCGTACTTACAGAGGCTATCCGCAACAATGTCAGTCTTGACTGGACAGTGAAAGAAGCAGCAAGAGCAAAAATTCGCGTGGTGGTAAAACGTCTGCTCAAAAAATATGGTTATCCACCCGATATGTCCTTGCTCGCCACAGAGACCATTTTGAAGCAGGCTGAACTTTTAGCTGGAGAATTAGGAAAATGATTCCCCTAAATTTTTAACATACAAACTATTTTAAGTTATACAGGAGAAGCTAATGGATAGCAGGCCATATCTTAAAACAGTACTATATATACTATCACTATGGCTTCTATTTTTATCATTATTAATTATGTCCTACGATAAGGTTTTGATAAAAAATGTGTGGGACTATATTTTTACTGAAAACTTTACTTTCTCAATCTCGTCATTGAAAGTGAGAAATATCGTTTTCATAGTTAGTTTGATTTTCATCTTTATTGGTGCAATTATTTTAATAGTCCTTGCAAATAGCTTTGGTTCGGGTTGGTCTGTTGCATGCACTGTCTCGGATATCAGCAATGAAAACCATGAACATTTAGAGTTTTTAACCACTTATATAATGCCCTTAGTTTTCACTGATGTCGATAGTAAGAGAACTGTATTAAATTTAGGATTGATGATATTTGTAATCGGCGCAATATACGTAAAGACAAACCGGTTTTATTCTAACCCATCACTTGCAATACTCGGATTCAGAATATACAAAGCTAATGTCCATGACCGTGGAGTGAAAAAATGCACAGTAATCTGCCGCAGTGTTCTAAAGAGCACAGATAATATAAAGTATATAAAAATCGACAATGAAACTTATTTGGCTAAAATAGTGTAGAGGTCATGGCATGTTCACTAACATTGAAAATATTTCAAAATCGAAATGCATCTCTGGCGAAGCTTTTTTTGTCGCTGATATTCAAGGTACGATAGATATATTTAAGGTTAACCTTGAACCTAATGCTGAAAAAGATCTGACCACTTCATTTTCTAAAAGCTTAATCAATAATATTATTGAACCTAACAGAGGTAAAGTGGCCGTTCCACTTGTATCCACTTTATTAGAAAGAGATAAACAAGTTTTCGAATATGATCACTTAGCAATTAATCATCTCCCAATTGAATTTACTAAAATGAACAACGTGCTAAATTTCGGTGTCAATGGGAATGCAACACAGTTTGATTTTGCAACACAAAGCCTGACATCGGTAAAAGCCGTAATTTACCACCTTTGTGATGGTAATGGAAACAGCGTAGTCATTTACCAACATAAATATCCTGTTTCTCTACATAAGAAAACAAAAAAGTCTTTCTTGAGTCTAAATGGCAGAACCTTAGATAAGATCACTCATGACAGTATTGATATAAATGACACGATTGACTTCTTCTTTTTTCAGAATAAGTACTATGCGCTAAACATTAAACTTCTTGAAAGAATGTATGGATTAGAAAGTGTAATAGATAATCTTGCAAATAACTCAACGCCATTAATAATAAACCTTGGAATTGTTAATACACAAGGTATGCCAGTGCCACTAGATATTTTCAAGGACATGTATAAAGACAGAGCATTTATGCGTAGACTTGCTATGGTTTCAAAAGGGAACTTAGTAAAAACGGGAGTTTCAGTCCCTCAAATACAACAAGTTATGCAAAAATTCCCTGTATTTCAACGGAATATTGATCTAACAGGAGGATTAATAAACCTTAATACTAAAGATCAAAAGAGATACTTTATCCGGCTTCTAAATAATGAAGCATCTTTTGCAGCACTTGATAACTCGCCCTTCCTGGCTGTTGAAAAAGACTCCGCTGCTTAAATTTTAAATGAGCATCCTCAAGCCGAATAACTTAAAGGATGCTCTTCAAATTTTAATAAGAATTATCAACAGCAAAAAACCTCATAAAAAACACTACTCATTTAATTTCCAAAATTAAGAAGAACATTAATAACCACCATTATATTACATGATCTTTTCCATATCCTATAGCATTACTCTCTATAGTATTAATATCTGCGCCTCTAATTATCTCCTTTATACAGATTAGCTCCAATATGGATAAATATTCTTGTGAAAATGGTTGATCCACATCACATAGGATAACCTTAACGCCCCTATGTTCCATTAAGTTAAGAATAACCTCAAGCAAACCAAATCAGACACCCCCTAATAAAACAAAAATAAATTTGAATACCGTAAAATCTGGTGTCATTAATATCTTGAAAACAACAAAAAAGGAGATAAATAATGATATCAAGAGAAAATAATAAAAATAACCTATTCCGTGTAAAGTCTAAAAATGGTGTCCTTCGTTGCCTTAAGGCTGGCATGGATATAAATATGTGCAATAGTAAAGGTCAAACTGCTCTTTTTACCTGTAATGTACCTGAAGCTATACAGGCAATGATTGACGCTGACATTGACATTCACCACTTGGATAATGACGGTAATAATGCATTATTCTATGCTCAAAATGTTGAAACAGTGGAACTTCTTGTCAGCAATGGTATTAATGTTAACCACCGGAATAAGTCAGGCACCCTTGCGATTCAACATATTGATGTTTCACCAGGGTTAGTAAAATATCTTATCAAAGCTGGACTAGATATCCATACCAAAGATAGCTATGGCAACTCCTTTCTTTTCATTCCATTTGAAGGATATGTATACGATGCACTCATTGAGGCTGGTTGCGACATTAATCATAAAAATTTAAGCGGGCAGACAGCATTCGATTACTGGCAGTCAGAAAACCACAGCACAGCTGGTAAATATACTCACTGGGAATCTAAAAACGATAACTACATTCGTTTTCTTATCCGTAATATTCATCTTAAAGACAGTTCAAAAATTGTATTCACGAACATTACATTTAAATCAATTGAGCTGTTGTCGTTACTTATAAAGCAAAAAAATGAATTTGAGATAAGTGATAAGTGCATTATCACACCAACAAATGCCGAAGTTAAAAAATTAATTTTACAACTAAAGAAACTGACAGACATTAGTCATGTTTGGTTTTACATAAACAGTACATATCTACTGACTCACTATGTAGGAAGACTGCTAATTAAATGGTTAATATGTCATGATATAAAAGTTGATATAGAATCACTAAAAGAACGCTACTTCTATGAAGAAATTCTCCAGGAAAAATCACAGAGAGAGCAAAAGGTTTTACGAACAACGCTTCAACCAGTTACCTGTAAAGCAATTACAAAAAAAAGATTATGAATTGAATCTGCCTGAACACTCTCCCCTTGGCTTTAACCTTTAGTTAGATAGCCAAGGGGCGCTAACATCATTAATTTAATACAAAGCCCCACATTGCACCTTAGCACTTTGATAAATTTTTTTTAAAACACCCTCATCGCCAATTCATACAATATCAATCACTACTCTCAAACCAAATCAATCAAATAAAACACAGCACTTTTTGATAAAAATAATATAACAATGAAAAACAACACCTTATATAAAATATAATAAAAATATATCTATTTAATTAAATAAATATAAAAATATATTTGCATTTTGTTTATTTAATAATATATATTTCCTTTGTTAATTAAATAAAGGAGAACTAAAATGAATAAAACAAACTATCCAAGCCTGACTAACTATCTCGCCAAAACAAAAAAGAACGCAGATCTTTATAGATTATATAATCCACAATTTTCTTTTTTCTGCAAAAGTGACACTCATGAGCAAAGATTTTATTTCGATTATTTCTCAAGACATATGGTCTCGAAGAGAAATATTTTAACCGTATTCTCTATCTATACATTCACCTCTTATAACATGAACAAAAAAGAGACAATAAAAAATTTCATTCGATTTCTCAAAACGACGAATGAAAGTACATTCCATAATGCTTTTTCATTTCGCGGTGGTAACATTTTGTATGTAAGCAACAAAAACATGTTGAAAGAGATCTCATGGTTTTCACTCGCTCGAATTTACGAAGACATTAAAAAAATAAAGGAATATAAAACCAACCATGACAACTATATCAGATTAGTCGCTTAACAGAGGAGAAAAATTATGAATAACAACGCAATAAATGCATTACTCTCTTGTAAAACTCCAAAAGACATTCAGGCTTGCATTAATGCAGGCTCCGATATTAATACACTGGATTCGTTTGGAAGAAATATACTGTTTTACTGTAAAAACCCAAGAATGATTGACACTCTGGTTAAAGCAGGAATAGATTTTAACCATGCTGACAACTATGGTCACAATGTTTTGTTTAACCAGCGAAATCCTCACATACTGAAAAAATTGATTGATTCCGGCGTAGATATACACCACAAAAATGGTCTCGGCCAAACCTGTTTATGCTCGTTAGCTGATAATATATCCTGTTGCAAAACCCTGATCAATGCTGGAATTAATGTCAACAATGTGGATAAATGCGGAAGAACAATACTTTTTTACGTAAAAAATCACTCTATCTTTGATTTGATGGTACAGGCCGGTTGCGATATAAACCACAGAGATAACCAGGGTCACGGTATTTTTGAAATTTGCTATTCATTAGGCGATTTCAAAGCCAAAATGCTCATTCGTCATATTAGTATGAAGGATAGCAGTCCAGTAATTTTCAACTACCTCAACAGCGAAAGTCTGCAGATAATGGATTTGCTTCAGAAGAAAAACCTTAACTTTACTATCTCTGATAACTGCCAGGTTTATCTAAGTGCCAATGAAAATGAAATGAGCTCTTTCTTCAGTGAACTAAAGAAGAAGACAGATATCAGCAACACACATTTTCGCCATATTGTACTGCGAGGTTATGATTTACGCGGGGACATTGAAACCATTAAATGGTTTATCCGCAATGACATCAAAATAGATAAAAAACAACTGGAACAGCATATTCGACATGATGAGATTTGTAAATATATAGCAGAACATGAGAGAAAGAAACTTAGCGAAATTATGAAACAAACAATCTCTTTAATGCCAGTAAAACGTAGATTGTAATCTCCACCCCTCCTCACTGTCATAATGAATTTAATATGAACTCTATTTTTACCCAGAGCAGATTACCTAATTAGCAATCTGCTCCACCTCTCTTATTTATAAATTTCGACACTGCCTTGACTTATTTTACCAATGCGCTAACTGTAGATCATGAACACATATAAAAAAAGGTTAGATATGCATAAAAATGAAAGTAAAGAAGATCTATCAAGAAGCTCAAGAAGAGGTAAATTCCATACAGCAAAATATTCACCTAATGAAGTTCGAACTCACTGCGTCAGCGTTCGGTTAAACGAAGAAGAATTATCTATTCTCGATAGTAAAAGAGGCCCTTATAAAAAAGGGGAATGGCTAAGAATGGCATCCCTCAACAAACTCCCACCGGTATTACCTGAAATCAATCGTGAAGCATGGATTAAACTCGGCAACCTTTCACAGGATTTAAACCGCCTGCTGAATCATCTCGACAGCAAAAGCCCTGACAGCGAACTGACCCGTACAGAACTCTTCGCCCTGCGCAGACAAATCAAAACTCTCAGGGATCACCTTATTCCATCAACCTTTCTGGAGCAAGACCAGTGAAAGGCATGCAGAAAATAAAGCGGGGTAAACAGTTTGCAGGTGTGGTTCTCTATAGCCTTAAGTCAGGATCTCACCACAAAATCACGCCTTATATTATCGGTGGCAACATGACGGGAAGCACTGCTGCTGAACTTATCAGTGAATTTGAAGGCACAAGACTACTGCGCCCCGGTGTCGCCAAACCTGTCTGGCATAATTCGCTTCGCCTGCCAAAGGGAGAAACACTGTCAGTCAGACAATGGGCGGCATTCGCTGACGATTATATGACCCGGATGGGATTCACTGAAACCCATCTTCGCTGCTATATCATGCACGATGATTCGGACGGGCAGCATATCCATATAATAGCTAACAGAATTAACATGGTCGGTGGGAAGCTGTACCTTGGGAAAAATGAAAATCTTATCAGTACCCGGATTATCAGCGAGCTGGAGAAAGTCCACAAACTCACTCAAACCACATCTGCAATCAGTAGTCATAGTCAGGAGAAAAGAAAGCCTTCCCGCAACGAGCTGATGATGGCTGAAAGAACGACAACTCCCTGCCCCAGGTCCACTCTGCAGAGCCTGATTGATAATGCGTTAACCGGCCGCCCTGATTTGCTGACTTTTATCGCTATGCTGGAAAAGGTAGACGTCAGCTGCAAACCCAATATCGCCTCAACGGGAAAAATGAACGGCTTTTCATTTCAGTACCAAGGTATTGCCTTTAAAGCCTCTCAATTGGGTAAAAAATATGGCTGGTCTTCCCTGCAAACATTGATTGATTTCGTACCGGAACATCTGACTTTACTGAAACAAGCACAAAAGCCAACAGTACCTGCACCTGTGCCATTAACAGTGCCAATGCCAATGCCAATGCCAATGCCATCATGCGAGTCTGAAGAACAGGCTGCAAACCGGGAAACGATTCTGGAGAAAATCCATCAGCTTGAAGAAAAAATTCGTCTGGAAAGACAACAGGAGATAGTGGGTATCATTCAGCTCAGGAGCAAGCTGCACAATACAACCCGTCAGATACCCCGCCAGCGTCGCCTGAAGGCGTGGCTTTTACTACTCAGCCAAATTGTTGTACTTCTAAGGCGCAAGGGACTGTCACTGCTGCATGCCACAATACATCATTTCCGCAAGATTCTTCATCTGCACCTATTAGAACCCATTCCTTTCACAGCCGGTCATTCCCTTCAGGAACAATCAGTTAGTAATAACCAGCACCTCACACCATAAGAATCCTTAGTTTATAATGCAATGATAGTCAATAAATTATTGATCGTTTATATAGATCGATAATTTGATTACGATAGTTAAAACCTATCACAAAGCAATCATCGATCGGTACAAGCAATTTTACTAAAGCGGGTCATTCATCGAAAATGTTCAAAAATACATCACCTTAAATCAGGCCATGGAGTCATGATGGATAATAAAACGATTAGCTGCCCCTTCTGCTTTACACAAAGCCCGCACGGCGTGCGGATTTGCAAAGGCTGCCATGCAAAAGTGGCCTATGGTGAAAGTCCGCTCAGTGTGGCATTCCTTTTTCAATTCGTGGCATTAGCTCTCGCCTGGTTAGTATTTTCATTGACCGGCAGTACTCCTGTCTCAGTCATTACGTTTTTTGCCAGCGTTATTATTCTTATCTGCATAATTAAAAAGACCTATGCAGACAGAGTTATCTTTATACGGTGATATTAATTTCACACCACAGCAAACATAAAAAATTAACATGAGGGACCTATGAAAAAATTCATTACTTCTGCGTTTTTTATTTCCGCTTTACTTATTTCTGGCTGTTCGACATCAGGCAATCAGCATCTCAAAAACGAAACATCACAAAGTCTGCAGTCAAAAATCATCAAAAATAAAACAACGAAATCAGAAATAATTACCGCATTAGGCGAGCCCGAAACCAAGACTACACTTGATAGTGGAAATGAAGAATGGACTTATTCGATGGATAACAATCAGTTTGATGCCACCACATTTATTCCCGTTGTCGGGCTGCTGACGGGGGGCTCACAGACGCAGGCCAAAACGCTGGAAATCGAATTTAAAGGAGAAACGGTCAGCAAATGGTCGTTCTCTGAAAATACAAGCAGAATGAATACAGGTCTGATTCAATAACTCACGTTACAGCCAGGGAATTATTTATGAAAACTTATGCCGTTATCACACTCGTTACCGCTGCATCGTTGCTGAGTGGCTGTAACAGCGAACCTTCCGAACAGGATATTTACACTGCCATGAATAAGGTCGTTGCGCAGGCGAATGCTTTCGTGAAATCTATAGCAGGCAAGGATGTCCCAAAAGACGCACTGCGCGAATTAAAATCAGTCAAAAAGCATGACTGCGTAGAAGTCTCTGATAAAAGTTATAAATGCAATGTGACGGCTATTGTCGATAACGAAAAGCGTACTGCTGCTGTAACCCTTGTCAAAACGGATGATGGCTGGCAGGTCGTTGATAAGTAAACCCACCTTAAAGCCATCACGACAGGCGGGACGCCAACTGGGTGGCTCCTGCCTTTTTAATACTCGATTTTGACCTGCCGGAAACGCCAGCTCCATTTCTCTCCACCATTCAGCATCCCATTCCTTGTACACGCTGCTGCCGCTATCAAAGTCTTTTCCTGATCACTGAGCCTGGCGGAGTATAAGCCAGAGAGCCTGCAATGCGTTTCTTTTCATACTGAGCCAGCAAATCAGCATAAATATGCTCTGCTTCGTCCAGATTGCCTGAAATATAATTCACAAGTGAATTCAGGCAATGCAGCAATGTATTGCTGTTTGCAAGCTTCCTGAGCAGAGTTGTGTTCAGGGTTGAAACGACTCCTGTAAACATCTGCATAATGTTATCAACGTGATAACATGAATTGCGATACTGCGCCCGTGAATAAAAATACTTCAGATGATACCCGGCGAAGAGAACATAAAGTTTTTTGTAAAAGACATTGTTATTAACGCTGTTGTGATGATGGGTTATAAATTTATCAACAACATGTATAAACTTTTCCTCCTGAGATAAAACATCAATAGCACTCATAATTTTCTCCATTTTTTGTTTTTATAATTAAGTACTATCATCTTCAAAAATAAAATCAATAGTAATTTAAAAATATTTTTATAAAACAATATTTATTCTATTCTCACTTAAAACAGCTTTCACTGTGGAGATATTGAGTCCTCCAGATTGCATTACTATTTCATATTTCAATTATCTGAGTCATTTCCATATTTCAGATAAAAAAACCACAGGAATATTTTTGAGAGCGTGCTACGCACTGGCTTACGCCCCGACTACCGATAAATGTTAATTATTTTTACCAAACCGGTGAAAACCATAATTTTGTTTCCCTGGCAGCGCCGCTGAGTGCCCACAGCACTCACTCGCTGAAGCAGAAAGGGTTTTTCCGAAGGGTCCCGGCGTGAGCCGTACTCAGCAAATGGGCAAATCATGTATCTGTGTTCGCTTTCCCGATCAACTCAGCCTCCTGATTTTTTGCGCGAAGCGTATTTGTAATGACAGTTAACCTCAGGTCTATGAACTCGTGCGCGAAGCGTATTTATACTTACAGAAAATACTGTAGTAATGTTCTGAAGCCCAATGGCGCAACACACAGTTGCGCAGGCTTCACTTAAGAAATGATATTATGTAAGAAAAACAATAATAAAAGTGTTTTCATCAGGTACACCAAGGCCTTGAGTATCGTTCTAATGCAAAACTGTGGTTTCTTATTTCTTTATCACTCTTTTATCTTGCAGAACACAATTGAAAATTAACCAATAAAATCAAATAATTAAACAAACCCTGCCGTTATTAATTTCAGAACCAAAAATCATTAATTACATAACAGGTGATGGTGAAATTTAGCACCCCTTGTTTTAAATTTGATAACCAACCATCTCCCACTAAATAAAAACCGTAAAATCTCAAAGTAAATACAATTAAATAATACTACCAACAAAGTTGACAAATAAATTAAATGTGCCATATATGTAATCACAACAATAAAAAAGGAGCCATCATGTCAATCACAAGCGTTGTATTAACTAAAGAACAAAAGTCCATTATTGCAGAAGCATTAGAGGTTATGCCCGAAGATCTGGAAGAAATAAAGATTAAAGCAAATAGCTATAAAAAAACGTCATTCAGAGACGATTTCTCAATGATATTCAAAGGCAATATGGCCACACTCGCCAGGATGGATTTGACGCCCACAGCGTTTAGAATTGTGCTTTATCTCTTCTCAGTAATTGATTATGGAAATATTATCCCTGATTTTTCACAGTCACGTATAGCCAAAGATCTTGGGCTGAATAAATCAAATGTCTCACGCGCATTCAAAGAGTTATTTGAGAGAAAAATACTTATTCGTGACGCCATAGATAACCAAGTATACCTTAATTCAAACTTGTGTGTTAAAGGAATCCCTCGTCGTTTCAATGAAGATCTGATGGATAAATTTAGAAAGTCCAGACTGGAGACAGAAGACTTTGCCAATTCGTTTAACTTTTATCGTGCAGGGAGTAAAACAAAGCCGGTTAAAAATCCCAAAAGAAGATATCCTACAGACGGCATTCCATTTGATTAAAATAATAAATAATGCTGTTGAACAATTTATACTTCCGCAAATGACTATTTCCCAATATAAATTTAATTTTATATTGGGAATGAAATTAATCATAAAATATCATTAAGTATATGACGTTCTTGTTCAATTTCACATGATTTAACCATCCCACTTAGTACACTAACAAAAACGTCATTCCATTTCTGGCGCTCTCTCGAAGCATGCCAGTTCTCAAACAACACTTTCTCAAGAGAGATCCAAATAACTTCTGCGCGAGAGGTATTTAATAGCTCCTTGAATACTTCGTCAGATACAGTAAGGGCATGAGAATAAATTTTATTATCAATAGTCCAGAAAGGCTCTGGCTTGGTAAAATCAGCCAAAGAAGCAAAAGCCAACCCACGGACCTGTGCTGCTTCCATTGTGCTGTTCACTTTATGATTATCCCGCCAGGTTTTTAAATCACCCAACAGATAATTTACGCGTTGATTTCTTGCTTTGCTATCTTCAGCCTGGTATTGGATATAAGCAGGGCCATTACCAGTCTGGCGATAACGAGCCAATGTTTTGACACTTACACCAAGGTAAAGGGCCGAAACTTCAGCACTCAGGGTTGCATCATCTGGCATACTACCAAATAGCCGCCATACTTCAGCATATTCCCTTAAAGTATCGATTGCACTCATTCCCTGTCCCCCTAATTTGTTGGCAATGGTTGATATTTCGCCGAAGCCAAAAGTGTATTATACAACTCAGGTACTGTCATCAGCATATGAAGCTCAATCCGTTGAAGTGCCTCAAAAACTCGCTCGTTATCAGGCTCAGCATATCTTTCAGTAGGGTCCGTGGTATTACGGTGGTTAAGCAATCTTTTCACCACTGCATACGAAGTTAGTTCTTCTGCAACACGGCCAAAAGTTCTTCGCAGATCGTGCATTCCCAGCTTCATTATTCCAGCTTCCTGACAGATATACTCGCGCAAGCTTTTACTGTCAGAATAATGTCCAACCTTGCTTCGTGATGAACGAGCCGGAAAAACCCATTTGCGTTTATCTGCCCGTATTTCGGTATCGTTGACGATATCTCGTCGGTCTTCCAGAATTCGCTTTGTAGCATCACAGATTGGAAGCTCATGGTCGTTACGATTTTTCGTGTCGTAAAAGCGAATAACCCGGTTTTCGAGATCGACATAGCTTGTCGTTCTGACTTCCTCTTCTGTCAGGGCCTCTCGCCAGCACAGTGTTGCTGTCTCTTCTTTCCTGGCTCCTGTCAAAATGGTCAGCAACAGATAATCACAACCCAAACGATTAAAACCTCTCTTATTGTGTAATGCAGCTAGAAACCGTCCCAAAGTATCTTTGGGGGACAATGGATTTCGTACACCCTTGGCACGATAGCTATCTTCCAGCTCAGATCGTGTTCTGAACTTCTTCTGTACCTTTAAAATTGAAAAAGGATTATAGGACAACGAAGGTTGTCGTTGCTGGGTCTGAGCATTCCCAGCTTCAATCTCGATTGCGTGTTTTACAGCAACATTGGCCCACCTAAAAGTCTGTTCTGCTGCTGTTCTGGCTCTTGAAGCAATCTCGTCAAACTTTCGAAGGATTTCATTACCAGTAAGATCCTTGATTCGAAGGTTTTGCCATTCTTTCAACCGATTCTCAGCTTTGTCTAACACATTGAGAGTGTTTGGTTTAGCTGGTTTGGTTCTGCCAAGTAAGTGACTCCTGTATTGGGCAAAAGCTTCACTCACGGTCAATTCAGCCAGATCGAGTTCCCTTTTAATCTTGTTGGGATTTCTCTTTGTTGCAATCATTGTCTGAACCAACTGCCGAGCTGCCTCACGGGCTTGATCGATACTCGGAAAATCGGACACATTCCCAACCTTTACTTTCAAGACAGAGCTTGGCTTCTTACCCTCACTGACATTACGATCTGAAGAGGCTACTCTTCGCTGGATTACATAGGTTTTTTTCGTCAAACTGACCTTCACACCGAAGCCAACGGGTGAATCTCGATGATCGTCAAAAACTATGTAAGGTTTTTGGTCAGGGTTGGCTTCGAAAACGACTTTTCCAGAGCTACTGAGCTCAGGCTTAACATTAATACTTAACTTGTTGATAATAAAAGCCTGATTGAGAGTTGTTTTCAAAGTATCACCACCATTTGTAACCCAAAGAAGGAGTACAACCAATCTATCACGCTTTGGGCTACAAGTGAGCTACAAATTTATGGGTTTATGTGGGTTTAAAGGGGTTTTACCTGGGGCCATATGAGCACTTGAAAGAATTAAAAAATGAGTAAAATCAATATGAATGAAGACATTGATAAGGACTTCTCTAGCCATACCCCCATGATGCAGCAGTATCTCAAGCTGAAGGCTCAGCACCCGGAAATACTGCTGTTTTACCGCATGGGCGACTTTTACGAACTGTTTTATGACGATGCGAAACGCGCGTCTCAGTTGCTTGATATCTCCCTGACCAAACGCGGCGCATCTGCGGGCGAGCCAATCCCGATGGCAGGCATTCCTCATCATGCGGTAGAAAACTACCTCGCCAAGCTGGTCAATCAGGGTGAGTCCGTTGCTATTTGTGAACAGATTGGCGATCCGGCGACCAGCAAAGGCCCGGTTGAGCGCAAAGTGGTACGTATTGTCACACCAGGCACCATCAGTGATGAAGCGTTGTTGCAGGAACGCCAGGACAACCTGCTGGCCGCCATCTGGCAAGACAGTAAAGGGTACGGCTACGCTACGCTGGATATCAGCTCCGGGCGTTTTCGTGTCAGTGAACCCGCTGATCGCGAAACCATGGCCGCGGAATTGCAGCGCACCAACCCCGCTGAATTGCTGTATGCCGAGGATTTTGCCGAAACCTCGCTGATAGAGGGACGTCGCGGCCTGCGTCGTCGTCCGCTGTGGGAATTTGAAATTGATACCGCCCGTCAGCAGTTAAATCTGCAGTTCGGCACGCGGGATCTGATTGGCTTTGGCGTGGAAAACGCCCCACGCGGATTATGCGCTGCCGGCTGTCTGCTGCAATACGTAAAAGATACCCAACGCACCTCGCTGCCGCATATTCGTTCCATCACCATGGAGCGTCAGCAGGACAGCATCATCATGGACGCCGCCACACGCCGCAATCTGGAAATCACCCAGAACCTGGCGGGCGGGGTGGAAAACACGCTGGCTTCAGTACTCGACTGCACCGTGACACCGATGGGTAGCCGTATGCTCAAGCGCTGGCTGCATATGCCGGTCCGCGACACCAAAATCCTCATCGAGCGCCAACAGACCATCGGCGCGCTGCAGGATACCACCAGCGAATTACAACCCGTGCTGCGTCAGGTAGGCGATCTGGAACGTATTCTGGCGCGTCTGGCCCTGCGTACTGCGCGCCCGCGCGATCTGGCCCGTATGCGTCATGCCTTCCAGCAATTACCCGAACTGCGCGCACAGCTGGAAAACGTAGACAGTGCCCCCGTGCAGATGCTGCGCGAGAAAATGGGTGAGTTTACTGAGCTGCGTGAACTGTTGGAACGTGCCGTCGTGGAAGCTCCGCCGGTGCTCGTACGTGACGGCGGCGTCATTGCCCCAGGCTACAATGAAGAGCTTGATGAGTGGCGAGCGCTGGCTGATGGCGCCACGGACTACCTCGACAGACTGGAAATCCGCGAACGCGAACGCACCGGTCTGGACACGCTGAAAGTAGGATTTAACGCCGTGCACGGCTACTACGTTCAGATCAGCCGTGGGCAAAGTCATCTGGCGCCAATTAACTACGTACGCCGCCAGACATTGAAAAACGCCGAACGCTACATTATTCCGGAACTGAAAGAGTACGAAGACAAAGTTCTGACCTCAAAAGGCAAAGCGCTGGCGCTGGAAAAACAGCTGTATGACGAACTGTTCGACATGCTGCTGCCACACCTGGCTGATTTGCAACAGAGCGCCAGCGCGCTGGCGGAGTTGGACGTGCTGGTCAACCTCGCGGAGCGTGCTTATACCCTGAATTACACCTGTCCGATCTTCACCGATAAACCCGGCATTCGTATTACCGAGGGACGTCATCCGGTGGTTGAACAGGTGCTGACCGAGCCGTTTATCGCCAACCCGCTTAACCTCTCGCCTCAGCGACGAATGCTGATCATCACCGGCCCAAACATGGGGGGTAAAAGTACCTATATGCGCCAGACTGCGTTGATTGCGCTACTGGCCTATATCGGCAGCTACGTTCCGGCACAGAAAGTCGAGATCGGGCCTATCGATCGTATCTTTACCCGCGTGGGCGCGGCGGATGATCTGGCATCAGGTCGTTCCACCTTCATGGTAGAAATGACCGAAACCGCCAACATTCTGCATAACGCCACCGAGAACAGTCTGGTGCTGATGGATGAGATTGGACGCGGCACCTCCACCTACGACGGCCTGTCGCTGGCATGGGCATGCGCAGAAAATCTGGCGAATAAAATCAAAGCATTAACTTTATTTGCGACCCACTACTTCGAACTGACGCAGTTACCGGAGAAAATGGAGGGTGTCGCTAATGTGCATCTGGATGCGTTAGAGCACGGCGATACCATCGCCTTCATGCACAGCGTGCAGGATGGCGCGGCGAGCAAGAGCTATGGTCTGGCAGTCGCTGCCCTGGCTGGCGTACCGAAAGAGGTGATCAAACGCGCGCGGCAAAAACTGCGCGAACTGGAAAGCATCGCGCCAAATGTTGCCGCAACCCAGGTCGACGGCACGCAGATGTCGCTGCTGTCAGTACCGGAAGAAACGTCACCCGCCGTTGATGCGCTGGAAAATCTCGACCCGGATTCACTAACGCCTCGCCAGGCGCTGGAGTGGATCTACCGGTTGAAAAGTCTGGTGTAGCAAAAAGAGCCCGATAGCGGTAGCCCTAAAGAAAAAGGCCAGTCCCAATGAGACTGGCCTTTCTTGATAGAACTTGTGCTTACTCGCGGAAAAGCGCTTCGATATTCAGTCCCTGAGTCTGCAGAATTTCACGCAGACGACGCAGACCTTCAACCTGAATCTGGCGAACACGTTCACGAGTGAGACCAATTTCACGGCCCACATCTTCCAGTGTCGCAGCTTCGTACCCCAGCAGACCAAAACGACGTGCCAGCACTTCACGCTGCTTGGCGTTCAGTTCGAACAGCCATTTGACGATGCTCTGTTTCATATCATCGTCTTGCGTGGTGTCTTCCGGACCGTTTTCCTTTTCATCGGCCAGAATATCCAGCAACGCTTTTTCGGAATCGCCACCCAGCGGGGTGTCTACCGAGGTAATACGCTCGTTGAGTCGGAGCATACGGCTGACGTCATCAACCGGTTTATCCAGTTGTTCAGCAATCTCTTCTGCACTCGGTTCGTGGTCCAGTTTATGCGACAACTCACGCGCGGTACGCAGATAGACGTTCAGCTCTTTTACAATGTGAATCGGCAGTCGGATCGTACGGGTTTGGTTCATAATCGCCCGTTCGATCGTCTGGCGGATCCACCAGGTTGCGTATGTTGAGAAGCGGAACCCACGTTCCGGGTCAAACTTCTCGACGGCACGGATAAGCCCTAAATTGCCCTCTTCAATCAGGTCCAGCAATGCCAGACCACGATTGCCATAACGACGAGCAATTTTCACCACCAGACGCAGGTTACTTTCAATCATGCGACGGCGAGATGCGACATCTCCACGCAGTGCGCGACGCGCAAAATAAACTTCTTCTTCGGCTGTTAACAGTGGTGAATAACCAATCTCACCAAGGTAAAGCTGAGTCGCGTCCAACACACGCTGTGTGGCCCCCTGCGATAACAGCTCTTCTTCAGCCAGGTCGTTATCACTGGGTTCCTCTTCACTCAAGGCTTTTTCATCAAAAGCCTCTACTCCGTTCTCATCAAATTCCGCATCTTCATTTAAATCATGAACTTTCAGCGTATTCTGACTCATAAAGGTGGCTCCTACCCGTGATCCCTAACGGAACTAGCACGTGAAAGCCTGGTTCCGCCTAATTATCGCTGCGGTAAATAGCGCAGCGGGTTTACGGATTTCCCCTTGTAACGAATTTCAAAATGCAAGCGTGTTGAACTGGTTCCGGTGCTACCCATGGTAGCTATTTTCTGCCCCGCCTTGATTTCTTGTTGTTCCCGGACCAGCATTGTATCGTTATGGGCGTAGGCGCTCAGGTAATCATCGTTATGTTTGATGATAATAAGATTACCGTAACCACGCAGCGCATTACCGGCATAGACGACGCGTCCATCTGCGGTCGCGACAATAGCCTGTCCTTTGCTGCCTGCAATGTCAATCCCTTTATTGCCACCTTCGGTAGCCGCAAAGTTTTCGATCACTTTGCCGTCAGTCGGCCAGCGCCAGGTAGAGATTGGCGAGCTAGTCGACGTTGAGCTTGCAGTTGATTCGGTTGTGCTAACTGCTGGAGCCGTTACAGGCGCTGTGACCACAGTCCCAGCAGGCTTGTTGTTCGGCAACATTTTGTTAGCACTTTGTTCACCTGAATCCTCAGAATACGTAATTGTTGGTTTCGAAGCAACAGCAACGGTGGAATTTTGTGCAGGGTTGGTCACAACTCCTTGCTGTGCTGCATCCGCCTGGGTGATGGCATTGCCACCGGTAATCGGTGCACCAGACGCGTTGCCCACTTGCAGAGTTTGACCGACATTCAGGCCATACGGGGCCGGAACGTTATTGCGTTGTGCGAGGTCACGGAAATCGTTCCCGGTTATCCAGGCAATATAGAAAAGGGTATCGCCTTTCTTAACAGTATAGGTACTGCCGCCCGTGTAGCTACCTTTCGGAATATTCCCATACTTACGATTGTATACAATACGACCGTTTTCCATCTGCACAGGCTGTTGAGCAACAGGCTGGATTTGCGTTGGCTGTGTGGTTGGTTGCTGCACCGACTGGATCTGTGGCGTCTGCTGTACTGTCGACGTCGAGCCCATTTTGGGTGGAGGCGTAATCAGCATGCCAGAACTGGTGTTCGTTGATGCACTACCGTTAACCGAGCTGACCGGCGCTGGTGGATTCGAGGTGTTTGAACAACCTGCCAGCCATAGTGAAACCAGTGACAATGCCGCAATGCGGCGAACGGTAAATTTGTGGCTTCCCGCGCTCATTTATCCCCCAGGAAAATTGGTTAAAACCAGTGACGTAATCACCGTGCAAGGCCCCGTCACAATACGCTTACTCTTTCGAGAATAACCAGGAAAACTCCAGGTATTCAGCAGCGCTATCTACGCAAGCTCCCCTTTCACTAAGGGAACGAAACGTACGGCCTCCACGGTATCGATAATAAATTCGCCTCCCCGACGACGCACCCGCTTCAGAAACTGGTGCTCATCGCCCACGGGTAAGACGAGAATGCCGCCCTCATCCAGTTGCATCATCAATGCGGTCGGGATCTCGGGCGGCGCTGCCGTTACAATGATAGCGTCAAACGGAGCTCGCGCCTGCCAGCCTTGCCATCCATCACCATGACGGGTCGAAACATTATGTAAATCAAGCTGCTTCAGGCGGCGACGCGCCTGCCATTGCAAACCTTTAATGCGCTCAACGGAGCACACATGATGCACCAGGTGCGCCAGAATCGCCGTCTGGTAGCCAGAGCCAGTACCAATTTCCAGCACCCGAGACTGCGGCGTTAGCTCAAGCAGTTCGGTCATTCGCGCAACCATATAAGGCTGCGAAATCGTCTGCCCCTGACCAATCGGCAGGGCAATATTGTCCCAGGCCTTATGTTCAAACGCCTCATCAATGAATTTTTCACGCGGCACGGCGGCGAGCGCATCGAGGACAAGCTCATCTCTGATGCCCTGCGCACGTAATTGTTCAAGAAGAGTGTGTACGCGTCTGCTTACCATTGCGTGTCGACTCCCACGCTGTCTAACCAGTCAGAAACCACCTCATGCGCGCCGTATGCGGTTAAATCGACATGCAGCGGCGTGATAGAAACATAGCCTTCATCGACGGCGGCAAAATCCGTATCCGGCCCGGCGTCGCACTTTTCACCCGGTGGCCCGATCCAGTACAGCGTATTACCGCGTGGGTCCTGCTGTGGAATAACCTGATCCGCCGGATGGCGACTGCCGCAGCGCGTGACGCGAATACCTTTAATCTGATCCAGTGGTAAATCCGGCACGTTGATATTCAAAATGCGACCGGTGCGCAGCGGTTCACGACTCAGCGCCCGTAAGATACGACAGGTTACTGCGGCAGCAGTATCGTAGTGTTTATGGCCATCGAGTGAAACAGCCAGCGCCGGGAACCCCAGATGACGACCTTCCATTGCCGCCGCAACGGTACCGGAATAGATAACATCATCACCCAGATTAGGACCCGCATTAATACCAGAAACGACAATGTCCGGACGCGGACGCATTAATGCGTTCACGCCCAGATAGACGCAGTCGGTGGGCGTACCCATTTGTACGGAAATATCGCCGTTATCATAGGTAAAGGTGCGAAGTGAAGATTCCAGCGTCAGCGAGTTAGACGCGCCACTGCGGTTACGATCCGGGGCAACCACCTGTACGTCAGCAAACTCACGCAGCGCTTTCGCCAGCGTTTGTATACCGGGTGCGTGGACCCCATCATCGTTACTCAGCAATATACGCATAATCACCCATTGTGTTAATAAGTTCCCTTACAACACTGGTGGCGAAGCTACCTGCCGGTAGCCAGAAGCGTAACTCGACGGTTACGTCATCCCACCAGTTCCAGCTTAATTGTTGTGGATACAGCAACATAGCGCGACGCGACGCGTCGACTTTCTCGCGCAATAACAGAGACTGCAGCGCAGTTTCATCAGCAACAGCGGCTTTTTCAAACGCCAGTGCGTCGCGCTGAGTTCCCCACTCACCGCTGCCCGGTAATGCCGCTGTGATCATCAATTCTTTCTCATCGACGCGACGCTGTAATTCAGTGTGTTCTTCCTGTGTGGCGACAAACCAGCTTCCGCGTCCGGATAATTGTAGCGCATCGCCGTCAACAACTTGATTAAAGTCTGTTTTTTTCAAGCGTTCACTGACTATCTGATTAAACAACGCGCTACGGGCCGCCGACAACCAAAAACTGCGTTTATTGCGATCGCGCACCGGCGCATCGCTTTGCGCCCAGCGCAGCGCCCCTTGCAGGTTGCTACCGCCAATACCAAAACGCTGAGCGCCAAAATAGTTCGGTACGCCGCGTTCGCTAATCGCCTGCAAACGCGCTTCAACGTCATTCCGCTCGCTCACTTCACGCAACACCAGCGTAAATTCGTTGCCTTTCAGCGCCCCTAAACGCAGCTTACGCTTGTGGCGCGCGTACTCCAGAACTTTACAGCCTTCGAGCTCAAATTTGCTTAGATCAGGCATTGCATTGCCCGGTACACGCGCGCACAGCCACTGTTCCGTGACCGCATGCTTATCTTTCTGCCCGGCAAAGCTCACTTCACGGGCGTGAATTTTCAGGAATTTCGCCAGCGCGTCAGCCACAAAACGGGTGTTACAACCGTTTTTCAGGATGCGCACCAAAACATGCTCGCCTTCGCCATCCGGTTCGAAGCCTAAATCTTCGACGACAACAAAGTCTTCCGGATTCGCTTTCAGGACGCCATGGCCCAGTGGTTTGCCATGGAGATACGTCAGATCGTCAAACACAGTCATTTCGGTGCCTTAATGAGTAACGCCACCGCTTCACAGGCAATCCCTTCCCCACGCCCGGTAAAACCGAGTTTTTCCGTGGTGGTCGCTTTCACGTTAACATCATCCATATGGCAGCCGAGATCTTCGGCAATAAACACGCGCATTTGCGGAATGTGCGGCAGCATCTTTGGCGCCTGAGCAATAATTGTCACATCCACATTACCAAGCGTATAGCCTTTGGCCTGAATACGCCGCCAGGCTTCTCGCAATAATTCACGACTATCGGCACCTTTAAAGGTCGGGTCGGTGTCAGGGAAGAGTTTACCGATATCCCCCAGCGCAGCCGCGCCCAGCAGAGCATCAGTTAGCGCGTGTAACGCCACATCGCCATCAGAATGCGCCAGCAATCCTTTTTCATACGGGATGCGCACACCACCAATGATAATTGGGCCTTCTCCGCCAAAAGCGTGTACGTCGAAACCGTGTCCAATTCGCATTATGTCTTCTCCTGGTGGGTAGTCCGGGTCAGATAAAATTCGGCCAACGCCAAATCCTCTGGACGCGTTACTTTAATATTATCAGCCCGTCCTTCAACGAGCTGAGGATGTAAGCCGCAATATTCCAGCGCCGAGGCCTCATCCGTAATGGTTGCGCCTTCGTGGAGCGCACGGGTCAGGCAGTCGTGCAACAGCTCGCGAGGGAAAAACTGCGGCGTCAACGCGTGCCATAAATCGGTGCGATCGACCGTATGGGCAATGTCTGTTCGGCCCGGCTCCGCGCGCTTCATCGTGTCGCGTACTGGTGCCGCCAGGATCCCGCCGGTGCGGCTGGTCTCACTGATTGCCAGCAAACGGGCTAAATCATCCTGGTGCAGACACGGACGCGCGGCGTCATGCACAAGTACCCAACTTGCCTCACCTGCGGCTTGCAAACCGGCAAGGACAGAATCGGCACGCTCGTTGCCGCCATCCACTACGGTAATTTGCGGATGCGCGGCGAGTGGAAGTTGGGCAAAGCGGCTGTCGCCTGGGCTGATAGCGATAACGACTCGCGTCACCCGGGGATGAGCCAGCAGCGCATCAACCGAGTGTTCAAGAATGGTTTTATTGCCAATAGAGAGGTACTGCTTAGGACACTCTGTTTGCATTCGGCGGCCAAACCCGGCAGCCGGCACCACGGCGCAAACGTCCAATAAAGTGGCTGCCATGTTAAATCCCTGGACGGTTTATCGATTGTTTTGCCCTGCAGTCTGAGCGCGTTTAGACGCGTCAGGCACCAGACGATAAAAGGTTTCGCCCGGCTTAGTCATGCTGAGTTCGTTGCGCGCGCGCTCCTCAATAGCCTCTTGTCCGCCATTGAGATCGTCAATTTCGGCAAAGAGCTGATCGTTACGTGCTTTAAGTTTCGCGTTCGTAGCTTGCTGCGCAGCAACATCATCGTTGACGCGACTATAGTCATGTATGCCGTTCTTACCGAACCACAGCGAATACTGCAGCCAGACCAATAAAGCCAGCAACAGCAGCGTTAGTTTACCCATCCTGCCCCCTGAAAAACGGCATTAACATCCCATAACTTCCGCAGACAACTTTACATCAACGGTCGGGAATGCCGCGACAACGCGGGCAAATGTACCACATTTGCCCGTTGTTACGTATACCCCGTGAAAGGAGAACATAATCTCATTGTTGGTTACGGTTTGAATTATGACCAGAGAGTGAGCAACATCAGCGATTGTTTAAAAAAGGCGTTTGCCTAACCCAACAACCACAGAAATAGCGCACCAAACATCGCCCCAACCACCAGTAGGGTGCAGGTAATGCTCAGCAGCAACAGCCCCTTCAATAGGGAGTGCAGCGCAATACCCGCGACAATCGCCACGGGCAGCAATGCGAGGAAAAAGGGCCAGGTATAAATGAAGAAAAAGAGTGTGTTAGGGCCATAAATTAGAAACGGAATCCCCAGCGCCAACAGCCACGCGATAAAACCGACCACAGCACCCGGTAGTGACCAGGTGGTTTCATCGTCGGCGGCGAAGGTATCTGACTCTGTAATAGTAATGTTATGGCTGTTACGCATATCTAATCCTGTGACCGTGACTGACCGGGCATACAAGCTCGGGTGTCTCAGGATCTGATAATATCTTCCTGCCTCAGCAGGTCTAATAATTGGGGTACCAAATTTGTTACCAATTGTTCACCATCAAGATGAATCTCTGGCGATTCAGGCGCTTCGTATACCGAATCAATTCCGGTGAAATTGCGCAACTCACCCGCCCGCGCTTTTTTATACAGCCCTTTTGGATCGCGTAATTCGCACGTTGCCAGCGGCGTGTCGACAAAAACCTCAATAAAACGCCCTTCGCCAACGCGTTCACGGACCATTTTGCGTTCGGCGCGATGTGGAGAGATAAAGGCGGTCAACACCACAAGACCCGCATCCACCATCAGGTTAGCCACCTCGCCAACCCGACGAATATTCTCCTTACGATCGGCATCGCTAAACCCAAGATCGCTGCACAGGCCGTGGCGCACGTTATCGCCATCCAACAAATAGGTACTCACTCCCAGCTTGTGCAACGCCTCTTCCAGCGCCCCTGCGACCGTGGATTTACCGGAACCAGACAGCCCGGTAAACCACAGCACAACACCACGATGACCGTGGCGTTGTTCCCGCTGTTGCGGTGTAACAGGATGGGCATGCCAGACGACGTTTTCGTCATGCAGCGCCATTATTTTCCTCCCAGCAGATCGCGCGCGCCCCAGTGCGGGAAATGGCGACGCACTAACGCATTAAGCTCCAGCTCAAACGCGCTGAACTGAGAAGCCGCGGTGTGCTCCTGGACGATTGGCTCACGTACCAGCCCCGCGCCAACGGTAACGTTGGTCAGGCGGTCAATGATAATCAGCCCGCCCGTAACCGGGTTCTGCTGATAGGTATCCAGCACCAGCGGCTCATCAAAGGTCAGATTAACCAGACCGATGCCGTTTAGCGGCAACGCTTCAACATCACGTTGGGTCAGGTTATTAATATCAATCTGGTACTGCACGTTATCAACGCGTGCGCGGGTCTTCTTACCGGCGACTTTGATGTCGTAGCTCTGTCCAGGCGACAACGGTTGTTCCGCCATCCACACCACATCAACGGCAGCGCGTTGTACCGCAGGTAACGCTTCACCGGCATCAAGCAGCAGGTCGCCCCGGCTGATATCGATCTCATCTTTCAATACCAGGGTGATCGCTTCACCCGCATGTGCTTCCTGTAAATCACCATCAAAGGTTACGATCCGTGCCACGCTCGACTCAACGCCGGATGGCAGCACTTTGACGCGTTGCCCTACCTTCACACTACCGGAGGCCAGCGTCCCGGCATAACCACGAAAATCCAGATTCGGTCGGTTCACATACTGCACCGGGAAGCGCATCGGCTGAGTATCAACTATGCGTTGGATCTCAACGGTTTCCAGTACTTCCAGTAGCGTCGGACCGCTGTACCACGACATGCTGGCGCTTTGTGAAGCCACGTTGTCGCCTTCCAGCGCAGAGAGCGGCACAAACCGGATATCCAGGTTGCCCGGCAACTGTTCAGCAAAAGTAAGATAGTCTTCGCGAATGCGGTTAAATGTCTCTTCGCTAAAGTTCACCAGATCCATTTTGTTGATCGCGACCACCAGGTGTTTGATCCCAAGTAGCGTGGAGATAAAGCTGTGACGACGGGTCTGATCCAGCACGCCTTTACGCGCATCGATCAGCAGGATCGCCAGGTCGCAGGTCGACGCACCGGTCGCCATGTTGCGAGTGTACTGCTCATGGCCGGGAGTATCCGCAATAATAAATTTACGCTTCTCGGTAGAGAAATAACGGTAAGCCACGTCGATGGTGATGCCCTGCTCGCGCTCGGCTTGCAAGCCGTCAACCAATAACGCCAGATCGAGCTTTTCGCCCTGAGTACCGTGACGTTTACTGTCGTTGTGCAGCGATGAAAGCTGGTCTTCATAAATCTGACGCGTGTCGTGCAGCAGGCGACCAATCAGGGTGCTTTTCCCGTCATCCACGCTACCGCAGGTTAAAAAACGCAGCAGGCTTTTGTGTTGCTGGGCGACCATCCAGGCTTCAACGCCGCCTTCATTAGCAATTTGTTGTGCAAGTGTCGTGTTCATGGCGGCTCCTTAGAAATACCCCTGACGTTTCTTCAGCTCCATGGAGCCCGCCTGGTCGCGGTCAATCACGCGGCCCTGACGTTCACTGGTGGTTGAGACCAGCATCTCTTCGATGATTTCCGGCAGCGTCTGCGCATTCGACTCCACCGCGCCTGTTAACGGCCAGCAGCCGAGCGTACGGAAACGCACCATGCGTTTTTTAATCACTTCACCCGGTTGCAGATCGATTCTGTCGTCATCAATCATCATCAGCATACCGTCGCGTTCCAGCACCGGACGCTCCGCCGCCAGGTACAGCGGCACGATGTCGATATTTTCCAGCCAGATGTACTGCCAGATATCCTGTTCAGTCCAGTTGGAGAGCGGGAATACGCGAATGCTTTCGCCTTTGTTAATCTGTCCGTTGTAGTTATGCCACAGTTCCGGACGCTGATTTTTAGGGTCCCAGCGATGAAAACGATCGCGGAAAGAATAAATGCGCTCCTTGGCACGCGATTTCTCTTCGTCACGACGAGCGCCACCGAACGCGGCGTCGAAACCGTATTTGTTCAACGCCTGCTTCAACCCTTCGGTTTTCATAATATCGGTATGCTTGGCGCTACCGTGAACAAACGGGTTGATGCCCATCGCCACCCCTTCCGGGTTTTTATGCACCAGCAGTTCACAACCGTAGGCTTTCGCCGTGCGGTCACGAAACTCGTACATCTCGCTGAATTTCCAGCCGGTATCAACGTGCAGCAGAGGGAACGGCAACGTGCCAGGATAAAACGCTTTGCGCGCCAGATGCAGCATTACGCTGGAATCTTTGCCGATGGAATACATCATCACCGGATTCGAAAACTCGGCGGCCACCTCACGAATAATATGGATGCTTTCCGCTTCCAGTTGCCGCAGGTGGGTAAGTCGTTTTTGATCCATAACCGTTCCTATGTAATGCCGTTATTTTGCTAACGATGCTCAGATAACCTGACTATAGGGAGGGCAAGAGGGCGAATGAAATTACGAATTGGAATGAGTAGTTCCTCAAAGGAATAACGATCCGGAAAAGCAAATATCAAAAAGTGCTTAAGCTACCGAATTTAGGGCATTTAGGAGCAAATGAAATTGTTTTACCTCGATCACGGTTTCATACTAGCGGCTAAAAATTTCTGCTTGGTATTTAAGGACTCATTATGTTTTCCGCAACGCGCCCCCTTCTTGCAATCCTGGCGCTCGGCGCGTGCTTTATCCTTCCCGCACAGGCAACATCTTCCAAACCTGGAGATATCGCAAATACCCAGGCTCGATATATCGCAACGTTTTTCCCAGGCCGCGTAACGGGCTCTCCGGCAGAAATGTTGTCTGCTGATTATATTCGTCAGCAATTTCAGCAGATGGGCTACAGCAGTGATATTCGAACGTTTAATAGCCGTTATGTTTATACCGCCAAAAATAACCGTAAAAACTGGCATAACGTCACGGGGAGTACCGTTATTGCCGCACATGAGGGTAAAGCGCCACAGCAGATTATTATCATGGCGCACCTCGACACCTACGCCGCACAGAGCGACGCCGATTCCGATGCCAATCTGGGTGGATTGACCCTGCAAGGTATTGATGACAACGCCGCAGGGCTTGGCGTGATGCTGGAACTGGCGGAAAAACTCAAAGACGTGCCGACGCAGTACGGCATTCGATTTATCGCCACCAGCGGCGAGGAAGAAGGCAAACTGGGCGCGGAGAACATCCTGAAGCGAATGAGCGCCGCCGAGAAGAAAAATACGCTGCTGGTTATCAACCTCGATAACCTGATCGTCGGCGATAAGCTCTATTTCAATAGCGGTAAGAAAACCCCGGAAGCGGTGCGAAAATTGACGCGTGACCGGGCGCTGGCCATCGCGCACAGCCGCGGTATCGTAGCCAGCACCAATCCGGGACTGAACAAAAACTATCC
Source organism: Citrobacter sp. Cb080 (assembly GCF_030334745.1). NCBI lineage: Bacteria > Pseudomonadati > Pseudomonadota > Gammaproteobacteria > Enterobacterales > Enterobacteriaceae > Citrobacter > Citrobacter sp. Cb080. The sequence goes on along the minus strand of NZ_JAOWDG010000077.1, from coordinate 142,393 downwards.
GAAAGGTACTGGATGTTGTAACGATGCAGAGGTCTTCGACGATGCGGGCATTGCCGTGCTCTCCGTTGAAGCAACCAACTGGAGTCTGGGCAAGAAAGATAGCTATCAACAGCGCGCCAAAAGCGCCTCGTTCCCGGCAGGCAACAGCTGGCACGATGTGCGACTGGATAACCAGCAGCATATCGATAAAGCCTTACCGGGCAGGATAGAGCACCGTAGCCGCGACGTGGTACGCATTATGCTCCCGCTGGTAAAAGAACTGGCAAAAGCGGGTAAATCCTGACGAAGAAGCCCGGTAATATGTAATCATTACCGGGCTTTTATCTTTTACCCTTCGTGCAATCCGCACTCGCGCTTCAATCCGAAAAACCGCGTCTCTTCTTCCGCCATACCCGGCTCCCATTTGCGGGTGGTATGGGTATCACCAACTGACAGATAGCCCTGATCCCACAGTGGATGGTATTTCAGGCCGTGCTTTTGCAGATACTGGTAAACGGTACGGTTGTCCCAGTCGATGATCGGCAGCACTTTAAACACGCCGCGCTGGATAGCCAGCACTGGCAAATGCGCCCGGCTGCCCGACTGTTCGCGGCGCAGGCCGGCAAACCAGGTTTGCGCATTGAGTTCTTTAAGCGCGCGGTTCATCGGTTCGACTTTGTTGATCTCATTGTATTTCTCAATGCCTTCAACGCCCTGTTCCCACAGTTTGCCGTAGCGCGCTTCCTGCCAGGCCGCGCTCTCCTTCGCCCGGTAGACTTGCAGATTAAGCTTGAGCTTGTCCGTTAACTCATCAATAAACTGGTAGGTTTCCGGGAACAAATAGCCCGTATCGGTGAGGATCACCGGGATATCCGGGTGAATCTGATTCACCAGGTGCAGGCTTACTGCCGCCTGGATACCAAAGCTTGATGACAGTACATATTCACCAGGCAGGTTTTCCAGCGCCCACGCCACGCGATCCTCGGCGCTCAAATTTTCCAGTTGGTCGTTGGTTTGTGCCAACGCCATAACGCGTTCAACTTTCGGCAGCGCGTTCAACGCGTTGAGATCGAGTTTGGACATAAATTCCTCGCTGTTTACCTTGCCTGATGGCGCTGCGCTTATCAGGCCTACAGATTCAGCAGACCCGATAAGTCAATTTCACTTTATTCCCAGAAATCCCGGGCGGGATCGAGCACCGGGCGAATGATGCCCGCACGCACCGTAAAATCACCGAAGCCTTCACCCGCTTCGCGCTCTTTCGCCCAGCGCCCAACCAGTTCGTCAACGGAGTCGAGAATTTCCGATTCCGTAATATTTTCGCGATACATACGCGGAATGCGCGTGCCCATGCGGTTACCGCCAAGGTGTACGTTGTAGCGCCCCGGGGCTTTACCCACCAGGCCCAGTTCCGCCAGCATCGCGCGGCCGCAGCCGTTCGGGCAGCCTGTAACGCGCATCACGATATGCTCGTCAGGAATGCCGTGTTTTTCGAGAATAGCTTCCACTTTATCAGTGAACGATGGCAGGAAACGTTCGGCCTCCGCCATCGCCAGCGGACAGGTCGGGAACGACACGCAGGCCATCGAGTTTTCACGCTGCGGCTTCACCGCATTCATCAATCCGTGATCGCGCGCCAGCTTCTCGATCTTCGCTTTTTGGCTTTCCGGCACACCAGCAATGATCAGGTTCTGGTTGGCGGTGATGCGGAAATCCCCTTTGTGGATCTTCGCGATCTCCAGCAGGCCGGTTTTCAGCGGACGGCCCGGATAATCCAAGATACGGCCGTTTTCAATAAACAGCGTCAGGTGCCAGTTATTGTCGATCCCTTTTACCCAACCAATACGATCGCCGCGACCGGTGAACTCGTACGGGCGGATCGGCTCAAATTTAATACCCGCGCGACGCTCCACTTCCTCTTTGAACGTGTCGATACCAACGCGTTCAAGCGTGTATTTAGTTTTGGCGTTTTTACGATCGGTACGGTTACCCCAGTCGCGCTGCGTTGTCACCACAGCTTCTGCTACCGCCAAGGTGTGCTCCAGCGGCAGATAGCCGAACTCGCTCGCGGTGCGGGCGTAGGTTTTCTTATTGCCGTGCTCAATCGACAAACCACCGCCGACCAGCAGGTTAAAGCCCACCAGCTTGCCGTTTTCGGCAATCGCTACGAAGTTCATGTCGTTGGCGTGCAGATCGATGTCGTTCTGCGGCGGGATTACGACCGTGGTTTTAAACTTACGCGGCAGATAGGTTTGACCGAGGATCGGCTCTTCGTCGGTGGTCGCTACCTTCTCCTGATCCAGCCAAATTTCTGCATAGGCGCGAGTACGCGGCAGCAGATGTTCGGAGATCTTCTTCGCCCATTCATAGGCTTGGGCGTGCAGCTCGGACTCGTACGGGTTAGAGGTACACAGAACGTTACGGTTCATGTCGTTGGCGGTCGCCAGCGCGTCCAGCCCGACCGAATGCAGCATCTGGTGTACCGGCTTAACGTTCTTCTTCAGAATGCCGTGAAACTGGAAGGTCTGACGGTTGGTCAGACGAATGCTGCCGTAAATTGTGTTGTCATGGGCGAACGTGTCGATCGCCTGCCACTGTTTGGTGGTGATCACCCCACCCGGCAGACGGCAGCGCAGCAGCATCGCGTGACGCGGCTCCAGCTTTTGCTCGGCTCGTTCGGCGCGGATATCGCGGTCATCCTGCTGGTACATACCGTGAAAACGGATCAGCAGGAAGTTATCGCCTTTGAAGCCGCCGGTCAGGCCGTCGTTTAAATCTTCGGCAATAGTTCCGCGCAGATAGTTGCTTTCCAGCTTCATACGCTCAGCGTCGGACAGCTTGCCTTCGACCACCAATGGTCCTGGGTATTTTTCGCTCATTAGTAGACATCTCGCTGATAACGGCGCTCAATGCGCAGCTCACTTAAAAATTCATCCGCCGCTTCGATATCCATAGCACCGAATTCGGCAATCACTTCCAACAAAGCCTGCTCAACGTCTTTCGCCATGCGATTAGCGTCGCCGCAGACATAAATGTGGGCACCGTCGTTTATCCAGCGCCACAGTTCCGCACCTTGTTGGCGCAGTTTATCTTGTACGTAGACTTTTTCTTTTTGATCGCGCGACCAGGCGAGATCGATGCGGCTCAGTACGCCCTCTTTGACGTAACGCTGCCATTCCACCTGGTACAGGAAATCTTCGGTAAAGTGTGGGTTGCCAAAAAACAGCCAGTTTTTGCCTTCGGCTCCGTCAGCCGCACGCTGCTGCATGAATGCACGGAACGGCGCAATCCCCGTGCCCGGTCCAATCATAATCACCGGTGTCTGCGGGTTAGCCGGCAGGCGGAAGTTATCGTTGTGTTCGATGAACACGCGCACTTCGCCCTCTTCTTCCACGCGATCGGCGAGGAAACTGGACGCACCACCAGCACGGGCACGACCTTCAATGTCATAACGCACCACGCCCACGGTGACGTGCACTTCGCTTTCCACTTCCGCCTGGGAAGAGGCAATAGAATACAAACGCGGCGTCAGCGGTCGCAGAAGCTCAACCAACGTTTGGGCGTCCAGTTGCGCCGGAGAGAAGCGCACCATATCGACGATTGGCGTGGTTGCGGCGTAATGCTGCAATTGCGCTTTGTCGCCCACCAGCGGCAGCAGAGAGTCGCTACGGGTTAAAGTGGCATAGTTCTCGACGATATTGCCGGTGTTAACCGTCAGCTCGAAATGCCACTGCAGCGCTTCGGTGAGCGACAGGGTTTTGCCGTCAACCGTGACCGGCTCATCTCCTTTCAGCCACAGCAATTCAACCAACTCTTTGACCAGCTCAGGATCGTTCTGATACCAGACTCCTAAGGCATCGCCCGGCTGGTAGCGCAGGCCGGAATCGCCGAGATCGATTTCAATATGGCGTACATTTTTTTCCGAGTCGCGACCGGTGATTTTCTGATTCACCGCAAGCGACGCCGTCAGCGGCGCTTCTTTGGTGTACGGACTGGTGTGTACTTCGTTTACCGCACCGCTCGCAGCAACTTGCACAGACGATGCCGCAGGGGCACGCGCTTTCAGGACATCAACCAGACGGGCACGCCATTCGGCTGCCGCGCCCTGGTATTCGACGTCGGCATCCACGCGGTCAAGCAAACGTTCTCCGCCCAGCTCAGCCAGTTTTGCATCGAAGTCTTTTCCTGACTGACAGAAAAACTCGTAAGAAGTGTCACCAAGACCAAACACGGCAAAAGCGGTGTTATCGAGCTTCGGCGCTTTTTTCGAGAACAGGAATTTATGCAACGCTACGGCTTCTTCCGCCGGTTCACCTTCCCCTTGCGTCGACGCCACTACGATCAGCAATTTCTCATTGGCGATTTGTTTGAATTTATAGTCGCCAGCATTGATGAGAGTGACGTTGAGCTTTGCAGCGATCAGATCATCGCGCAGGGCTTCCGCCACACGACGCGCATTACCGGTTTGCGAGGCGGAGATAAGCGTAATGCCAGGCATTTCAGCAGCAGGCGCAGGAGTCGCCGCATTGCTGCCTGGCTGCTGATTCAGCACGCCCCAAAAATAGCCAGAAACCCACGCAAGCTGTGCGGGAGTGAAATCGGTCGTGGCCGCCTGAAGGCGTGCCAGTTGCTCCGGGTTTAGCGGTAGCAGAGCGGAAGGTGGGGCCTGTGTCGTCATGCGTTGTCATGTTCCAGTAAGCAAAGCGGATTTCAGCAATAAAACCCAAACTGAAGATAAGGTTAACGGCGGGGATAGTAACAATTAAAGAAGGGATAGAAATAACAAATAACCAAATGAACTAACCTGTTTTAGTTATAGTTATTAACATCAAAACAGATTAGATAACTATATGATATATCAATAATTATTAAACATCACCATCATGAATAGGTCGTTCTGATACTCAGCGCCCTTTTAACTAATGATAAAATTCGCTCTTTACGGTACCCTACGGCGGTTTTTCGCATTCTTGAGAGTAAAAAATGTCCACCACCTTGTTTAAAGATTTCACCTTCGAAGCCGCTCACCGCCTGCCGCATGTACCGGAAGGGCATAAGTGTGGCCGCCTGCATGGTCACTCATTTATGGTGCGTCTTGAAATTACCGGTGAAGTCGATCCGCATACCGGTTGGATCATGGATTTTTCTGAGTTAAAAGCCGCGTTTAAGCCAACTTACAACAGACTCGATCACTACTATCTGAACGATATTCCCGGCTTAGAAAACCCAACCAGTGAAGTTCTGGCCAAATGGATTTGGGATCAGGTTAAACCGGTTGTCCCTCTGCTGAGTGCCGTAATGGTGAAAGAGACCTGCACAGCAGGCTGCGTGTATCGCGGGGAATGATTGTATCGTCTGTGGCGACGGTCAATTTTCCTTAACTAACACTCTGTTAGGGTTATGTGCTCTGGATATCTGGAGCACAACATGTCTGACGATTTCGATATTATTATTATCGGTGCAGGGATAGCGGGCACCGCTTGTGCTTTACGCTGCGTGCGAGCAGGACTGTCAGTTTTGCTTATTGAACGCGGCGAGCTTCCCGGCAGTAAAAACCTTTCCGGCGGGCGTCTGTATACTCACGCGCTCGGTGAACTTCTTCCCCACTTCCAACATTCAGCCCCACTTGAACGCCGAATTACCCAGGAAAATCTCTCGCTGTTGACTCGCGATGGCGCAACGACGTACTCCAGCCTGCAACCGGAGGGAGACTCATGGAGCCTGCTGCGCGCCCGCTTCGACCCGTGGTTTGTCGCCCAGGCCGAGGCCGAAGGCGTACAGTTTATCAGCGGTGTGACGGTCGAGGCGCTCCATATCGAAGAGGGCAGAGTCTGCGGCGTTATTGCCGATAACGAGACGCTGTACGCCCGTTATGTGGTACTGGCGGAAGGGGCAAACAGCGTACTGGCCGAGCGCTACGGATTCCTGCCGCGTCCCTCGACAACCGCAATGGCATTAGGCATTAAAGAGACTTTGGCGCTGGATAAATCGTTACTTGAGGAACGTTTCCGCTTATCCAATGACGAAGGCGCGGCAATGCTGTTCAGTGGCAATATTTGTGGCGAACTTCCCGGCGGCGCGTTTCTCTACACCAATCAGGAGACGCTCTCTCTGGGCGTGGTTTGTCCGCTCTCCTCTTTGGCACAAAGCGATGTCCCGGCGGCTGAACTGCTGGAGCGGCTCAAGACGCATCCGGCGTTACATCCGCTGCTCAGAGGCAGCGAAACGCTGGAATATGGTGCGCATCTGGTTCCAGAAGGCGGGTTGCACAGCCTGCCCGTACAATATGCAGGAGAAGGCTGGCTGCTGGTGGGCGATGCGCTGCGCAGCTGTGTGAATACCGGTTTGTCCGTTCGCGGCATGGATATGGCGCTCATTGGTGCTCAGGCTGCGGCGCAAACATTGATTAACGCCTGCCGGAAACGCGAGCCGCAAAATCTGTTTCCGGCTTATCACCACGACATCCAGCACAGCCTGCTGTGGGACGTTCTGCAACGTTACCGGGATGTTCCGGCGTTGCTCCAGCGCCCCGGATGGTATCGTCAATGGCCCATGCTGATGGAGGCTATTTCCCATGAAATCTGGCATCAGGGCGACCGCCCGGTAGCCCCGCTGCGCCAGATTGTCTGGCGTCAGTTTCGTCGTCACGGCCTGCGTCATCTGGCAGGCGATATCATCAGGAGCTTACGATGTCTGTAGCCCGTAACGTCTGGCGTCCCGCCGACATTTCACATATTGTTCCTGCGACCGTTGTTGACAGCGAAACGGCACAACGGCTGATCGCATCCTGCCCCGCCGGACTGTTTTCTCTTACGGCGGAAGGTGAGCTACGGGTCAGCTTTCGCGGCTGCCTGGAGTGTGGTACCTGTCGACTGCTGTGTGATGAAAAAACGCTGCAACAATGGCGCTACCCCGCGTCCGGCTTTGGCATCACTTACCGATTTGGATAATTTAATAGGATAATTTATGCCTCTGTTACACCTGCTTCGCCAGAATCCGGTTATTGCCGCGGTGAAAGACAACGCCAGTCTGCAATTAGCCATTGATTCCGAGTGCCAGTTCATTTCTGTGCTATACGGTAATATCTGCACCATCAGCCATATCGTAAAGAAAATTAAAAATGCCGGTAAGTACGCATTTATCCACGTTGATCTGCTGGAGGGCGCGTCCAATAAAGAGGTGGTGATCCAGTTTCTGAAGCTGGTCACTGAGGCCGACGGCATCATCAGTACCAAAGCGTCGATGCTGAAAGCCGCGCGGGCGGAGGGCTTTTTCTGTATTCATCGCCTGTTTATCGTCGACTCTATCTCTTTTCACAACATTGATAAGCAGGTCGCACAGTCGAACCCGGACTGTATTGAGATACTACCGGGCTGTATGCCGAAAGTGCTGGGGTGGGTGACGGAAAAAATACGCCAGCCGTTGATTGCCGGTGGTCTGGTTTGCGATGAAGAGGACGCCCGCAATGCGATGAAAGCCGGTGTGGCGGCGCTTTCAACTACCAACACCGACGTCTGGACGTTAGCGAAAAAGCTGCATTAACCCGAGCTGCCGGATAGCGGTGTAAACACCTGACCCGGCATCCCCCTGAATTAATTTTCTGCGATGGCTGCCAACGCCTCCAGCACCGGCAGCCAGTCATCCACAATCCCGACATCCGCCTGTGAAAAGACCGGCGCTCTGGCGTCACTGTTTATCGCCACGACGAACCGGCTCTGACGAATCCCGGCCATTAGCGCCGCCGCGCCGGACGCTCCCGCCACAATGCAGACATCCGGCGCAAGCAGATGACCTGAGATGCCAATCACGCGCTCAGCATCAAAACCACCGTTCATAACCCGCGCACGGCTGTATCCCACTTCGGCACCAAACTCCTTACCAAGAGCGGTAATTTTTTCGGCATCGGCGTCACTTCTTCCCTGCCCTACCACCAGCACACGCCCGGCCTGCAACAAAGGATGAGCTGTAACACGGTCGATGCTTTCTACGCTATCCAGCCAGCCCGGAGGTGTGGTGGGGGCAATCCGGCGCTCCACCATTGCTGGCAGCACGTTGCCCGGCGCGCTCGTTTCCGGTTGTCGCACCAGTGAAAGGCACAAGGGACGCGCGGTGATTTGTAGCCGGGCCGTCAGCGCATTCCCCCAGTGGGATTTCGTCACCAGCCCCTGTTGCGCATTCAGCGTCTGCACCTGGCAAACGCTGCCGCCATGCAGACGCCAGGCCAGCCGCGTCGCAAGCTCATCCCCCAGCGCACCCGCCGGAAAAATCAGGATGTCGGCTGGCGTCAGCAACCACTGCGCCGCCAGCGCGTCCAGCACCTGCTCCGCCACGTCCGGCATCGGGTCTAGAGTCCAGCGTTCCAGTTCTGCTGCATTAAGCGCGTTTTCTGCAATCCAGCCTGCCAGTGCAGCGCATTCACCCGATTCCGTAATCACAACGATCTTCATGGCTGCATCCTCTGGCGCAAATAATCATTCCACAATATCCGCGCTTTTTCCTGCGCCGTCGCGCCGTCGATAATCGTGGCGCTGCGCCGCTGCGCCGGTCGCACCAGCTTCTGACATTGCACGTTCGGAGTTTCATCACTGGACGCTGGCTGACGTAAAATTGTCGCTTTTGCCGCCGTCAGACGCTGACGCATTCCGGGGACGGGAAGCGCAACTTCACCACATTGCCTGACGGCAATCACTGCCGGAAGCCGCACCCGGCAGCGGCGCAACCCGGTCGCCGTTCGTTGCTCGACAACAACAAAAGGCGGCGTCAGCGTAAAACGCTCCACCTGGGTAAAGCAGGGCCAGGCCAACATTTCAGCCATCAAAAATGGCGTTTGCCCGTTCTGCCCTTCGCTACTCTGACAGCCAGTGATAATCAAATCCGCGCCGTGATGACGCTGCCAGTCAGTTATTTGCCGGGCAATGAATTCCGGCGCAAAGCGCAGATCCGCCGTCGTTTCCAGCAACACCGGCTTATCAAAACCCAGCGCGGCAAAATAGCGCAACCAATGAATAGCACGCTCATCGCTAATGCTTAGCGCGGTTAACGTCATATCACAACCTTCACGACGTTGCGCCAGCAGTAATGCCGCAGCCGCCTGCTCATCGGCACCAGGAGAACAGCGCAGCAGCGCGGTGTCCGGGCCACGGGTATCTTCCGTCGCCGCCAGCCAGTCTTTTTCCGCCAACATACCGGAGTCTGGTTCGGCCTTAAACGCGAACAGAATGTTCATTTGCTCCTCCCTGTATTTTCTCCACGCTTCCGGCCGCCACCAGCGGCAATGCCTTCGTTTCCGGTGCCCATAGCCAGGTCACCACAAATCCAATGAGGAGCACGCCAGCCAGCAGCAGCAACGTGACCTGCATCCCACATTGCGCCAGCGTCCAGGGCAGCAGGCCGGTGCTGATTGCCGCGCCAAGTCTGCTCATCGACGTCGCAAAACCCACGCCCAGCGAGCGGATATCCGTCGGGAAGCTTTCAGCAGGCAGGATCCCTACCAGATTACTGACCGCAGAAATTGTGGTGCTGAACAGGACAAAAAGCAGCAAAGTTAACGAGCTACCGGACGGCAGAAAAGCCATCACCACCAGCGTGGCAGCCAACAGAAAAAAACTCCCAAGCAGAAACCGACGGTGCGCCAGCAGATGTGTTAATACCAGCCCCAGCAGTGCGCCAACGATTAACAACGCATTCAGCAGCAGGCTGGCGGTGAGCGCATCCTCCAGGCCGAGGGTCCCGGCAATGGTAGGCAGCCAGGTGTAGATAACAAACCAGGGGATCACCAGACAAACAAAAAACACGCTGTTAAACGCGGTTCGCCGCCAGTAGAGAGGGGAAAAGAGCGTTTTGATGTGCTTTCCGGACGCCGCAGAAACCTCGTCGCCGAGCAATACGTGCTGCCCAAGATAGCGGTGAACAATAGCGTGGGCTTCCGCGAAACGCCCCTGGCGCAGCAGCCAACGAGGCGATTCCGGCGTCCCCCAGCGAAGCAGGGTAATCAATAGTGCGGGCAGCGCCACCGACGCCAGCAGCCAGCGCCAGGCATCCGGGCTTTCGGTAATAAAGTGGTGTCCCGCCAGGCTTGCCAGCACATAGCCGATGGTCCATACCACGCTAAAAGCCCCCAGTAACACTCCCCGATGTCGTCGTGGTGAAAATTCGGCCAGCAGGGTGTGCCCCACGGAATAATCGCCTCCCAGCCCAATCCCAATCAGGATGCGTAAACCAATAAGCTGTTCCGGCGAGGTGGCGAAAAGCTGTAAAAAAGAGGCGATGGTGATCAGCACAAAGCTGAAAGTGAAGATCTTCTGTCGACCAATGTGGTCTGAAATCCAGCCCAACACCAGACTACCGAGAAACAACCCGAGCAGCGCCGAGCCGCCAATCATCCCGGCCATAAACGGCGTGAGCTGCATGGCAGGTGTTAACTGAATAATGGCATAGCCGACAACGCCAAGAACATAGCCGTCGGTAAGGTGAGCACCAAAGGTCAAGGCGGCAATACGACAGTGAAAACCGTTAAGCGGTAAATCGTCCATTCGCACCGGTGAAGTGTTCATTTCTACCCCTGTCCGGTAAAATTGTGGCTTCCCGATCAGGAAGCCAGCTGATGTTTATTTCTCAATCGGGTAGATCGTTCCCGTGTTCATAATGCCGTTTGGATCAAACTGACGTTTCAGACCTTCCAGCAGCGGCCACGCGCTGCCATGTTCCAGCTTGCTCCAGTGAACACGATGCTTGCCGATGCCGTGGTGATGCACCATTGAGCCGCCAAGACGGATCGTCTCTTCGCAAATAATCTTGTTAAGCGGGTTGTGGTACTTATCAATCTCCTCTTCCGGCTTGCAGTCCACCACGTTGTAGTCATACACAAAGTACATGTTGGTACCGTTGATATAACTATGGGAAGAGTGACCGCCCAGCATGGTGATGTCATCCGCGTGTGGGAATTCAGTACGAATACGATGGATCACGTTTTCGTAAATTTGATGGATGTAGCTCCAGCTGCCGGAAACTTCCGTCGTAAAGCCCATATTGCCGGTTTTCAGGATCTGTACGCGTTCGGCAGCCACTTTTTCCGGGCCCCAGTTCAGATGGTTAAACCAGTTCTCAATCAGCTTGCTGTCCACACGCTTACACTGTGGATAACGCGCGACGATCTCCGCAATGCCCTCGCCAGTGGCTTGCGCCATTCGCGGATTGCCCTCAGCCATGAAGATCAACACGCATTTCCCGTCAGCAAAATGAGTAAAGTGCTGGGTGCCATCCTCGGCGTCATACAGGCGTGCAATCGAAGGACGGTAGCCTTCCACCATCACTTCACGCAGGATATCGAAACCGATTTTCATATCGTCCATAATGTAGCCGTAAAAAAGGTTATTTTCCGGCGTGAACTTGAAGATTTTCACCGTCACTTCAGTGATATAGCACAGCGCGCCTTCGTTCCCAATGATGATGTGGCGAATGTCCGGCCCGGCAGCCCGGCGTGGCACGTTCTTGATGCGGGTTACCGTGCCGTCCGGCAGCACCGCCTCCAGCCCCACGACCATATCTTCAATGGCACCGTAAAGAGTGGAGAATTGCCCGATGCTGCGGGTTGCAACCAGGCCGCCCATCTGCGCCAGCGGCTTAGACTGCGGCGAGTGCCCGGTGGTATATCCTTTTTCGCGCAATGCATTTTCCAGAATCTCAAGCGGCACGCCGCATTGAGCGGTCGCCTGCATGTTTTCAATATCAATGCTCAGGATCTGGTTCATCCCTGCCCCGTCCAGCACCACGGAGTCTTTAACCACCGTTTCCAGCCCCCCTTCCGTCGCGGATGCGCCGGTACGCGGAACTCCATTGATTTTATGCTGATTCATAAACGCCAGAACGCGGGAAACCTGCTCTGTCGAACCGAGTTTTACCACTGCCGCCGGAATGGGTAGTGTATAAATACCGTGAATGTCGGCATATTTACGAAAGCGGTCAATACTGTTTTTCTTTAATACCGTTTCATCGGTAATTACGCGTTCGGACCCAACAATTTCTTTTAACTGGTCAACAATCGCTTCGCGAGATAAAGGCATAGCTATTCCTTCCTGATAATTAGCAGAACAATTAATAATACAGAAACTATAGGTAGATATTAGCGAACTAAATAACCGCCATCGACGACCAGTAAATGACCGTTAACATAATTAGAAGCCTGACTGGCAAGGAATATCGCAGCCCCCATTAAATCCTGGATATCGCCCCAACGATTAGCTGGGATATGATCCAATACGCGCTGATTCGTTTCCGGATTGCTGCGCGTAGCCAGCGTAATATCCGTTGCATAATATCCCGGTGCGATACCGTTAACCTGAATATTATATTGCCCCAATTCATCGCAATACGCCTTGGTAAAACCGGCAAGCGCATGTTTTGTCGCTGAATAAGCCGGAGACCACTGTCCGCCAAGATAAGAGAACAAAGAACAGATATTTATAATTTTACCGCTGTTTTGCGGAATCATAATTTTTGCCGCTTCGTAGCTCAGTTCAAACGCCGCCGTCAGGTTGACGTCAATCATCGGATCCCAGTCCGCACGACCAAAGTCCAGTACCTTATTCAGCTTACAAATTCCGGCATTGTTCACCAGAATATCAACGGTGCCAAAACGCTCGCAGCAGGCGGCAATAATCTTCTGCGGGGCACCTTTCTCGGTGATATCCACCTGCATGAATTCAACTTCAACACCTTGTTTTTCAATAACTTCCTTCGTTTCACCGTTATCTTTTACAAAACTTGGGATAAACAGATTCGCCCCGGCTTTCGCCAGCGCCATCGCAAAAGCCTGACCCAGACCACTGTTGCCACCCGTTACGATCGCCGTTTTCCCTTTCAGGGAGAAAAAATTCATTGAGAATGCATTGAGAGATTCGATTGACATAGCTGGCTCCAAATTCCTTTAGGCAAAAAAAAGAAAGGCAACTTCCCCCGCTAGAGGGAAGTCACCTTTCTCATTATCTCTGGTAACTGGAATGAATTTTTAGCATAACGAGAAATTATCTAACGTGATCAAAATCACAGATGTTTTGTTCATTTTGTATTGATGACTAAAAACAAGAAGCGTGATTATTCTCACACTATAACCCACACTTCCATGTTATTTCTAAGCGCAATTACTAGAGACCTGAGAAAAGTAATCCACCTGAAAGGGCGGTTTACTTTTCTCTTTTTTTTGTCTGCATAAAATGAGAGCCCGATATGCAACAATCCTCATATCGCCGTTGGATAACACTCGCCATTATTAGTTTCAGTGGTGGCGTTAGTTTTGATTTAGCCTATTTACGTTATATCTATCAAATTCCCATGGCAAAATTCATGGGGTTTAGCAATACCGAAATTGGATTAATAATGAGTACCTTTGGCGTTGCCGCTATTATTCTGTATGCGCCCAGCGGCGTTATTGCCGATAAATTCTCCCATCGCAAAATGATCACCTCAGCCATGATAATTACCGGCTTGCTCGGTCTGCTGATGATGACCTATCCACCGCTGTGGGTCATGCTCTGTATTCAGGTCGCATTTGCCATCACGACAATCCTGATGCTGTGGTCGGTATCAATTAAAGCCGCCTCGCTGCTGGGGGATCACAGTGAACAAGGGAAAATCATGGGCTGGATGGAAGGCCTGCGCGGCGTCGGCGTCATGTCGCTGGCGGTATTTACCATGTGGGTCTTTTCTCGCTTCGCACCGGACGACAGCAACAGCCTGAAGGCCGTGATCCTGATTTATAGCGTGGTTTACATCCTGTTGGGAATTTTGTGCTGGTTCTTCGTGAACGATGGCAACAGCCGCAGCCACGGTGCGAAAGAGGATAAGCAGGCGTTTCAGCTCAAAGATATCATCGCCGTGCTGCGTATCAGCACCACCTGGTATTGCAGCATGGTTATTTTTGGCGTCTTTACGATCTACGCCATTCTCAGCTACTCCACCAACTATCTGACTGAAATGTACGGCATGTCGCTGGTCGCGGCGAGCTACATGGGGATCGTCATCAACAAGATCTTCCGGGCTATCTGTGGGCCGCTGGGCGGCATCATCACCACCTACAGCAAAATTAAGTCGCCAACGCGCGTGGTGCAACTGCTTTCAATTGTCGGCGCCGCTGCGCTGATTGCCCTGCTGGTGACGAACTCAAATCCGCAGTCCGTGGTTATGGGGATCGGTCTGATTCTGCTACTGGGCTTCACCTGCTACGCCTCGCGCGGGCTTTACTGGGCCTGTCCCGGCGAGGCCAGAACCCCTTCTTACATCATGGGAACCACCGTAGGGATCTGCTCGGTGATCGGTTTTCTGCCCGACGTGTTCGTCTATCCGATTGTCGGCCACTGGCAGGATACGCTCCCGGCGGCACAAGCCTATCGCAATATGTGGCTGATGGGACTGGCGGCGCTGTGCATGGTCATCCTCTTCACGTTCTTATTGTTTCGCAAAATTCGCACCAACAACGCCGCACCGGAAAAGATAACCTCACTGGCCGCAGAAACCTCCGGCGAGTGAAGATGGAAAATTAAAGGAGAATGACAATGTCAAAGAAATACATCATTGGAATTGATGGCGGAAGTCAAAGTACCAAGGTTGTGATGTACGATCTGGAAGGTAACGTGGTGTGTGAAGGAAAAGGTCTCCTGCAACCGATGTTTACTCCCGACGCCGATACGGCAGAGCATCCGGAAGACGATTTATGGGCTTCATTGTGTTTTGCTGGCAAAGACTTAATGAGCCAGTTCGCGGGAGATCCAAAAGACATTGTCGGGATTGGTCTGGGCTCCATTCGCTGCTGTCGCGCATTGCTCAAAGCAGACGGCACGCCCGCTGCGCCATTGATCAGCTGGCAGGACGCGCGCGTCACCCGCCCCTATGAGCACGCCAATCCCGATGTGGCTTACGTCACCTCATTTTCAGGTTATTTGTCACATCGCTTAACCGGTGAATTTAAAGACAATATCGCCAACTACTTTGGTCAGTGGCCGGTGGATTACAAAACCTGGACATGGAGCGACGATCCGGAGGTGGTGAAGAAATTCAATATCCCGCGCAGGATGCTGTTCGAGGTGCAGATGCCGGGAACCGTGATCGGGCACTTGACCGACGCTGCCGCGAAGGCGACCAGCTTCCCTGCCGGATTACCGGTGGTTTGCACCACCAGCGACAAACCGGTAGAGGCCCTGGGCGCAGGATTGCTGGACGACGAAACCGCGGTGATCTCATTAGGCACCTATATCGCCCTGATGATGAACGGCAAAGCGCTGCCCAAAGATCCAATCGCTTATTGGCCAATTATGTCTTCGATTCCGCAAACGCTGCTCTACGAAGGCTATGGCATTCGCAAAGGGATGTGGACGGTCAGTTGGCTGCGGGATATGTTGGGGGAATCACTAATCCAGGATGCGAAAGCACAGGATCTGTCGCCGGAAGATTTGCTGAATAAGAAAGCGGCCAGCGTACCACCCGGTTGCAATGGCCTGATGACCGTCCTGGACTGGCTGACCAACCCGTGGGAACCGTTCAAACGTGGGATCATGATTGGCTTTGACTCCAGCATGGACTACGCCTGGATTTACCGCTCTATTCTGGAGAGCGTTGCGCTGACGCTGAAAAACAATTACGACAATATGTGTAACGAAATGAATCACTTCGCTAAACAAGTTATCATTACGGGCGGCGGTTCAAACAGTGATCTATTCATGCAAATCTTTGCCGACGTGTTCAATCTTCCAGCAAGACGGAATGCCATTAACGGTTGCGCCAGCCTGGGCGCGGCAATTAACACGGCGGTAGGGCTTGGTCTCTATCCGAACTATGAGACCGCGATAGAAAAAATGGTTCGGGTGAAAGATGTATTCACACCAATAGAAAGCAACGCCAGACGCTATGACGCGCTGAACAAAGGGATTTTCCGCGATTTAACCCAGCACACCGATGTGATCCTGAAAAAGTCGTATGAAGTGTTGCATGGCGGCCTGGATAACGTTAATTCGATTCAGAGCTGGTCTAACGCATAAGGTTGTCCGGCCTGCATGTAGCACTCAATGCAGGCCGATAACCCCATTATCATCAGGCAATATTCAGATATTTATGGGTCTGCATCGACAGACGCCAGTTACGCGCAATACAGGTATCAATACACAAACGCGTGGCATCTTCTTTCTGGCTGATTGGCTGTAAGGCGATGATACGCGGTTTGTCGTCGCTCAACGTAGCCAGCAGTTCATCCAGCGCTTCAATATCGCGAACGCGACCAACCGGATGTTTGATTTCATTCGCACGCTCCAGCGCCTGCGACAGCACATCATAGCCGCCGCGCATATTCACTTTCGGCGATACGGTCACCCAGGTATTTGGCGTACAGCGCACTTCGTGGGTACCGCTGGTTTCAATCTGGCAGCTAAAGCCGTTCTTTTCCAGCAGGTCTGTCAGCGGCATCAGGTCATGAATGCAGGGCTCGCCACCGGTTATCACCACGTGACGGGCGGTATAGCCCTGACGCACAATGACCGCCAGCAGCTCCTCGCTGCTCGCCGCGCCCCATTTATCGCTCTCTTTGGTCTTAGCCAGGATGCTGTACAGGGAAACTTCCCGATCCTCAAGCTTATCCCAGGTGTGTTTGGTATCGCACCAGGCACAGCCAACCGGGCATCCCTGTAAACGAATAAAAATGGCGGGGACGCCGGTAAAGTAACCCTCACCTTGCAGGGTCTGGAACATCTCGTTAATCGGGTACTGCATAGCGCTCTCAATATGGGGATAAACGATAATTATCGCAGATCCCCGCCAAAGTATCATGCCCCATCGATGCTTTACGCGGCGATCGCCGCGGCAAAGCGTGCCGTAATCTGCTGCGGACGCGTGATAGCCCCTCCAACCACCACGGTATGGGCACCTAATGCCAGGCAACGTGCAGCACGTTCCGGGGTATCGACGTTTCCTTCCGCCACGACCGGTATGCTGACCGCAGCCAACACCTCACGTAAAAAACCGCAGTCGTTTTCCGCCAGCACATGCCCGACAGTGTCAGCGGTATAGCCGTAGAGCGTAGTGCCCACGCAGTCAAACCCCAGACGCTCGGCGGTCACCGCCTCGTCTACAGTGGCGATATCCGCCATCAGCAGTACGGACGGGTAGCGAGCGCGGACTTGTGCGACCAGTTCTTCCAGCGTTTGCCCACCAGGGCGCGGGCGCGCTGTCGCGTCCAGAGCAATAATTTCCGGCTCAACGGTCATCAACTCATCCACTTCCTGCAGGGTGGCCGTGATAAACACATCACTACCCGGATAATCGCGCTTGATAATCCCAATCACCGGCAGTGAGACGATCTCTTTGATAGCGCGAATATCCACCACGCTGTTCGCACGGATACCTACCGCACCGCCCTGTGCTGCCGCCAACGCCATACGCGACATAATAAATGGACTGTGCAGAGGCTCATTTTCCAGCGCCTGACAGGAGACGATTAATTTACCTTTCAGGCAATCCAGTACAGTTTTCATTACGATAAGATCTCTTCGACTTCGTTTTTAATGATGGTGGCATGCGGGCCATAAATCACCTGAACACCTTTACCGCGAATAATAACGCCACGTGCTCCGGTCGCTTTCAGCGCCGCTTCATCTACCTTGCTGCTCTCTTTCACCGTCACGCGTAAGCGTGTGGCGCAACAGTCCACCTCTTCCAGATTCTCTTTGCCTCCCAGCCCAGAGATGACTGCCGCTGCGCGTTCACTTTGAGGCAGACCGGATTCAATTGGGGTTACGTTTTCACGCCCAGGTGTCAGCCAGCCAAAGCGGTTAATCAAATAGCGGAAGGTAAAGTAGTAAAGGAAGAACCACGGTATCCCCACCATGGGAACGTACATCCAGTTGGTTTTAGCTTCCCCTTGTAAGACGCCGAAGAGGAGGAAATCGATAAGCCCACCCGAAAAAGTTTGCCCAATAGTGATATGTAAAATATGAGCCATCATAAACGCCAGGCCATCGAAGAAGGCGTGAATGACATATAACACGGGAGCCACAAAGAGGAAGGAGAACTCGATAGGCTCAGTGATCCCCGTCAGGAAAGAGGTCAGGGCTGCCGACAACAGCAGGCCGGCGACAAGCTTTCTGTTCTCCGGCTTGGCAGTGTGGTACATCGCCAGGCATGCGCCAAGCAGGCCAAACATCATGGTAATGAATCGCCCGGACATAAAGCGCGAGGTGCCCGCATAGAACTGCTGCGTATTCGGATCGGCAAGTTGGGCAAAGAAAATCCGCTGCGTACCTTCAACCAACTGGCCGTTGACGATTTCGCTACCGCCAAGCGCCGTCGTCCAGAACGGCAAATAAAAGATATGGTGTAAACCCAGTGGGCCAAGCATACGCAGGATGAAGCCGTACAACAGTGTCCCCAGATAACCCGTCGCATCCACCAGACCACCCAGCCCAAAAATGAGTTTCTGGAAATGCGGCCAAACCACTGTCATGACAGCCCCCACGACAATCGCGGCAAGGGAGCTAATAATCGGTACAAAGCGCGAACCGCTGAAGAAACCAAGGAACTGAGGTAGTGAGACTTTATTGAAACGGCTATGCAGCGCGCAGGTGACAAGACCAATAACCACCCCACCAAACACGCCCGTTTCCAGCGTCTGAATACCCAGCGTCATCCCCTGGCCAACGGCACCCGGGTTCTCGTGCGCCAGTGTCCCGTTGAGGGTCAATAAGGCATTGATAGTGGCATTCATCACCAAAAATGCCAGCAATGCCGCCAGCCCGGCGGTACCTTTATCCGTTTTCGCCAGTCCTACAGCGACACCCACTGCGAACAACACCGAAAGATTGGCAAACACAATAGAACCGGCGCTGGTCATGATTGTGAAGATTGCCTGCAACCAGTCGACATCCAAAAACGGATAAGCCGTCAATGTGTTTGGATTCGACAGTGCGCCGCCAATCCCTAACAACAGTCCCGCGGCGGGCAATACCGCAATCGGCAGCATGAAGGATTTGCCGAAGCGCTGCGCTTTTTCAAACCATGCACCCGATGAGGCGCCGCTAAACATTTGCATCATTTTTTCATCTCCCCGACTAGTGATGAAAATTTTTACCATAATTATTTTTATAAATGAAAATCATCATCAAAAACCAGGAAGCCGATCATACTTTTTTAAAATGACTGGCATCTCTCCCCTGCTTTCCGCCACACTATCAGCAGAGAAACGCATTAAGGATTTTGCATGTCAGAAAATGAAAACCTGCTGCTGAGATTGCGCCAGAGCGTTGACGGATATAGCCGAACACAACAGAAGCTGGGAGAGTTTGTGCTAAGCGATCCGGCAAAAGTTGTCTACCTAACGATTACCGAACTGGCGCGTGAAAGCGACACCAGCGAAGCTAGCGTCACACGGCTGTGCCGTACGCTGGGGTGTAAGGGCTATAACGAGTTCAAAATGGCGCTGGCACTCGATCTCCAGCAAGAACAGCCGGTAGAGCACAGCGGGGATGAAATTGACAATGTGGTCAATGAATCCGTGCAAGCACTGCAGGACACCGCAAAATTACTCGACAGAGCATTACTTGAAGCAGCCGCTCTTGCGCTGCATCAGGCGCAGTCGGTACAGATTTATGGCGTAGCGGCCAGCGCCATTCTGGGGGAGTATTTACATTACAAACTCCTGCGCTTGGGCAAACCCGCACAAATGTTCAGCGATATGCATCGCGCAGCCATGAACGCCACAACGCTAAGCAAAGACACGCTCGTGGTGGCGATTTCCAGCTCAGGCTCCACGCGCGATCTGCTGCATGTCGTTAAACTGGCGCGTAAGCAAGGCGCGCGCGTACTGGCGTTGAGTAATACGCCGCGCAGTCCGTTGGCTTCGCTGAGTGATATTCAACTGGTCGCAGCCAAACCAGAAGGTCCGTTGAGTGCTGGTGCGCTAAACGCCAAGGTGGGAGTGATGCTGTTGGTAGAACTGCTCACCACGTCACTGATTGCTCTGGATGAAAAGTACAGTGATGTGAGCCAGAAAACCGCCAGTGCGACCTTACCGCTACTGCTTTAGTTTAGCGGCATAAAAAAACCCGCCGCAGCGGGTTTTTACGTTAAGAGTTAAAGAACAGGATTACGCCTGACCTTTGATCTCTTTACGACCGTTGTACGGCGCTTGTTCACCCAGAGCTTCTTCGATACGAATCAGCTGGTTGTACTTAGCAACGCGGTCAGAACGGCTCATAGAACCGGTTTTGATCTGGCCTGCAGCGGTACCAACAGCCAGGTCAGCGATGGTAGCGTCTTCAGTTTCGCCAGAACGGTGAGAGATGACAGCGGTGTAGCCAGCGTCTTTCGCCATTTTGATCGCAGCCAGAGTTTCGGTCAGAGAACCGATCTGGTTGAATTTGATCAGGATGGAGTTAACGATGCCTTTTTCGATACCTTCTTTCAGGATCTTGGTGTTGGTTACGAACAGATCGTCACCAACCAGCTGGATTTTGTCGCCCAGAACTTTAGTCTGGTATGCGAAACCGTCCCAGTCAGACTCGTCCAGACCATCTTCGATGGACACGATCGGGTACTGTTTGGTCAGTTCTTCCAGGAAGTGAGTGAATTCTTCGGAGGTGAATGCTTTGTTGCCTTCGCCAGCCAGAACGTATTTACCGTCTTTGTAGAATTCAGAAGCTGCACAGTCCATCGCCAGGGTGATGTCTTTGCCCAGCTCGTAGCCAGCTGCTTTAACCGCTTCAGCGATTACAGCCAGAGCTTCAGCGTTGGAACCCAGGTTCGGCGCGTAGCCGCCTTCGTCACCCACTGCAGTGTTCATACCTTTAGCTTTCAGAACTTTAGCCAGGTTATGGAACACTTCAGAACCCATACGTACGGCTTCTTTCAGGGTTTTAGCGCCAACCGACTGAATCATGAACTCCTGGATGTCAACGTTGTTGTCAGCGTGCTCACCACCGTTGATGATGTTCATCATCGGAACCGGCATGGAGTATTTGCCCGGAGTACCGTTCAGTTCAGCGATGTGTGCATACAGCGGCAGGCCTTTAGCAGCAGCTGCTGCTTTGGCGTTCGCCAGGGACACAGCCAGGATGGCGTTTGCACCGAAGTTGGATTTGTTTTCAGTACCGTCCAGATCGATCATGATCTTGTCGATGCCAGCCTGATCTTTAGCATCTTTACCCAGCAGAGCCTGAGCAATTGGGCCGTTAACAGCTGCAACAGCTTTCAGTACGCCTTTACCCATGAAACGGGATTTGTCGCCGTCGCGCAGTTCCAGTGCTTCGCGGGAACCAGTAGAAGCACCTGACGGAGCTGCTGCCATACCAACGAAACCACCTTCCAGGTGTACTTCGGCTTCAACAGTCGGGTTACCACGGGAGTCGATGATTTCACGACCGATGATTTTAACGATTTTGGACATTAGATTTTCCTCAGTACAAGTTAAACTAAAACTCCAGACAAACAATGCACCCGGATGGGTGCATTGCCGTTCTAACTTTTTTACTTCTTACTTCGCCTGACGCTTCTGATGTTCACTGGCGGCTTTCACAAAGCCGGCAAACAGCGGGTGCCCATCACGTGGCGTGGAAGTAAATTCCGGGTGGAACTGACAGGCCACGAACCACGGATGATTCGGTACCTCAATGATCTCGACCAACTGATCATCACCGGAACGGCCTGCAATACGCAGACCCGCAGCTTCAATCTGTTTCAACAGCATATTGTTGACTTCGTAACGGTGGCGATGGCGTTCAACAATTGTCGGCGCGCCGTACAGCTGACGAACCAGGCTATCGTCGCTCAACTGACACTGCTGGGCGCCAAGGCGCATTGTGCCGCCCAGATCGCTCTTCTCGGTACGGACTTCAACGTTGCCGTCTTCATCGCGCCATTCGGTAATCAGGGCCACCACCGGGTACTTACAGTCTGGCACAAATTCCGTGGAGTTGGCGTTATCCATACCCACTACGTTACGTGCAAACTCAATCAACGCAACCTGCATACCCAGGCAAATACCCAGATAAGGAACATTGTTTTCACGCGCAAAGCGCGCTGTCGCGATCTTACCTTCAACACCACGGTAGCCGAAGCCGCCAGGGATCAGGATTGCATCAAGACCTTTCAGGATCTCAACGCCGCGCGTTTCGACATCTTGCGAATCGATCAGCTTAATGTTGACGGTGACACGATTCTTCAGACCACCGTGCTTCAATGCTTCGATAACTGACTTATAGGCATCCGGCAGTTCAATATACTTGCCGACCATACCGATAGTCACTTCGCCTGCCGGATTCGCTTCTTCGTAGATAACCTGTTCCCATTCTGACAGATTAGCTTCCGGACAGTTCAAGCTGAATCGTTTACAAATATAATCGTCAAGGCCCTGGGATTTCAACAGGCCTGGAATTTTATAGATGGAATCGACATCTTTCATTGAAATAACGGCTTTTTCTGGCACGTTACAGAACAATGCAATTTTTGCACGTTCGTTGGCCGGAACCGCGCGATCGGAACGACAGATCAGAATGTCAGGCTGAATACCGATAGACAGCAACTCTTTTACCGAGTGCTGAGTCGGTTTAGTTTTGACTTCACCGGCAGCGGCCAGGTAAGGAACCAGAGTCAGGTGCATGAACAGCGCGTGTTCACGACCGATATCTACCGCTAATTGGCGAATCGCTTCCAGGAATGGCAGGGATTCGATATCACCGACCGTACCGCCGATTTCAACCAGAACGACGTCATGACCTTCGCCACCGGCAAGGACACGCTCTTTAATCGCGTTGGTGATGTGCGGGATAACCTGTACGGTTGCACCCAGATAGTCGCCACGGCGCTCTTTGCGCAGGACATCGGAGTAAATTCGACCGGTAGTGAAGTTATTGCGGCGAGTCATTTTGGTACGAATGAAACGCTCATAGTGACCCAGGTCCAGGTCGGTTTCAGCGCCGTCTTCAGTAACGAACACTTCCCCGTGTTGGATTGGACTCATAGTACCTGGATCGACGTTGATGTACGGATCCAGTTTCATCATGGTCACGTTGAGGCCACGAGCCTCAAGAATGGCTGCCAGGGAGGCTGCGGCAATGCCTTTACCCAGAGAGGATACGACCCCGCCGGTCACAAAAATATAGTTCGTTGTCATGCTGGACCTGAGAAGTTAGGGTGAAACGATGGAATTACCAAGACGGGAAAGTAGTATACCCGAACATGACGAGCGCCACAAACTTTCATTATTCCTCCTCTTCACCAGGCTCACATAAACATCGGGAGTGAGAAAATAGCCCCTTTGGGGTAAATGTTTTTGACGTAAATCAAGCGCTTGTTATTTAAAAAATCACACAAATCGCCCTTGACCGACGAAATCCCTTAGAGATCAATTTCCTGCCGTTTTACCTGTTGCCAGACTTCTTCCATAGTTTCCAGATCAACACCAGTCATTTCCAGACCCCGAGCCGCTACAATTCGCTCAACCTCACGAAAACGGCGCTCAAATTTCTCGTTCGCTTTTTGCAATGCGGTCTCTGCTTTAGTACCTAAATGCCGAGCCATATTGACCGTCGCAAACAGCAGGTCGCCCATTTCCTCCTCCAGTTTAGCCTGGTCGACAACAGCCTGCTTCGCCTCAAACATGACTTCATCGATCTCTTCGTAAACCTTGTCGACAACCGGTCCTAATGTTTTCCAGTCGAAGCCAACATTAGAGCAGCGTTTCTGGATTTTTTGGGCGCGCATTAACGCCGGTAAACTACGGGGAATATCGTCGAGCGCGGAATGCTGCGCCTTCTGGGCGCGTTCTTCGCTTTTGATTTGCTCCCAGCGGGTCAACACCTCAGTGCTGTTACTGGCAGAAACATCAGCAAAAACATGTGGGTGGCGACGCTCAAGCTTATCGCTGATGGCGGCGCAAATATCATTGAAATCGAAACGTCCTTCTTCCTGCGCCATCTGGGCGTAAAACACCACCTGGAACAGCAAGTCACCCAGCTCTCCACGCAGGTCGTCGAAGTCTTCCCGCGCAATTGCGTCCAGCACTTCATAGGTTTCTTCGAGGGTGTAAGGGGCAATAGTGGCGAATGTCTGCTCTTTATCCCAGGGACAACCGTTTTCCGGGTCGCGCAGGCGCTGCATAATACCGAGCAGTCGGTCGATTTGATTCATTGGAATATCCTGAAATTTCAATACGCGAAGCCCGATAAGACGACAGCCGATATCCGGCAACATGGCAATGCCTGATGGCAACGCTAACGCGCCTCACCAGGCATGCAAACTTATCTGGCCTATTAAATAATTAATTACCGTGCAGACGACGTGCGTCGATCACATCCGGCACCTGGTTCAGCTTGCCAAGCACGCGCCCGAGCACCTGCAGGTTATAGATTTCGATGGTCATATCGATGGTAGCCAGTTGCTGTTTGGTATCACTCCGGCTGGCAACCCCCAGCACGTTCACCTTCTCGTTGGCAAGAATCGTGGTGATATCACGTAATAAGCCGCTGCGATCGTTAGCCTGGACGCGAACCACCAGCGAATATCCTGCCGAGTAGCTTTCGCCCCAAACCGCATCAACAATTCGTTCCGGCGCATGAGAGCGCAGCTCGGTCAACTGTTCGCAATCCGCCCGGTGCACGGAAATACCGCGGCCCTGAGTGATAAACCCGACAATTTCATCGCCTGGAATCGGCTGGCAGCAGCGCGCGATGTGGTGCATCAAGTTACCCACCCCTTCCACCACCACGCGACCGTCGTCTTTACGGCGACTCTGCGGCGCCTGCGTTTTCTGCTGAAGCTGTTTCAGCGCGGCGGCATCCTGTTCGGCTGCGCTTGGCTTATTAAACTGCGCCTGCAGGAAGTTCACCATCTGGTTGAGGCGAATGTCCCCCCCACCAATCGCCGCCAGCAGCTCATCCAGCTCATTGAAGCTGTAGCGCGGCAGCAGGTGCTTTTCCGCTTCTTTCAGGCTAATGCCTAAATGCGCCAGTTCATCGTCGAGGATCTGGCGGCCAGCAAGGATGTTTTTGTCGCGGTCCTGTTTACGGAACCAGGCGTGGATCTTCGAACGCCCCCGACTGGTGGTGACATAGCCGAGGTTAGGGTTCAGCCAGTCGCGGCTTGGGTTGGGCTGTTTCTGGGTGATAATTTCAATTTGATCGCCCATTTGCAGCTGGTAGGTAAACGGTACGATGCGCCCGCCAATTTTCGCGCCAATGCAACGATGCCCCACATCACTGTGAATATGATAAGCAAAATCGAGCGGTGTGGAGCCTGCAGGTAAGTCCACAACGTCGCCTTTTGGCGTAAAGACGTACACTCGGTCATCAAAGACCTGGCTACGGACTTCATCCAGCATTTCACCAGAGTCCGCCATCTCTTCCTGCCAGGCGATCAGCTTACGCAGCCATGCAATACGATCTTCATGACCAGAACGCGCCACGCCTGAAGCGGTGCCCTCTTTATACTTCCAGTGTGCCGCAACGCCCAGTTCGGCATCTTCATGCATCTGTTTCGTACGGATCTGAATTTCAATGGTTTTGCCGCCCGGTCCCAGCACAACCGTATGAATTGACTGATAGCCGTTGGGTTTCGGGTTAGCGACATAGTCATCGAACTCATCCGGCAGATGGCGATAGTGAGTATGCACTATCCCGAGCGCGGCATAGCAGTCCTGTAAACGCTCCGCCACGATACGCACCGCGCGCACGTCGAAAAGTTCATCGAAGGCCAGCTGCTTTTTCTGCATTTTGCGCCAGATGCTGTAGATGTGTTTCGGGCGTCCGTACACTTCGGCTTTGACGCCTTCCGTTTTCATCTCTGAGCGCAAATGACCGACGAACTCATCAATATAATGCTCGCGATCGATGCGACGTTCGTGCAGCAGCTTGGCAATACGTTTGTATTCAGCCGGGTGCAGGTAACGGAAGCAGTAATCTTCCAGTTCCCATTTTAATTGCCCGATACCCAAACGGTTGGCCAGCGGCGCATAGATATTGGTGCACTCTTTTGCCGCCAGAACGCGTTCATCTTCTGGAGCGTCCTTCACTTCACGCAGATGTGCAATCCGCTCCGCCAGCTTGATGACCACACAGCGGAAATCATCCACCATAGCCAGCAGCATGCGGCGAACGTTATCGACCTGTTCGGATGAGACTGAATCGGTATGAGTGGCCTTAAGCTGGCGTATTGCCGCCATATCCCGCACGCCGTGGATAAGATGAACAATGGATTTGCCCACGCTCTCGCGCAGGATGTCTTCACTGACCACGTTGGCATCTGCCAGAGGGAACAGCATTGCTGCGCGCAGCGTGTCGATATCCATGCTCAACATGGAGAGTATTTCAACCATCTCCACGCCACGCCACAACAGCAGATCCGCATCCGGATGCCCCTGTGTCTGCTGCTGGCAGTACGCCCAGGTTTCGGCTAAGCGTTCACACGACTGCTGGCTGGAGATCCCCAGACTCGCGATCCATTTCTTTGGATCAAACTCACCAGCTTTATTTATATGTGCACTTCTTACCGCAACCATTGTCCTCTCCTTAAGGGGCCTGGCCTGTCGAAGTCGACAAGCCATACCCATTGTCTTTCACGCTGCATTACCACCCGAAATCCAATGGGTACAAAATTTATTACATACGCTCAAACAGGACCATTGATTCCAGGTGTCCAGTGTGCGGGAACATATCGAGCATCGCCAGTCGCCGTATGGCATATCCCGCGTTGAGCAAAGCGTCGCTGTCACGAGCCAGCGTTGCCGGGTTACAGGATACATAAACAACGCGTATAGGTTCTAATTTTATAATATGTTGCATCACACCTGCAGCCCCCGCACGCGCAGGATCGAGCAATACTTTGTCGAATCCGTTTTTCGCCCACGGCTGCCGGGTAACATCTTCCTCAAGGTTTTCATGAAAGAATGTCACATTGTGTAATCCGTTATTCAGCGCGTTTTCCCGGCCTTTTTCCACCAGCGCCGGTACCCCTTCCACCCCCACCACGTATGCAGCCCGGGTTGCCAACGGCAGGGTAAAATTACCCATTCCACAGAACAGATCGAGAACGCGATCTTCAGGTTGCACATCCAGCCATTCGAGCGCACGGGCCACCATTTGTTGGTTTACCCCTTCATTGACCTGAATAAAATCACGCGGGCTGAAGGTTAACCGTAGTCCATTTGAGTCATACCAGGGCGACTCTTCTGATATTGATTCCAGTATCTCGCTTTGCGGGGCCAGAAACAAAGACAGCCCCTGAGAATGCGAAAAGCATTCCAGTTTTTCTTTATCCTGAACACTTAATGGCGCCGTGTGGCGCAAAATCATCAGGGTTCCGCTCCCCGCCTGCACCAGCTCGACATGACCAAGATGGCGTAACCCTTGCAGACTTTCCAGACACGCCCGGATGTGGGGCAAGAGCGCTTCAAGCTGGGGCACCAAAATAGGGCATTGTTTAACATCGATAATGTCGCTGGATGCGGATTTGCGAAACCCCATCTGCAATTTTTGTTCTTTTGGCCGATAATTCAGGCTCAACCTGGCGCGACGACGATAGCCCCACGGGGTATCAGCTATAACATCCGACACTTCACATTTCATTAAACGCGACAACGCCGCGCTTTTGCTACGCTGCTGCAACGAGATGCTGGCATGCTGCTGCTGGCAGCCGCCGCACACGCCAAAATGCGGGCAACGTGGCACTTCACGCTGCAGACTGTCGTTTAAACGTCGTTTTACTTGCGCGCGGGCGAACTGTTTTTTATCTTCGGTAATCACCACCTCGGCGCTTTCCTGAGGTAGCAATTCCGGTATAAACAACGCCTTTCCGTTATGGCGAGCAACGCCCTGGCCGAAAGGATCAAGGTCATTGACGGTAACGGTTATGATCTGACGCGTCGTCACGCGTCGTTTTGCAGAGTAGAATTGCGCCATCGACGAGATATTTCTCTATTTAACAGTGTGACCCTAATTGTCCCATAACGGAACTCCATGACCAACTACAGCCTGCGCGCACGCATGATGATTCTGATCCTGGCCCCGACCGTCCTGATTGGTTTGCTGCTCAGTATCTTTTTTGTTGTGCATCGCTATAACGACTTGCAGCGTCAACTGGAAGATGCTGGCGCCAGCATCATTGAGCCACTCGCGGTCTCCAGCGAATATGGCATGAATCTGCAAAACAGAGAATCCATCGGCCAACTTATCAGCGTGCTGCATCGTCGCCATTCCGATATCGTGCGGGCAATTTCTGTCTATGACGAGAATAACCGGCTGTTTGTCACATCCAATTTTCATCTCGATCCGTCTGAAATGCAGCTGGCAACCGGTTCACCATTTCCCCGAAAGCTGAGCGTCACCCGGCTCGGGGATATCATGATCCTACGAACGCCAATTATATCGGAAAGCTATTCGCCGGATGAATCTGCCGTCAGCGACGCCAAAAATACGGAAAATATGCTGGGGTATGTGGCGCTTGAACTGGACCTTAAGTCAGTAAGATTGCAGCAGTATAAAGAGATCTTTATCTCCAGCGTAATGATGCTGTTTTGTATCGGTATTGCGTTAATTTTTGGCTGGCGTCTGATGCGCGACGTGACTGGCCCGATTCGCAATATGGTAAATACCGTTGACCGAATACGTAGAGGACAGCTCGACAGCCGCGTCGAAGGTTTCATGTTGGGCGAGCTGGATATGCTCAAAAATGGCATCAACTCGATGGCGATGTCACTTGCGGCCTACCATGAAGAGATGCAGCACAACATCGACCAGGCCACCTCTGACCTGCGCGAAACGTTGGAGCAGATGGAAATCCAGAACGTCGAACTGGATCTGGCGAAGAAACGCGCCCAGGAAGCGGCGCGTATTAAGTCTGAGTTTCTGGCTAACATGTCGCATGAGCTGCGTACGCCGCTGAATGGCGTGATTGGCTTCACCCGCCTGACGCTTAAAACCGAGCTCAACACGACGCAGCGCGATCACCTGAATACGATTGAACGCTCGGCCAACAATCTGTTGGCCATCATCAATGATGTGCTCGACTTCTCCAAACTTGAGGCGGGCAAACTGATTCTGGAAAGCATCCCATTCCCGCTACGTAGCACGCTGGATGACGTCGTCACGCTGTTAGCGCACTCATCCCATGATAAAGGGCTTGAGCTGACGCTAAATATTAAGAATGACGTGCCGGACAACGTCATCGGGGACCCGCTGCGCTTACAGCAGGTAATCACTAATCTGGTTGGCAATGCCATCAAATTTACCGAAGGCGGCAATATCGACATTCTGGTCGAGAAACGCGCCCTCAGTAACACGAAAGTGCAAATTGAAGTGCAAATCCGCGATACCGGAATTGGCATCCCTGAGCGCGATCAGTCACGCCTGTTCCAGGCCTTCCGCCAGGCCGATGCCAGTATTTCCCGCCGCCACGGCGGGACCGGACTGGGTCTGGTCATTACGCAAAAGCTGGTCAATGAAATGGGCGGGGATATCTCCTTCCACAGCCAGCCGAACCGGGGCTCCACGTTCTGGTTCCATATCAGCCTCGATCTCAACCCTAACGTTCTCGTGGATCGCTCAACCACGCACTGTCTGGCCGGTAAGCGACTGGCCTACGTTGAACCTAACGCCACAGCGGCGCAATGCACGTTAGATATCTTGAGTGAAACGCCGCTGGAGGTAATTTACAGCCCTTCATTCTCCGGGCTGCCGAAGGATCACTACGATATTCTGCTGCTTGGCATACCGATCACTTTACGCGAACCGCTCACCATGCAGCATGAGCGGCTGGCAAGCGCAGCGGCGATGACCGACTTTTTGTTACTGGCTCTGCCTTGCCATGCGCAGATCAACGCTGAGAAATTAAAGCAGGGCGGCGCGGCGGCGTGCCTGTTGAAACCTCTTACCTCAACCCGCTTACTGCCAGCGTTGACAGAGTATTGTCAACTGAACCACAGCGCGGCTCCGCTGCTGTTAAACGAGAGCAAAATTGCGATGACCGTCATGGCGGTGGACGACAACCCGGCGAACCTCAAGCTGATTGGCGCACTGCTGGAAGATAAAGTGCAGCACGTCGTGCTCTGCGACAGCGGACATCAGGCTGTGGATCGCGCCAAACAGATGCAGTTTGATCTCATCCTGATGGATATTCAGATGCCAGACATGGACGGTATTCGCGCCTGCGAACTGATCCACCAGCTTCCTCATCAACAACAGACGCCGGTCATTGCGGTCACCGCGCATGCCATGGCCGGGCAAAAAGAGAAGCTGCTCAGCGCCGGGATGAACGATTACCTGGCGAAGCCTATCGAAGAAGATAAGCTGCATAATCTGCTGTTACGCTACAAACCCGGCGCGAGCACATCGCTGAGGGCGCTCGCTGTTGAACCGGTCGTCAATCCGAATACCACACTCGACTGGCAACTGGCGTTAAGGCAAGCCGCCGGTAAAAACGATCTGGCGCGGGATATGCTGCAAATGCTGCTCGATTTTCTGCCCGAAGTGCGTAATAAAATTGAAGAACAGCTGGTCGGTGAAAACCCTGAAGGACTGGTGGATATGATCCATAAACTGCATGGCAGTTGCGGTTATAGCGGCGTTCCCCGCATGAAAAACCTGTGTCAGCTGATTGAGCAGCAATTACGTAGCGGGAGCAAAGAAGAAGAGCTGGAGCCTGAGTTTTTAGAGCTTCTGGATGAAATGGATAACGTTGCGCGCGAAGCGAAGAAGTTGTTAGGGTAAAGATCTGATTGCCGGATGACGACGCTCACGCGTCTTATCCGGCCTTCATGCCACATCATTCAACGTAATTGCTGACCCGCTTTCAGGGTCGCGGCCACGTTTCGCGCCGTCATTCGTACGTTCTCACTCGCGTTCTTCAGCGCCTCTTCCAGTGTGCAAACGGTATAAATAACGCTAAAAACCGCATCCAGCCCATGTTCATGTACAACACCGACATCAGCCGTCAGGCTCCCGGCAATGCCGATAACCGGTTTGTTGTAACGCTTTGCCACCTTCGCCACGCCAACCGGAACCTTACCGTGAATGGTCTGGCTGTCGATACGTCCTTCACCCGTGACCACTAAATCCGCATTCGCAACGCAGTCGTCGAGGTGTAACGCATCCGTCACGACCTCAATACCGCAGCGTAACTGCGCACCGCAAAACGCATACAGTGCCGCCCCCATACCACCAGCCGCGCCACCACCCGCCAGTTCCAGCACGTTGACGTCCAGATCGCGGGCAATGAGTTGCGCATAATGCGTGAGCGCCCGATCAAGACGAGGAATCATCTCCGGCGTCGCCCCCTTTTGCGGACCGAAGACCGCAGAGGCCCCCTCTTCACCGGTCAACGGATTAGTCACATCGCAGGCCACTTCAATACGGCACGCGGCAAGACGCGGGTCTAGCTGAGAAATATCAATCCGGGCGAGTGATTCAAGGCCAGTCCCGCCATGAGCAATATCGTTATTTTGCGCATCCAGTAATTTTGCTCCAAGCGCTTGCACCATCCCGGCACCGCCATCATTGGTGGCGCTGCCGCCAATGCCGATAATAATATGTTCAACGCCCGCGTCCAGCGCATGACGGATTAGCTCCCCGGTTCCCCAGGAGGTCGTTTTCAGCGGATCGCGTAAACCTGCGGGAACCTGCTCCAGTCCGCTGGCGGCCGCCATTTCGATAAACGCCGAACGCTCATCCCCGGATAAACCATAAAATGCCTGAATCGTTTTACCCAGAGGGCCGGTAACATCAACATGCACAAGGTGGCCTTGCGTTGCGGCAACCATCGCTTCGACCGTTCCCTCACCGCCATCCGCGACCGGGATCTTCACGTAATTCGCCTCAGGCCAGATCTCACGAAATCCCAGCTCAATAGCCGTTGCCACTTCAAGCGCACTCAAACTTTCCTTATAGGAATCCGGTGCGATTACTATTTTCATAAAGCATCCTTACGCATGTTGACTGTGTTAAGCATACACCAGGAGAAAAACCGCCCCTTTATGGGAGCAGTCCCAGTTCGCTTAGCGTACCATGCACGGACGCTTATTATCAAACGTCCAGTTCGGGATCAGATACTGCATTCCCATGGCATCATCGCGCGCTCCCAGTCCATGTTGCTGATACAGCTCATGAGCTTTCATAACCTGATCCATATCCAGCTCCACGCCCAGACCCGGCTTCGCCGGTACCTGCACCATGCCGCCTTTGATTTCAAACGGCTCTTTGGTCAGGCGTTGATTGCCTTCCTGCCAGATCCAGTGGGTATCGATAGCGGTAATTTTGCCCGGCGCCGCCGCCGCAACATGAGTAAACATCGCCAGCGAAATATCAAAGTGGTTGTTAGAGTGCGAGCCCCAGGTCAGCCCAAACTCATGACACATCTGCGCAACGCGGACAGAACCCTGCATAGTCCAGAAGTGCGGATCCGCCAGCGGGATATCCACGGACTGCAACGACAGCGTATGTCCCATCTGACGCCAGTCGGTGGCGATCATATTAGTGGCGGTCGGCAGACCGGTAGCACGACGGAATTCCGCCATGACTTCACGGCCTGAGAACCCCTGCTCGGCGCCGCACGGATCTTCCGCATAAGCCAGTGATCCTTTCAGGTATTTACCAATTTTAATCGCTTCATTCAGCGACCAAGCACCATTGGGATCGAGCGTGACGCGTGCCTGTGGAAAGCGTTTCGCCAGCGCCACAATAGATTCCGCTTCTTCTTCCCCGGCCAACACCCCGCCTTTCAGTTTGAAATCGTTGAAACCATATTTCTCATATGCCGCTTCCGCCAGGCGTACCACCGCATCCGGGGTCATCGCCTCTTCATGACGCAGGCGATACCAGTCGCATTTCTCATCCGGCTGGCTCTGATACGGCAGCGGCGTCGCGTTACGGTTACCGACGAAGAACAGATAACCCAGCATTTCAACTTCGCTACGCTGCTGACCGTCGCCCAGCAGAGATGCGACGTTAACACCCAGATGCTGACCCAGCAGATCCAACATGGCTGCCTCGATCCCGGTAACCACATGAATAGTGGTACGTAAATCGAAGGTCTGCAAACCACGGCCACCGGCATCACGATCGGCAAAGGTATTGCGGACCGCATTCAGTACGTTTTTGTATTCACCTAACGTTTTGCCCACCACCAGCGGAATGGCATCTTCCAGGGTCTGACGAATTTTTTCGCCGCCGGGAATCTCACCCACACCGGTATGACCGGAGTTATCTTTGATAATCACAATATTACGCGTGAAGAACGGGGCATGTGCGCCGCTCAGATTCATCAGCATGCTGTCATGGCCCGCAACCGGGATCACCTGCATCGCGGTTACGACTGGGGTAGTAAATTGTGCGCTCATAATTAAGTCCTTATTCAAAATTAGTGGCGGCCGAAAACGGGACGTTTACGGTCAAAAGTCCATCCAGGGATCAGATACTGCATCGGGCCTGCGTCATTACGCGCGCCGCCGGGCAGCGCCTTATAGGCTTCATGCGCTTTCTGTACCTGATCCCAGTCCAGTTCCACGCCCAGGCCGGGCGCGTCGGGTACCGCAATTTTTCCGTGTTTAATCTCCAGCGGATTTTTGGTCAGGCGGCAATCGCCCTCCTGCCAGATCCAGTGGGTGTCGATCGCCGTTGGGTTGCCCGGCGCAGCGGCACCGACGTGGGTGAACATCGCCAGGGAAATATCAAAATGATTGTTAGAGTGGCAGCCCCAGGTCAGTCCCCAGTCATCGCATAACTGTGCCACGCGCACCGCGCCGGAAAGGGTCCAGAAGTGAGGATCGGCCAGTGGAATATCTACCGAGTTGAGCATCACCGCATGGCCCATCTCACGCCAGTTGGTGGCTATCATATTCGTTGCTACCGGCAGACCGGTTGCACGGCGGAACTCGGCCATCACTTCGCGGCCAGAAAAACCCTGTTCTGCGCCGCACGGATCTTCGGCGTAGGTCAGAACATCGTTCAGCCCTTTACACAAGGAGATAGCTTCATCCAGCAGCCAGGCACCGTTAGGGTCAACCGTAATACGCGCATCCGGGAAGCATTGTTTCAACGCGCGAGCGGTGTCGATTTCCTGCTCGCCAGGCAGCACACCGCCTTTGAGTTTGAAATCTTTAAAGCCGTAGCGATCCTGCGAAGCCTGAGCCAGACGTACCACCGCCTCACTGTTCATCGCCTGCTGGTGACGCAGGTGATACCACTCATGGTTGCCCGGCGTGCTGTCCAGATACGGCAGATCGGTTTTGCTGCGATCTCCCACGTAGAACAGATAGCCGAGCACGGTGACCGCATCGCGCTGCTTGCCTGGCCCTAACAGTTCGCAGACCGGCACGTTCAGCGCCTTGCCCAGCAGGTCGAGCAGTGCGGCTTCCAGCGCAGCCACCGCATTAACCCGCAGTTCAAAGGTCCAGGCACCTTTGCCAAAGGTGTCAAAATCAGCGGCCTGGTTGCCTTTATGCACCTGCTGAACCACCTTATTCAGGCGCGCGACTTCCTGGCCCAACACTTGTGGAATCGCGTCCACCAGCGTCTGATAAATCACTTCACCGCCCGGCGCCTCACCGACGCCGGTATTTCCGGCGTTATCGGTGAGCACGACGATATTGCGGGTAAAGTATGCGTTATGCGCCCCGCCAATATTGAGCAGCATGCTGTCATGACCGGCCACCGGGATGACCTTCATATCGGTAATAATGGGACTCGATTGTGTTGTCATCATCATTGCCCTGCGACAGGTTTCAGTTCGATACGTTTAATATCACCCACCAGCACCAGATAGCTCACTACAGCAATCAGCGCATGCACCCCGACGTAAATCAACGCACCGTTAAACGAGCCAGTGGTACCTACGATGTAGCCGATAGCAATTGGCGTAACGATACCGGAGATGTTGCCAAACATATTGAACAGACCGCCGCTCAAACCGCTGATCTCTTTTGGCGCAGTATCGGCCATCACCGCCCATCCCAACGCACCGATGCCTTTGCCGAAGAAGGCCAGCGCCATAAAGCCGATGATCATCCACTCCACGTTGACGTAGTTACAGAACACCATCACCATCGACAACAGCATACCCAGTACGATTGGCGTTTTACGGGCGATATTCAGCGAACCGGTACGGCGCATCAGCCAGTCGGAAATAATGCCGCCGAGCACGCCGCCTGCGAATCCGCAAATGGCCGGGACCGAGGCAACAAAACCGGCTTTCAAAATCGACATACCGCGTGCCTGTACCAGATAAACCGGGAACCAGGTGATAAAGAAGTAGGTCAGCGCATTTATGCAGTATTGGCCGATATAAATACCGATCATCATTCGTGAGCCCAGCAGTTGCTTGATCTGCCCCCACTTCACGCTGAACGGCACTTTGGCTTTGGCTGCCGCCTGATCCATATTGATCAGCGCTCCGCCTTCGGCAATGTAGTCCAGCTCTTTTTGGTTTACGCCCGGATGCTGGTTCGGTTCATGAATCACCTTCAGCCAGATAAAGCTGATAACAATCCCGAGACCGCCCATAAAGAAGAACACATGCGACCAGCCCACTTCGTGGGTCAACCAGCCCATGATTGGCGCGAAGATCACGGTGGCAAAGTACTGCGCCGAGTTAAAAATAGCGACCGCCGTGCCCCTTTCCTGCGCCGGGAACCACGCCGCCACAATACGACTGTTGCCAGGGAAGGATGGCGCTTCGGCTAACCCCACGAGGAAGCGCAGGGTAAACAGCGCAACGATAATGCCGAAGCCGCTGAAGATATCGACGAAGCCCTGCAGCAGGGTAAACATGGACCAGATAAAAATGGACCAGAAGTAAACACGTTTTGAACCGAAGCGGTCGAGCAGCCAGCCGCCGGGGATCTGACCGATAACATAGGCCCATGAAAAAGCGGAGAATACATACCCCATCCCTACCGCATCCAGACCAATATCTTTGGCCATCTCCGAGCCGGCAATGGATAAGGTGGCGCGATCGCCGTAGTTGAAGGATGTGACGATAAACAGCATCACCACTATCCAGTAGCGAGCGTTAGTGCGTTTTTCCGCGCTGCTCGCCGCCTGACTTAATGAACTCATTGTTGCACTCCTGAATCTTGGCTTTCGCCAGTTCATTCTGTACAGCACCTGTAGGGTGATCAGAATGAGAGGTTAGTGTGTGGCAGTTTTGGTACAGCTCAGGGCCGTTTTATTCTGACTCGCTGCCTTTTCGGGAACTGACGGGAAAAGTATATGAAGGAGTGCCTCTTACCCTCACCGTGCAAAAACACAACATTGCGGGAGGTGAATGAGGTTGTTTATGGCATAAGCCTAAGGGAATGGAAGATGCTTCACGAAATTGGCGTTTGGTGGGCGTTTTGTTGCCGGGTAGCAACGCCTTACCCGGCCTACAATCCAAAAGAGAGTAACAGGCCTGTGCAAGCAAAGCGCTGCCGGGCGCAAGGTTATTTAAGCAAGGTTCCCCAGTTTTCTACCCAGGGATTGGATTCGCTTTCCGGTTCAGGATGCTCGCTGGCGTCAATCAGCAGCATTTCCCCTACACGTTGGGCGCTTTGTTCCTGCAACAGTGCATCGAACTGCTTGCCGCCATTGCAGAAATTAACATAGCTACTGTCACCCAGCGCAATTACCCCGTAATGCAGATTTGGCTGGAAACCGAGATTATCTTTGATCCCCTGAAACAGCGGCACGATGCTATCCGGCAGATCGCCCTGCCCGGTCGTTGAGGTCACCACCAGCACATATTTTTCCTGATATGCCTGCCAGTCGCTGAGCTCGGGATCTTCGAACACCGTGGCTTTATGACCCTGCGCCGTCAAAATAGCTTCGGCCTCTTCGGCAACCAGCAACGCGTTTCCGTACATCGTGCCGACAAAAATTCCAATTTCCGCCATAACCGTAATCTCCTGGGACTTAAGAATCTATCTGCTCATCCTGACCTGACAACCCGCTGAACTCAACCCTTTCATTCTCAGGGAGAAGTCCACGCCAGCCAAACTGTGATAGCGCCTGCATCCAGACATCATCCAGCCCGGCGCGAATAACCAGCGGTTCGCCGGTAAAAGGATGAGTCAGCGCAAGCTGGCTGGCATGAAGCATCAAACGCTGACAGCCAAAGTACTCAGCGGCGCTGCGGTTTTGCCGCAAATCACCGTGCTTACTGTCGCCGATAATTGGATGACGTAAGTGCGCCAGATGGCGTCTGAGCTGGTGTTTTCGACCGGTTTTAGGATCCAGTTCCACCAATCCGTAACGGGTCGTCGGATAACGTCCGGTCGCTACCGGCATCTCAACCGTCGCCAAACCGCGATAATGGGTGACGGCAGGCTGCGGGCCTTTATCATCACGGGCAAATTTATCGGCGATCTTATCCAGTTCTTCGACCAGCGGGTAATCCAGCACGGCATCATCCATCAGCCAGCCACGCACAATCGCATGATAGCGTTTCTGAATTTGATGATGTTCAAATTGCTGGGACAGCAGCCGCCCGGCTTCGCTGGACAGCCCCATCAGCAGTACCCCGGAAGTCGGTCTGTCGAGTCGGTGGGCGGTAAAAACGTGCTGACCAATCTGGTCGCGTACCGTTTGCATCACCACCACTTTCTCATCCCGGTCGAGCCAACTGCGGTGAACCAACCAGCCCGAAGGTTTGTTAACTGCGACCAGCCATTCGTCCTGATACAGAATCTCCAGCATCAGGCGTTATCACTTGTAAACAGTGCATCCAATTCCTGCAATGCCGTCAGGAGAATTTCGCGTTGCGGGTGATCGGCTGCCAACGCCATTTCGTAATACGGTGCGACGGCAAAAGCCTGCGGAAGCGGCTGAGCGTTATCAATCAGCGTATGCATGCGGGGAATCAATACCCATTGCAGCCACTCAACCGGCTCCATGGTATCCATACAAAAAGGCTGCGTGCTGGTAAACAGATGCTCTGCAGGCTCATCCAACCGCCAGTGATTATGTTCACGCAGTAGCGCTTCAAGCGCGTGTAACTGCTGGCGCACACGGTCATGAGTCGTCATGAAATTAACCTCAATGATGAAAAATCTGGCGCGAAGAATAGCACTAGTGAAGGGAAATAAAAAAAGGGAGCACTGTAAAAACAGTGCTCCCGGTTCGTTTCGCAGCGTTCCAGCTACTTTTAGTGCTCCCTGCTCATCCGTGACAACTTTTCCTGTGGTCTTGCGACCTTGTTCATCCTGAACTCGTGCATCCTGCTCACATCACCCCGATGTGAAAACTTCATCCTGAAGTGTCCTGGCCATCCTGACCCGCCGAACATCCTGACCGGCTCTCATTCTCCATCCTGGAGGTGTCCCTTAACGCATCCAGCGCTTTCCGCTTTGCTTCATCCTGAAGCCTGTCCTTGTAACACCGTCCTGGTGTGTCCTGCCGAAGAGCCATCATCCTGATGTTCTCTTCGTTGTGCGACTCCTTGTCGACAGATATAGAATCGCCTGTTTCGCCTTGTCTTACAAGATGCTTACAGACACTCCCTTAAGATTATTTTCGTATGAAAGTTGACAATAAAACATTAACTTTATGAATAATAAGGAATAATTATTTTATCCGTTCATTAAGTCTTTACTTATCACCTGGCAATGTCCTACAGGGTTTGTAAGAGATCTCTCGCAAGGTTCAGGGCAATCTGGATTACAGAACTGGCTTAAGCTGAGTGAGAAATTCCGCAAGTGAGTCCGCCAGCACCGTTCGTTTACGGGTTCCCAGCGTTTCTTTGCACACTTCACCGGAGAGATTGCACACCGAAATAACGTCAAGCTCATTGTCCTGGGTGGCAATAAAAAGCGTAGGCGACAGCTTGAGGCGCTTTTGCGTAACCAGGTGACCAATCAGGTTTTCCTGAACGCGCCTAAAGTCGTCTTCGCTCCAGGTTTGCAGCAGCGTTAGCTTTTCATCCGCAAACTGCGCGTGCATGTCCCCGGCAAACTGGGTGGTGTAAAAAGCGTGAACGGCTGGTTGTATCACGATATCAAAGGCGCGTTCAACCGCATTGAGGTTTTTTTCGCCGACAAAAGGCTGAGGTTGCCAGAATACCGCATCGTCTGTGGAAGAAATGATGCACGGAGAAGGTACGCCATACAGCTCTTCGCTGAGGGGCCAGCTGTTGTTTTTTTCATGCCATGCGTCGCAATAACGTGTCGTAAAGGCTGTCAACGCCTGCGCTGTCAATTCGTCCACTGATTTCTCTCTTCACAAAAGCCAGGATACACTTGTCGCATAGTGTATCTGGTTTATGACGGTGAAACATGTCCTCTTATGAAAATCATCAGGCGCTTGACGGCCTGACTCTCGGTAAATCAACAGATTACCGTGACAATTACGATGCCAGCCTGCTGCAGGGCGTTCCACGCAGCCTGAACCGCGACCCGCTGGATTTACAGGCCGATAATCTGCCTTTTCACGGTGCCGATATCTGGACGCTATATGAACTGTCTTGGCTGAATGCCAACGGTTTACCGCAGGTAGCGGTCGGTCATGTAGAACTGGATTACACCAGCGTAAATCTGATCGAATCGAAAAGCTTTAAGCTTTACCTGAACAGTTTTAACCAGACGCGTTTTGATTCCTGGGATGCGGTACGCCAGACGCTGGAAAACGATCTGCGCGCTTGTGCTCAGGGTGATGTCAGCGTAGCGCTGTACCGTCTTGACGAACTGGAAGGACAACCGATAGCCCACTTTAACGGCACCTGTATCGACAATCAGGATATCGTCATCGATAACTACCAGTTCAGCACAGAGTATCTGGAAAATGCCGTTGGCGGTGAAAAAGCGGTGGAAGAGACGCTGGTCAGCCATCTGCTGAAGTCTAACTGCTTGATCACCCACCAGCCGGACTGGGGCTCCATACAGATTCAGTATCGCGGACGAAAAATCGATCGCGAGAAGCTGCTGCGTTATTTGGTCTCCTTCCGTCACCATAATGAGTTTCACGAGCAGTGCGTGGAACGCATTTTCAATGACATTCTGCGCTTCTGCCAACCGGAGAAACTGAGCGTTTACGCGCGCTACACGCGACGTGGCGGCCTGGACATTAACCCATGGCGCACCAACACCGATTTCACCCCAGCAACGGGGCGCCTGGTACGTCAGTAATCTTTTTTCTCAATTTTGCGTGCCGGATTCCGCGCGCAAGGTTGTGAAAGGTCATAAGCCAGGGCTATTGTAATCAACAGGGAATGACGTGTTGCGTCCCATAAGGAGTTTACTTGATTACACATATTAGCCCGCTTGGCTCAATGGACATGTTGTCGCAGCTGGAAGTCGATATGCTTAAACGCACGGCCAGCAGCGACCTGTATCAACTGTTTCGTAACTGTTCGCTTGCCGTTCTGAACTCCGGCAGTTTGACCGACAACAGCAAAGAGCTGCTGTCACGCTTTGAAAGTTTCGACATTAACGTGCTGCGCCGCGAACGGGGCGTGAAGCTGGAACTGATCAACCCACCTGAAGATGCGTTTGTTGATGGACGCATTATTCGCGCACTGCAGGCCAACCTGTTTGCCGTGCTGCGCGACATTCTGTTCGTCAATGGCCAGATCCATAACGCCGGTCGCTTTCAGCATCTGGATCTTGAAAGCTCGGTGCATATTACCAACCTGGTATTCTCGATCCTGCGCAATGCCCGGGCGCTACACGTGGGTGAAGCGCCGAACATGGTCGTCTGCTGGGGGGGGCACTCAATCAACGAAAACGAGTACCTGTACGCCCGTCGCGTTGGTACCCAGTTGGGCCTGCGCGAACTGAACATCTGTACCGGCTGTGGTCCGGGGGCGATGGAAGCGCCAATGAAAGGCGCTGCGGTCGGTCACGCCCAGCAACGATACAAAGACAGCCGCTTTATCGGTATGACCGAACCGTCAATCATTGCCGCTGAGCCGCCTAACCCGCTGGTTAACGAACTGATAATCATGCCAGACATTGAAAAACGTCTGGAAGCGTTCGTGCGTATCGCCCACGGTATAATCATCTTCCCAGGCGGCGTAGGGACAGCAGAAGAGCTGCTGTATCTGCTGGGGATCCTGATGAACCCGGCCAATAAAGATCAGGTTTTACCGCTGATCCTGACTGGACCAAAAGAGAGCGCCGATTACTTCCGCGTGCTGGACGAATTTATCGTGCACACGCTGGGGGAAGATGCGCGTCGCCACTATCGCATTATCATAGACGATGCAGCAGAAGTGGCTCGTCTGATGAAAAAAGCGATGCCGCTGGTGAAAGAGAACCGCCGTGACACCGGTGATGCCTACAGCTTTAACTGGTCGATTCGTATCGCGCCTGATTTGCAGATGCCGTTCGAGCCGTCCCATGAAAACATGGCTAACCTGAAGCTGTACCCGGATCAACCCGTGGAAGTACTGGCGGCAGACCTGCGCCGTGCGTTCTCGGGGATTGTAGCCGGTAACGTGAAGGAAGTCGGGATCCGCGCCATCGAAGAGTTTGGCCCGTACAAAATCCACGGTGACCGCGAAATGATGCGCCGCATGGACGATCTCCTGCAGGGCTTTGTTGCACAGCATCGTATGAAGTTACCTGGCTCCGCGTATATCCCTTGCTACGAGATTTGCGCCTAACCTCCAACAGCCGCCAGCAGACGCTATCGCGGTGACAGTTTTGTCCATATCAAAGCCGGGTTTGGCGCATCAGCCTCCCGGCTTTTTTTAGTGATACCAGTCACATAGCTCAGACGATTATATAAATACCGATGATGTTTCATTAAAAATAACGCGCTGCGCAAACGATTACCTTTAAAAGCCAACCGTGATTTATCTTAGGAAATTATTATTAGTCGCCAAAATCCTCTAAAAACAACAGTTTTTACAGCGTAACGCTCGTATCTTCGCGCCTTCGCTTTCATGATATATGTCGTTAATGTTAGCCTTCGCGCCCGTAAATTCGCTTTGACTATTTTTTAACAGATTAATGGTCCAAATTTATCCACATAAAAGGTGGATTATTGCATTTGGGATCGCGATCACTGATACATTCATTACTAAAATGTATCTTTCCGCCCGCAAATTATTACGGCGAAAAATTATATAAAAAATCGCTCATCGAATTTCGATTTACAGTCGGGTATTTTCTCATTGGATTGACCCCAAACCCGACTTTTTAAGCTTCCTCCAGGAGAAATAGATGGAAAACACTCAAACCAGCACTATCGTTACGGGCCAGACCCGCAGCGCATGGCGCAAGACAGACACCATGTGGATGCTGGGCCTTTACGGCACGGCGATTGGCGCGGGTGTATTGTTCCTGCCGATTAACGCAGGCGTAGGCGGTATGATTCCGCTGATCATCATGGCGATCCTTGCTTTCCCAATGACCTTCTTTGCACACCGCGGCCTGACTCGCTTCGTGCTGTCCGGTAAAAATCCGGGTGAAGACATTACTGAAGTTGTAGAAGAACACTTTGGTGTAGGCGCAGGTAAACTGATTACCCTGCTCTACTTCTTCGCTATCTACCCAATTCTGTTGGTCTACAGCGTAGCAATCACCAACACCGTCGAAAGCTTTCTGACCCACCAGCTGGCAATTACGCCGCCGCCGCGCGCAATCCTGTCTCTGATCCTGATTGTCGGCATGATGACCATCGTGCGTTTCGGTGAGCAGATGATCGTGAAGGCGATGAGCATCCTGGTATTCCCGTTTGTTGCCGCCCTGATGCTGCTGGCGCTGTACCTGATCCCTCAGTGGAGCGGTGCAGTTCTGGAAACCCTGTCCTTTGACTCTGCAGCAACCACCGGCAACGGACTGCTGTTGACCCTGTGGCTGGCAATTCCGGTAATGGTGTTCTCCTTCAACCACTCACCAATCATCTCCTCCTTCGCCGTGGCGAAGCGTGAAGAATACGGTGATGAAGCTGAGAAGAAATGCTCTAAGATTCTGGCATTCGCTCACATCATGATGGTGCTGACCGTTATGTTCTTCGTCTTCAGCTGCGTATTTAGCCTGACCCCAGCGGATCTGGCTGCAGCGAAAGAGCAGAACATCTCTATCCTGTCTTACCTGGCAAACCACTTTAACGCGCCGATCATTGCCTGGATGGCACCGATCATCGCGATTATCGCTATCACCAAATCCTTCCTCGGCCACTACCTGGGCGCACGTGAAGGTTTCAACGGTATGGTGATTAAGTCTCTGCGCGGCAAAGGCAAAACCATCGAAATCAACAAACTGAACAAAATCACTGCGCTGTTCATGCTGGTAACCACCTGGATTGTGGCGACGCTGAACCCAAGTATCCTCGGTATGATTGAAACCCTGGGTGGCCCAATCATCGCGATGATTCTGTTCCTGATGCCGATGTATGCAATTCAGAAAGTACCGGCAATGCGTAAATACAGCGGCCATATCAGCAACG
Organism: Citrobacter sp. Cb080; assembly: GCF_030334745.1. NCBI lineage: Bacteria > Pseudomonadati > Pseudomonadota > Gammaproteobacteria > Enterobacterales > Enterobacteriaceae > Citrobacter > Citrobacter sp. Cb080. The sequence continues at coordinate 99,038 of NZ_JAOWDG010000077.1, read as the reverse complement.
TCTTCGTTGTGATTATGGGCCTGATCGCTATCTCCGCTATTTTCTACTCTCTGTTCAGTTAATTCCCCTGCGCCGCTCCTCGGGGCGGCGCACCTCGATACACAATGGACGCCTCATGATTAGCGTATTCGATATTTTCAAAATCGGCATTGGCCCTTCCAGCTCCCACACTGTTGGCCCGATGAAAGCAGGCAAACAATTCACGGATGACCTGATTGCACGCGGAATTCTCACTGACGTAACCCGCGTAGTGGTTGATGTCTATGGCTCTTTGTCTCTGACGGGGAAAGGTCACCATACCGACATCGCTATTATTATGGGCCTGGCGGGTAATCTGCCGGATACCGTAGACATTGATGCCATCCCGGCCTTTATCCAGGATGTGAATACTCATGGACGTTTGCTGCTGGCGGACGGTCAACATGAGGTCGAGTTCCCGGTCGACAAGTGCATGAATTTCCATGCGGACAATCTGTCTCTGCACGAAAACGGGATGCGTATTACCGCACTGGCGGGCGAAAAAGCCATTTATAGCCAGACTTACTATTCCATTGGCGGTGGGTTCATCGTTGATGAAGAACATTTTGGTTTACCGAACAACTCTCCGGTAAACGTGCCGTATCCGTATAAATCTGCGGCTGATTTGCAACGTCATTGCCAGGAAACCGGCCTGTCGCTTTCCGGTCTGATGATGCAAAACGAACTGGCGCTGCACAGCAAAGAAGAGTTGGAACAACACTTCGCCAACGTCTGGGACGTCATGCGCAGCGGGATTGAGCGCGGCATCACCACCGAAGGTGTATTGCCGGGCAAACTGCGCGTTCCACGTCGCGCGGCGGCGCTGCGTCGTATGCTGGTCAGCAGCGACAAAACCACCACTGATCCGATGGCGGTTGTTGACTGGATCAACATGTTCGCGCTGGCCGTGAACGAAGAAAACGCTGCCGGTGGACGCGTGGTTACGGCGCCAACTAATGGCGCATGCGGGATTGTTCCTGCCGTGCTGGCGTACTACGACAAGTTTATCCGCGAAGTGAATGCTAACTCGCTGGCACGCTACATGCTGGTCGCGAGCGCCATTGGTTCACTGTACAAGATGAACGCCTCTATCTCTGGCGCCGAAGTGGGCTGTCAGGGTGAAGTCGGCGTTGCCTGCTCCATGGCTGCGGCCGGTCTGGCTGAACTGCTGGGCGGTAGCCCAACGCAGGTGTGCATCGCGGCGGAAATCGGTATGGAACATAACCTGGGTCTGACCTGCGATCCGGTTGCCGGCCAGGTGCAGGTACCGTGCATTGAGCGTAACGCCATTGCTTCGGTTAAAGCAGTGAACGCCGCACGTATGGCGCTGCGCCGTACCAGCGAACCGCGCGTGTGCCTTGATAAAGTCATCGAGACCATGTACGAAACCGGTAAAGACATGAACGCCAAATACCGTGAAACATCTCGCGGCGGTCTGGCGATGAAGATTGTCACCTGCGATTAAGTCCCACCACGTTTCAGGATCTGTAGGCCGGATGAGGCGCTCGCTGCCATCCGGCCTACAGATAACGCTATTTCGCAACACTCGCCTCCCCTCGCCGTGAATGTTACCCTACAAACTTATTTGTTAGGGAGAACACCGTGGCCGTCCACCTGCTCATTGTCGATGCACTGAATCTTATCCGCCGCATTCACGCCGTACAGGGCTCACCCTGCGTAGAGACGTGCCAGCACGCGCTCGATCAGCTGATTGTGCACAGTCAGCCTACGCACGCCGTGGCGGTATTCGATGATGAAGCGCGCAACAGCGGCTGGCGTCACCAACGGTTGCCTGACTACAAAGCAGGTCGCCCCCCGATGCCTGATGAATTGCACCAGGAAATGCCCGCCTTACGCGCCGCTTTTGAACAGCGCGGCGTCTGCTGTTGGGTCTCCAGCGGGAATGAAGCCGATGATTTAGCCGCAACCCTGGCGGTTAAAGTGAGCCAGGCGGGACATCAGGCTACCATCGTCTCAACCGATAAAGGCTATTGTCAGTTGCTCTCCCCGACGCTACGTATTCGTGACTACTTCCAGAAGCGCTGGCTGGATGCACCGTTTATTGAGAAAGAGTTTGGCGTGCTGCCGCAGCAGTTGCCTGATTACTGGGGACTGGCCGGGATCAACAGTTCGAAAGTACCGGGGGTTGCAGGTATTGGTCCCAAAAGCGCCACGCAGCTGCTCGTACAGTTTCAACATCTGGAAGGCATTTACGCGCATCTTGATGAAGTACCGGACAAGTGGCGCAAGAAACTAGAGAAGCACCAGGAGATGGCGTTTCTGTGTCGCGATATCGCACGGCTGCAAACGGACTTACATATCGACGGAAACCTGCAGCAATTACGGTTGGTGCGATAGCTCTGTTGCCGAATGGCGCTGTGCTTATCTGGCCTACACGTCGAACACCCCGGTAGGCCGGATAAGGCTTTCACGCCGTCACGCTGAAAAATTACCAGGCGGTGTGGTACAGCTCAACGATATCCCCAAGATTCGCTTCACGGGGATTTCCCCCGGTACAAACATCGTCAAATGCCGCCTGCGCCAGCGCAGGAATATCCTCTTTACGTACGCCAACATCGCGTAAATGCAGCGGGATCCCTACATCGCGGTTAAGGGCGAAGACGGCATCTACTGCCGCTTTACGTGCCTCTGCCAGCGTCAGTTCTTCAACCTTAACTCCCATCACCCGGGCGATATCGCGGAATTTTTCCCCGGTGAATTCGGCGTTATAGCGCATCACGTGCGGCAGCAAAATGGCATTTGCTACGCCGTGCGGCGTGTTATAAAACGCGCCTAACGGGTGTGCCATTCCATGCACTAATCCCAGACCAACGTTGGAAAAGCCCATCCCGGCCACGTACTGGCCCAGCGCCATCGCTTCCCCGGCCTGGGTATCGCCCGCAACGGAACCACGTAATGCCCCGGCTATCATTTCAATGGCTTTAATGTGCAGCGCATCGGTAAGCGCCCATGCTGCCCGCGTAATGTACCCCTCAATAGCATGGGTCAGGGCATCCACTCCGGTGGCGGCTTTTAGCGCCGCTGGCATGCCGTCCATCATGTCTGCATCGATGAACGCTACCTGTGGGATGTCATGGGGGTCGACACAAACAAACTTACGCCGATTTTCTTCGTCAGTGATCACGTAGTTAATGGTCACTTCCGCTGCCGTTCCCGCAGTGGTTGGGATAGCCATAACCGGCACGCTCGGGCTGCGCGTTGGCGATAACCCTTCAAGGCTGCGTACATCCGCAAACTCAGGGTTATTATTGATAATGCCAATCGCTTTACAGGTATCCTGAGGGGAGCCTCCGCCGATGGCGATCAGATAGTCTGCGCCGCTTTGCTGAAAGACACCCAATCCTTCCTGCACCACCGCAATGGTTGGGTTAGGAATAACGCCTGAATAGATTTCCCATGCCAGACCAGCAGCATCCATTCGGGAAGTCACCTTATCGACAACGCCGCACTGCACCAGATTTTTATCAGTCACAATCAACGCCTTGCGATAACCACGACGGATGACTTCATCGGTTAATGCACCAACAGCTCCCCGGCCAAACCATGCCGTTTCGTTCAGAATCATTCTGTTCGCCATCGTATTTCTCCTTTTCGCTATGCGAAATTACTCTTCAATGCGTAATCCGTAAGATTTGAATTTCTCCAGCACAATGGCGATCTCCTCGTCATCCAGCACCGGCACCGGGTCAACAATCGCCAGCGTGCTCAGATAAAGGCGGGCCAGAACTTCCACTTCATGCGCCAACCACAGTGCTTTTTCCAAATTCGCTTCACAAGCAATCAACCCATGGTGCTGTAAAAGCGTTGCCTTACGGTTTTTCAGGGCGACGCTCACATGCTCTGACAGCTCTCGTGTACCAAACGTCGCATAAGGCGCACACGGAATAGAGTTCCCCCCTGCCGCCGCAATCATGTAGTGAATTGCCGGGATAGGGCGATTAAGAATAGAAACGGCCGTGCAATGTACGGCATGGTTATGGACAACCGCATTGGCATCCGGACGCGTCTGGTATGCCGCCAGGTGAAAACGCCATTCACTGGAGGGTAATTGTCCTTTATCATATTTCCCGTCGTTATCTACATACACGATCATATTTTCAGTAAGTCTTTCATAAGGAATACCGCTGGGCGTGATCAGCATCCCATTTTCATAACGCGCACTCACATTTCCCGCCGTCCCCTGATTCAATCCAAGGCTGGTCATTTCAAGGCAGGTTTCAATGATTTCTCGTGACAAACGCATTCTTTCCATAATGATTCTCCGGGTACAGTTTCCCCTCGTCTTTATTGCGAAAAATGCAGCCGCAGAGTAAGACGGGTCAGGTTTCAGATACAGGCAGCCACTGAACGTATATATTCAGGTTCAGTAGGCCGATTTATTTATAGCGGCGTATTAAGGTTGTCTTACGCGCTTAATAAGTTTCATCTCAACTTTTACAGTTTCTTTAATTGGCTGGTCATCAATAGCACTCATCATCATATCGAACGCTTTTTCCGCCCAAACATTTTCATCCTGCTGCATTGACCAGACATTATTGGCGAGGAATCCCAGCATTGGGTGTTCATCGAATGTCCCAATATTAATTTCAGGTGGAATTGTGCCAAAACGATTACGAAAAGCGTTAATGGCCCCCTCCAGTACGGGTAATGATGAGGCGATAAATGCCTGTGGGCAGCCCTGTTCGCCGATCAACTCATCCATCAGTCGATAACCCCCCTCGGGCGTGTTGTCCGGCCCTTCGCGCACCCAATCGCTATGCAAAATACCATTATTGTTCAATGCATTAAGATAACCTTGCAAACGGTCGCCGATGCTGGGTAATCCGGTATCTCCCACCAAAAACCAGATCGGCGACTTTCCAGCGTCAAACAAACTTTGCGTCAATTTTTCGCCGCCCAAAATGTTATGGCTTTCTACCAGAGCGTTATCGGTATACTTAAAATCACGGTCAAGTAACACCATCGGTTTTCTGACCTGACGTAAATGGTGCTGCTGATTCTCTAATGTTGAGGGAACAATAAAAAGGCCATCGACATTGCGAGCTATTAACGCTTTGGTCAGTTTATTTTCGTAATCAACATCGTCATAGGTACAGCTAATCGTTAGCTGATAACCGGAACGACGACAGCGTTGCTCAAGTTTTTCTGCGAGTGTGGCAAAAAACACGTTGGAAATATTGGGCACAATCAATCCCAACGTATCCGTTTTATTCAATTTCAGGCTGCGTGCTGAATGGTTAATGACGTAACCATAGCGCTCGACATATTCATTAATACGCGTTTGGGTTTTGACACTGATTCGATATTGCTCTGCTTTCCCGTTCAGCACCAGTCGTACGGTCGTAACCGATAAATTCAGATCGCTGGCTATCTGTTCTACTGTTTTAGCCATTTATATGCCCCAGTTCACATCCAAAAACGTCAATCTACAATCATAAAAGTATTTTAAACTTTTGTCTTACTGCATAAGTTGGTTAATCGCCTGCTGCTGATCCCACATCATCAGATAAGCCTGATATTTGCGGTCATAGAAGTTCCGCCGTGCCGGGTTAGTCTTAATCACCTCGCCTGATCGAACCATCGCCTGGCATGCAGATGGAATATTTTCCCACGCGCCGCAGGCAACCGCGCCAGTGATGGCCGCCCCTAACGTCACCGCATCCTCTTCCTGCATCAGATGAATATCGCATCCGGTGGCATCGGCATATTCTCGCAACCACAGTGGGTTATGCGTTGCGCCGCCGCACAGCGTCAGTCGGGAAATGGTGTGACCGTTTTCGCGCATCACTTCCATAATATGCCGCGTACCGCAGGCGATCGCCTGTAATGTCGCCAGGTACAGACGAGCAACCTGCATCTCGCCTCGCTCAAGAGTCAAACCGCAAACACTCCCCCGGGCATCGGGTCGCGCGCGCGGTGAACGATTGCCGTGGTGATCGGCCAGCACATGCAAATAACGACCAGGCTCTGGCTCCAGCGCCTCAAGTGCGGCAACCCATTCATTAACTAAAACGATGGGATGGCAACCCCGCGCCTCAGCCTTGTGAAATAGTGCCGCGCTGGCTCCTGACTCCTGAAGTGTCCAGTCGACTAACGCCCCAGCGGCACTTTGCCCCCCTTCTGTCAGCCAGTAGCCTGGCAGCATGGCTGACCAGTACGGCCCCCATACACCAGGTGTATGAATCTCCTGCTCACTGCACAGCATATGGCAATTTGACGTTCCGCTGATCAACGCCAACGTCCCCTCAGGCTCAACACCGGCAAGCGCTACTCCGCCCGCATGGGCATCAATCATTCCGCTGGCGACGACCACTGCAGTCGTCAGCCCCAGCGCCTGGGCCGCATCGGCGCTAAGCGTTCCAACGGCAGCGCCTGGCGGCAGGATCCGCGACGGGATTTTTCCCAACAAATCCGTTAGCTCAACAGCGTCAAGCAGGGAGTGGCTAAAGCGTTGTTCATGTGCCAGATAGTTCCATTTACACGTCAGCGTGCACAGACCAGCAACATCACAGGCGGTAGCTTTAGAGACCAGAAAGTCCGCCAGATCGTAGAAGCGATGCGCACTCTGCCAGGTGGCTGGAAAATGGTTTTTCAACCACAGTACTTTAGGAAGCTCCATTTCGACGCTGACTTCACCGCCAACGTAGCGCAGAGCCGGATCCTGCGTGGCGTTTATACGTTGCGTCTCCTGCGCCGCACGATGATCCATCCACATGATGATGTTATGGTCCGATGGTTCGCCTGGTGAAACCGCCAGACCCCGCCCCTGTTCATCCAGTGCCACCAATGAACAGGTGGCATCAAATCCCAATGCGCGAATCTCCTCAATGCGAACCCCGGATGACGACACCGCCTCCTTCACTGCATGGCAAACCTGCTGCCAGATTTCTGCAGATGACTGCTCAACCCGCTCAGGACCGGGTCGAAACTGCGAGATGGCGTGTGTCGCAAAAGCCAGCCGTTTGCCACTGGCATCAAAGACACCAGCCCTGACGCTGGCGGAACCGACATCCACACCGAGGAAATATCCACTGCCCATAGTAACTCCCTGACGCTGGCGAATGATGGGGCGAGCACGTCGCCCCAACGGTGTTATTTTTTACCGAATGGGTGTAACAGCTTGTCAATTTCCGGGGTGTCAATGTTCTTCGCATTAACGAATTTAACCGGAATATCAATTTCTTTCGGTACAGACTGACCCGATACCGCTGCATTTAGTGTCTTGATACCCTGGTAGCCAATCTGATAAGCGTCCTGCACGACAAAGCCCTGAATGACCCCAGACTTCAGGAAAGCAATGATTGCCTCGGTGCTATCAAAACCAATCACTTTCACTTTGCCTTTCAGGTTTTGACTATCAATGGCGTTTGCTACGCCCAGCGTTGAGCCTTCATTGGTGCCATAAATCCCTGCAATATCAGGGTTGGCCTGGATCATATCGATGGTTTTATCCATCGCTTTTTGCGGATCGCCATCGCTGTACTGGACCGGTAGCACCTGGATTTCCGGGTATTTCTCCTTCATGCGGGCAATAAACCCTTCCGAACGCTCAATCGCTGAGGAGGTCCCCGCTACGTGCGCAATAATGCCCACTTTACCTTTGCTGCCCACTTCCGCTGCCAGTGCATCCGCCGCTTCAGCACCGGCTTTACGGTTATTCGTGGCGACAAAGCTCACTGGAATATCGGAATTCACGCCGGAGTCAAACGTCACAACTTTAATGCCGCGTGAATTTGCGGTCTCAACTAATGGCGCCAGCGCATTGGCATCTAACGCTGCCAGCAATAGCCCATTGGGTTTTTGCGCCATCGCGTTTTCAACTAGCTGAATCTGCTCGGCAATCTGAGTTTCATCCGCCGGGCCAACATAGCTGGTTTTATCACCCGACTCTTTTGCTGCCGCTTCCGTCCCCATTTTTACGGTTTGCCAGAATTCATGCTGGAAACCTTTACTGACCACCGGAAGGTTCATATCTTTAGCCAATACGCTGGATGTCATACAGGCCAGCAGGGATAACGCATAGACAAAATTCCTGGTTCTCATTGTTTTACTCCGTTCTGAGTGAGTCACCCTAAACGTCAGGGTTATGATGCCCCGTGACTTCCGGGAGCGTAAATCAACGAATTTTTTTGCGTAATGTATCGAGATAAACCGCAGCAATGACCACCACGCCCATGGCCACCATTTGCCAGAACTGGGAAACCCCCATCAGGTTCAGACCGTTTTTCAACACGCTCATAATGAATGCGCCGATGATAGTCCCGCCGATGGTGCCAATTCCTCCCATCAGGCTCGTACCGCCAATAACAACCGCCGCGATGGCTTCCAGTTCATAACCCACGCCAACCGTTGGCTGACCAGAGTTCAAACGTGAGGCCAGAATAACCCCGGCGATCCCGGTCAGCAGACCACAAAAGGCGTAGACGAAAATTTTGACGCGTTGAACTTTAATACCGGAAAGGTGTGCGGCCACCTCATTGCTACCCACAGCGTAAACATAGCGACCAATCACCGTTTTCTTCAGGATGTAGGCGGCGATTAGCGCCACCACCACCAGGTAAAAAACGGGATAAGGCAACACATCGAACAGACGTCCCTGGGCCAGCATTTTGAAGGTGGGGTAATCAGCGAAATAAATCGCACGACCATCTGTCATCACCATATTGATGCCTCTGACGGACATCATCAGGCCCAGCGTGGCGATAAAAGGCGGGATAGTCATTTTGGTGACCAGCAGACCATTGATATAGCCGCATAATCCACCGGCCAGTACCCCGGCCAGAATACATACGGGCAGAGGCAATCCCAGCGTGGCGCTGATGCCTACCGCAACACCCGAAAAGGCCACCACCGAGCCAAGAGAAAGGTCGATTCCTGACGTGATAATGACGAAGGTAACGCCAATCGCCATAATGCCAATCACTGAAGTTTGCAGAGCGATTGTCATGATGTTTTCAGTGTTAAAGAAAAATGGCGAACCAAAGCTAAAAAATATTACTAAAATAATCAGACTCAAAAGCGGCGCAAGGCGCATTAAAAGTTCTTTGTTAATTTTTATTTTCTTATTATTGCTGTCTGAAGAGGTTACAGAGATAGTCATAAATTAGTCCTCTAACGTCGCATATTGCATGATTTTTTCTTGTGTGGCGTCATCAGAAGCTAACTCCCCGGTAATACGTCCATTACGCATCACTAAAATGCGATCGCACATACCCAGCACTTCCGGTAATTCAGAGGAGATCATGATAATTGACTTCCCTTTTGCCACCAGTCGATTCATTAATTCATAAATTTCAAGTTTGGCACCCACATCAATACCGCGAGTGGGTTCATCAAAGATGAGAATATCGGTGTCTTTACACACCCATCTGGCAATAATAATTTTCTGCTGATTACCACCACTTAAATTCAGAGCAGCCTGTTCTAAATGTGGTGTTTTAATGCGTAGGGCTTTCACCTGTTCTTCGCTGGTTTTCTGACAACGTTTGCTGTCCACGTTGCCATAACGATCGGAATACTCAGGATAATTGCCCAACATAATATTGCGCTCAACGGACAGTCCTAATGCCAGCCCCTCTTTTTTCCTGTCCTCGGTTAAATAGCTGATACCCTGTTTGATAGCATCAGGAATATCTTTAATTACCGTCACGTTACCGTTCAGCTTGAGGGTTCCGCCATCAATGGGATCCGCACCAAAAATCGCCCGCGCCAGCTCAGTACGTCCTGCCCCCATCAGACCGGCGAAGCCCAAAATTTCGCCCTGATACAGAGTGAAATCAATATTGTTTAATACGCCATTGCGCGTCAGACCGCTTACTTCCAACACCGGTTTGCGTTGAGCCAAAGGTTCGCGGCGAGGATAGATATTGCCAAGATCGCGCCCAACCATCATGGCAATCAGATCGCTAATTTTAACCGCATCATAATCCACAGTGGCAATAAACTGACCATCCCGCATCACCGTCGCGCGATCGGCGATCAGCGCCAGTTCCTCTAATCTGTGCGAGATATAAACAATGCCCGTTCCCTGTTCTTTCAGCAAACGAGTTACCTGAAATAAGCTGTCAATTTCCGTTTCGGTCAGCGCTGCCGTCGGTTCATCCATAATAAGAATCTTGGCATTCACCGATATCGCTTTAGCAATCTCAACCATTTGTTGTTGCGCGACGGTCAGATCGGCCACCAGCGTTTCTGGAGAGATATTCAGGTTTAATTTTTGCAAAATATCGATAGCTGCCTGTCGCTGTTGTTTTTCATCCAGACGCCAGCGATTATTTTTGCAAAACTCCCTGCCAATAAATATATTTTCTTCCACCGTGAGTTCAGGGAAAAGGTTAAACTCCTGGTGAATGATGGTGATACCTGCGCTTTGTGCACTCAACGGATTCGCAAAAGTAACAGGTTGTCCCTCAAAAATAATATCCCCTTCATCAGGCTGATAAACACCGGATAAAATCTTCATCAACGTAGACTTTCCTGCGCCATTCTCACCCAGCAGCGCATGAACCTCTCCTTTGCGTAAAGCAAAATCCACATTACTCAACGCTAATACGCCGGGAAAACGTTTCGTAATATGACTCATCTGTAAAAATGTTTCAGACATTGCTGCTTTCCTCAATATACAGAAACTGCAATCAGTGAATCAGGCGCAAAACGTTGCCAGGAAGCCATCGTCACCGTTAATGCGAATACTACCTATAAGTTCATATGCGTTTTATCAATTATGCTAACTCGAGTTAGCGAAGTGCCTTTTAAAGCTATTTTAGCTACTCAAAATAGCCAAATCATTTGGTTTAAAACTGTGACGCTGAACAGACAATTTATTACAACCAATTAATTTAAAAAGGATTTATTGAAAATACCCGTCCTGGTTTATTTGACGCAGATCGAATTTTAACCACTTCTCGTGAAGCCTCTCACAGTTCCACAACAAAAAAGTTGTGCAAAAAACTCTCTAATACCTAAGCTAACTCGAGTTAGCAAAAATGGGTTATTCAGCCAACTGCGACAGTGGTGTTCAACATCCGCTTTTGCAGCACGGCATAAAGTGAGATGAGGAACCTCGAATGAACAAAAATAGCTTACCGAAAATTGGAATTCGTCCGGTGATTGATGGGCGCCGTATGGGTGTTCGTGAATCGCTCGAAGAGCAAACCATGAATATGGCCAAAGCCACTGCTGCGCTGATCACAGAGAAACTTCGTCACGCCTGTGGTGCACAAATTGAATGTGTGATTGCCGACACTTGCATTGCCGGGATGGCTGAATCTGCCGCCTGTGAAGAAAAATTCAGCAGCCTGAACGTAGGCGTGACGATTACTGTTACCCCATGCTGGTGCTACGGTAGCGAAACCATCGACATGGATCCGATGCGTCCGAAAGCTATCTGGGGCTTTAACGGAACAGAACGTCCCGGCGCAGTTTATCTGGCCGCAGCATTGGCTGCGCATAATCAAAAAGGGCTTCCCGCCTTCTCTATTTACGGCCATGACGTACAGGATGCCGGTGACACCACGATCCCTGCCGATGTTGAAGAAAAATTGCTGCGCTTTGCCCGCGCGGACCTGGCGGTTGCCAGTATGAAAGGCAAAAGCTACCTGTCCGTAGGCGGTGTTTCAATGGGCATTGCCGGCTCGATTGTCGATCATAACTTCTTTGAATCCTGGCTGGGAATGAAGGTTCAACCCGTTGATATGACCGAACTGCGTCGTCGCATCGACCAAAAAATCTATGACGAAGCTGAGCTGGAAATGGCGCTGGCGTGGGCGGATAAAAACTTCCGCTACGGTGAAGATCAGAACGCACAGCAATATAAGCGTAACGCAGAGCAGAGCCGTGCGGTGCTGAAAGAGAGCCTGCTGATGGCCATGTGCATTCGCGACATGATGCAGGGTAACCAGAAACTGGCAGACAAAGGTCGGGTTGAAGAGTCGCTGGGGTGCAACGCGATTGCCGCAGGCTTCCAGGGCCAGCGTCACTGGACCGATCAATACCCGAATGGCGATACCGCCGAAGCACTGCTCAACAGCTCCTTTGACTGGAACGGCATTCGCGAACCGTTCGTTGTCGCCACCGAAAACGACAGCCTGAACGGCGTGGCGATGCTGTTTGGTCATCAACTCACCGGCACAGCGCAGGTCTTTGCCGATGTGCGCACCTACTGGTCGCCAGAGGCGGTTGAACGCGTCACGGGTAAACCGCTTACCGGCCTTGCTGAGCACGGTATTATTCACCTGATTAACTCCGGCTCGGCAGCGCTGGATGGCTCCTGCAAACAGCGCGACGGCGAAGGGAAACCGACTATGAAGCCGCACTGGGAAATCTCACAGAAAGAGGCGGATGATTGCCTGGCTGCTACCGAATGGTGTCCGGCTATTCACGAATACTTCCGCGGCGGCGGCTATTCTTCTCGCTTCCTGACCGAGGGCGGCGTGCCGTTCACCATGACCCGCATCAACATCATCAAAGGCCTGGGCCCGGTGCTGCAAATCGCGGAAGGCTGGAGCGTGGAATTGCCGAAAGAGATGCGCGACCAGCTTGATGCGCGCACCAACTCCACCTGGCCAACCACCTGGTTTGCCCCGCGCTTAACCGGTAAAGGCCCGTTCAGCGATGTCTATTCCGTCATGGCTAACTGGGGCGCAAACCACGGCGTACTGACGATTGGTCACGTGGGCGCGGACTTTATTACGCTCGCCGCCATGCTGCGTATCCCGGTTTGTATGCACAACGTGGAAGACGAAAAAATTTACCGCCCTTCAGCCTGGGCAGCCCATGGTATGGATATGGAAGGCCAGGATTATCGCGCCTGCCAGAACTACGGCCCGCTGTATAAGCGTTAATGCGACTCTGGCCCGGTGGCGCAAGCTTACCGGGCCTGCGCAGTGAATTTTGTAGGCCGGGTAAGCGCTGCGCCATCCGGCTACGTTTGGGGAGCGATTATGAAACAAGACGTTATCCTGGTTCTCGACTGTGGCGCGACCAACGTGCGGGCTATCGCCGTTGACCGACAGGGAAAGATTGTCGCCCGCGCAGCAACCCCGAACGCCAGTGACATCGCAACAGAAAACAGTACCTGGCATCAATGGTCGCTGGAGGCCATTCTGCAACGCTTCGCCGATTGCTGTCAGCGCCTCTGCACGCAACTGGCCGCCTGCCATGTCCGCGGGATCGCCGTCACCACTTTTGGCGTAGACGGCACGCTGGTTGATAAGAACGGCAAGCAGCTGTATCCGGTGATTAGCTGGAAATGCCCACGCACCGCAGCGGTGATGGAGAATATTCACCGCTACATATCACCGCAGCAATTGCAGGAAATTTCCGGCGTCGGCGCATTTAGCTTCAACACGCTGTATAAACTGGTGTGGCTGAAAGAAAACCATCCGCAATTTCTGGAGCAGGCGCACGCCTGGTTGTTTATCTCGTCGCTTATCAACCACCGTTTAACCGGCGAGTTCACTACAGATATCACCATGGCGGGCACCAGCCAGTTGCTGGACATCCGGCAGCGCGATTTTAGTCATGACATTTTGCATGCTACGGGCATACCGCGCCGTCTGTTCCCGCGCCTGGTTGAAGCAGGCGAAAAGATTGGGGCTTTGCAACCGGAGGCTGCCAGCCTGCTCGGGCTTACGGCGGGAATTCCGGTCATCTCTGCCGGCCACGACACGCAGTTTGCGCTATTTGGCGCTGGAGCCCAACCAGATGAACCGGTGCTCTCTTCCGGCACATGGGAAATTCTGATGGTGCGCAGTGCGCAGGTGGATACCTCCCAGCTCAGCCAATATGCGGGTTCCACTTGTGAGCTGGATAGCCAGGCTGGACTTAATAACCCCGGCATGCAGTGGCTGGCTTCCGGTGTACTCGAGTGGGTGCGTAAGCTGCTGTGGACTGCCGACACCCCCTGGCAGACGCTGATTGACGAAGCCAGGGCCATCCCGGCAGGCGCCGAAGGTGTGAAGATGCACTGCGACCTGCTGGCCTGTCAGAATGCGGGCTGGCAAGGGGTTACGCTCAATACCACCCGTGGGCACTTTTATCGCGCCGCGCTGGAAGGACTGACAGAACAGCTGCAGCGAAACCTCCATACGCTGGAAAAAATCGGTCATTTCCAGGCCACAGAACTGCTATTGGTTGGTGGGGGAAGCCGTAACGCGTTGTGGAATCAGATCAAAGCGAATGTTCTCGGGATACCTGTCAAAGTGCTGGATGACGCCGAAACCACCGTGGCAGGTGCCGCAATGTTTGCGTGGTCGGGCATTGGGGAATTTGCCTCACCGGAACAGGCACGCGGGCAGGTACGCTACCAGTACCGTTACTTCTATCCGCAAACCGAATCCGAACTAACAGGAGTCGAGTAACATGCTCAAAACAATATCTCCCTTAATTTCGCCCGACCTGCTGAAGGTGCTGGCTGAGATGGGGCACGGCGATGAGATTATATTTTCCGATGCCCACTTCCCGGCCCACAGCATGGGACCGCAGGTTATCCGCGCCGACGGTCTATTGGTCAGCGACCTTCTACAGGCGATTATTCCGCTCTTTGAACTGGACAGCTATGCCCCACCGCTGGTGATGATGGCGGCTGTTGAAGGCGATGCCCTCGATCCTGACGTCGAGGCCCGCTATCGTCAGGCGCTTTCACTGCAAACCCCCTGCCCGGACATCACGCGTATTGACCGCTATGCCTTCTATGAACGCGCGCAACAGGCGTTTGCGATCGTTATCACTGGAGAGCGGGCAAAGTACGGGAATATTCTATTAAAAAAAGGAGTAACCCCGTAATCTCTGGTCTGAATGCCCGTCAGCTACGGGCATTCATCATAAGATGAGGATCAGAACATGAAAGCGGCGCGCCAGCAGGCGATCGTAGATCTGCTTACCAACCACAAAAATCTGACAACCGAAACCCTTGCTTTGCAACTTAAGGTCAGCAAAGAGACCATCCGCCGCGATCTCAGCGAGCTACAAGCCCAGGGAAAAGTGCTGCGCAATCACGGGCGGGCCAAAGTGATTCATCGGGAAAATCAGGACAGCGGCGACCCGTTTCATATGCGACTCAAAAGCCACTATGCCCACAAAGCGAATATTGCCCGCGAAGCGCTGGCATGGATCGAAGAAGGTATGGTGATAGCCCTGGACGCCAGCTCAACGTGCTGGTACCTGGCGCGACAGTTACCGGACATCAACATTCACGTCTTTACCAACAGCCAGCCCATTTGCCAGGAATTGGCTAAACGCGAACACCTTCAGCTAATCAGCTCCGGCGGTCGCCTTGAGCGTAAATACGGTTGCTATGTTAACCCCTCGCTCATCTCGCAGCTCAAACCACTCGAGATCGATCTGTTTATTTTTTCCTGCGCAGGGATCGACAGCGACGGCGCACTCTGGGACTCTAACGCGACCAATGCCGACTTCAAGTCCATTCTGCTTAAGCGCGCAGCGCAGTCATTATTGCTGATCGATAAAAGTAAATTTAATCGTTCGGGAGAGGCCCGGATTGGGCATCTGGATGATGTGACGCATATTATTTCAGATACGCCGCTGATTGAAACAATGCAGGCCGGATGAGACATTTACGCCTTCATCCGGCCTGCAATTTTACCTTATCGCTCGTCGCGACGACCACCAACAGCAGCCCACAGGCGACGGACGTGCACAGTGACTTCTTCACGGTCATGATACAGCTGACGCGCCTGAATCTGGGCATTTACGCCATGCTCGTCAAGCTGTGCCTGAATATAAGCCAGGTTTTGCGACACCTCTTCGTAGCGTTTTTTCATCGGCAGCTTGAGGTTGAAGATAGTCTCTCGACACCAGCCGTTGACCAGCCATTGCGCCATCAGGGCGGCAACCTTCGCGGGCTTTTCCACCATGTCGCAAACCATCCACGAAATGTTATTGCGATTTGGCCGGTACTTAAATCCGTCTTCGCGCAGCCAGGTAACTTGTCCGGTATCCATCAGGCTTTGCGCCATCGGACCATTATCCACGGAGTAAACCCACATGTTGCGTTTAACCAGTTGATAGGTCCAACCGCCCGGGCATGCCCCTAAATCCACCGCATACATTCCGTTAGCCAGACGTTCATCCCACTCATCGGCAGGAATAAACACGTGCAGCGCTTCTTCCAGCTTCAGTGTTGAACGGCTCGGCGCATCGGCCGGGAACTTCAGACGCGGAATGCCCATGTAGAACGGGGAGTTATTGTCAGGCCAGGAATAGCCGGTATAGCAACAGCCTGGTGCGATAAAGAACACATGAACCACCGGACGTTTTGGCGTTTCATACTTTGCCAGCACACCCGCTTCCCGCAGCGCCGCGCGCAGCGGTACGGTAAACTTACGGCAAAATTTAACCAACTCTTTGCTTTCATTGGTATCAGCAACTTCAACGCGCAGATCGCCGCCTTTCTCCACCACGCCCTGCAACATGCCGACAATCGGCGTAATGCGGTCTTCCGGCGGTAAATATTGCAGCAGTTCGCCCACCACAAACATTTGACGGGCAAAAATCAACGAGCTAAACGGCAACTCTTTCACTAACTTTTCGGCATCGTCCTGCTGATAGCATTCGAAGATGACGTAACCCGCATTGTCTTTCACGCGGGCAAAACCGAAGATTTCCCGGCGTCCTGCTTTATCCGTAATTTCTGCGGCGCACTCTTTTTCAAAACCTGGGCGACACAACAATACAACCTTATTCATGGCTAACGCCCTTACGTTTCAATCGAATAGCGCCCACTAACATCAGCGCCCAGCCCACAAGGAAGCTGAAACCGCCGACGGGGGTAACAAACGCCCACAGGCGTAAATGCGAGAGCGCGAGGCAATACAGGCTGCCGCTAAACAGCACCGTTCCTAATGCCAAAAACACGCTACTCCAGTAAAACCAAATGCTAATGCGCCGCTGCATGGCGACGGCCAGGCCAAATATAGCCAGCGTATGGAACGCCTGATACTCGAGGCCAGTCTGGATCCACCCCATCTCAACGACACCGAGGGTTTTACTCAGAACATGTGCCCCAAAGGCGCCCAACGCCACAAAGATAAAGCCACTTACGGCGGCAAAAATCAGCATAAAACGGCTGGTCATGTGAATACCCTACGTAAATTATTGTTCATAACGAAAGCGGAATTTTTCTTGTTCCGTGGCCGCTTTCGCCAGAATCCACTGACGGAAGGCGGCTATTTTACCCAGTTCTGCCTGACTGTCATGACAAACCAGATAAAATGCGTTTTTGCTGACCAGAACATCATTAAACGGACAGACCAGACGTCCGGCTTCTATTTCGGATTGCGCCATGACGTTATTAGCCAACGCAATTCCCTGTCCATGGATAGCAGCCTGGAGCACCATGGCGCTATGGCTGAAGATGGGTCCCTGCTGTACGTTGATATGATTCAGGCCAAGCTGGCGCGTATAGGCTTGCCAGTCACGGCGCGACGCATCGTGCAATAATGTGTGTTTCGCCAGATCTTCGGGCGTCTTTAGCGGTTTATCACCGGTGAGTAATAGCGGCGAGCAGACCGGCAATAGATATTCTGCGTACAATTTTTCAACACGCAGACCCGGCCAGTTGCCACGTCCGTAGAAAATCGCCACATCAACGTCGTCAGCCAGTTTGTCTTCCTGACGGTCCACCGCCTGGATCCTGACATCGATTCCCGGATAAGCTGAGTTAAAGCTAGAGAGTCTGGGAACCATCCATTGGATTGCAAAACTGGGCAATAAACTCACAGTGAGCGCACCTTTTGCACTGCGTGCCTGAAGTTTACGCGTCGCGTCGGTTAATTGCGAAAAAATCTCTTTGATGTCGAGAAAGTAGCTTTGGCCTTCTTCCGTTAACAGCAAAGATCGATTGCGTCGACGAAACAGCTTCAGCCCCAGGAAATCCTCAAGTGACTTGATTTGATGACTTACTGCGGCCTGCGTCACAAAAAGCTCTTCTGCTGCGCGAGTAAAGCTTAAATGACGCGCTGCAGCATCAAAAACACGCAACGCATTTAGGGGTGGTAATCGTTTTGACATGACTTTTAGGCTTTGATGTTAAATGAATTTAACAATTAACCAACAGGTTGTAACCTATTAGTTTTTTTTATCTGAGCCATTATAAATTGTCCGTTGAGGTTCTACCAGCAAATACCTATAGTGGCGGCACTTCCTGAAGCCGGAACGAAAAGTTTTATCGGAATGCGTGTTCTGGTGGGCTTTTGGCTTACGGTTGTGATGTTGTGTTGTTGTGTTTGCAATTGGTCTGCGATTCAGACCATGGTAGCAAGGCTACCCTTTTTCACTTCCTGTACATTTACCCTGTCTGTCCATAGTGATTAATGTAGCACCGCCAAATTGCGGTGCTTTTTTTTGTCCGACTCTTAGTCGATGGACGACCGGTTAGTTATCCAGTTCTACCATCTCTTTCACATCGGTACGGTTAATCTGCTGTTTGTTGCCGTTAGCGTCTTTATACGAAATCATCCCCGTTTCATTATCGGTCTGTGGCTTACCATCAGATACGATTGATCGACCATCATTGGTGTGCATCACGTAATTCGAACCAGAACAGGCGCTCAGGGCAAAAGTCAGCATACAAGCAGAGATAATTGCGGCAGTCTTTTTCATCTTTTTCTCCTTAAAGCGATTTATGCTATTAAAAACACACTCCGTAACAGGCTAAATTGCTCGCCTAACGGTATATAGCATAAGACACTGCGTGGACTTTGCCAGGATATCCAGAGTATTCCGATGGTTAGCACACCCCTTGTATCAGCGCCCTTTTTGCGCCACGATCGGTTTACTGAACTGAGGAATACCATGAACGCTTTTAACCCCGCGCAGTTTCGCGCGCAATTTCCCGCACTCAACGATGCTGGCGTCTATCTCGACAGCGCTGCTACCGCACTGAAGCCGCAGGCAGTGATTGAGGCCACCCATCAGTTTTATAGCCTGAGCGCCGGGAACGTCCACCGCAGCCAGTTTGCCGAAGCACAACGCCTGACCGCACGCTATGAAGCCGCACGGGAAAAAGTCGCAAGCCTGATTAATGCGCCGGATGACAAAACAATCGTCTGGACCCGCGGTACGACGGAAGCGATCAACATGGTTGCCCAAAGCTATGCGCGACCGCGCTTACAACCGGGTGATGAGATTATCGTTAGCGCAGCAGAGCATCATGCCAACCTCGTGCCCTGGCTGATGGTGGCGGAGCAAACGGGGGCGAAGGTCGTCAGGCTGCCGCTTAATGCCCATTTATTGCCAGACGTTGAAAGCCTCGCGCAACTCATCACTCCACGCAGCCGCATTCTGGCGCTTGGGCAGATGTCGAACGTTACCGGCGGTTGCCCGGATTTAGCCCGCGCCATTACGCTCGCCCATGCGGCTGGAATGGTGGTGATGGTGGATGGTGCCCAGGGGATTGTCCATTTCCCCGCCGACGTACAGCAATTAGACATTGATTTCTATGCGTTCTCGGGCCACAAGCTGTATGGCCCCACCGGCATTGGCGTGCTGTACGGTAAACCGGAACTGCTGGATGCCATGTCTACCTGGCTCGGTGGCGGTAAAATGATTAGCGAAGTCAGTTTTGACGGTTTCACCACCCAGGCTGCTCCATGGAAGCTGGAGGCCGGTACGCCTAACGTTGCTGGCGTTATCGGACTAAGCGCGGCGCTCGAATGGCTGGCGGACGTTGACGTGGTGCAGGCCGAAAACTGGAGCCGGGGTCTGGCGACGTTGGCAGAAGATGCGCTGGCGAAACGCCCCGGCTTTCGCTCCTTCCGCTGCCAGGACTCAAGTCTGTTAGCCTTTGATTTCGCAGGCGTTCATCACAGCGACATGGTGACACTGCTGGCCGAATATGGCATTGCACTGCGTGCAGGACAACACTGTGCGCAACCGCTGCTGGCAGAACTGGGCGTATCCGGGACGCTACGCGCCTCATTTGCACCTTATAATACGCAAAGTGATGTAGATGCGTTGGTCGCAGCCATTGACCGCGCGCTGGAAATATTGGTGGATTAATGACAAGCCCTCTGTTCGCTGGACACCCGTTTGGCACAACCGTAACGGAAGAGACGTTACGCAATACCTTTACCTCGCTCACCCAGTGGGAAGATAAATATCGCCAGCTGATTCTGCTGGGTAAGCAGTTGCCAGCTCTTCCTGATTCGCTAAAGGCACAGGCCAAAGAGATCGCGGGCTGCGAAAACCGCGTTTGGCTGGGGCATACCCTTCATGAGAATGGTACTTTGCATTTCTTCGGCGACAGCGAAGGTCGCATTGTACGCGGGCTGCTGGCGGTATTACTCACGGCGGTCGAAGGTAAAACTGCAGCCGAGTTACTGGCGCATTCGCCTATGGCATTATTTGACGAGCTAGGTTTACGCGCGCAGCTCAGCGCCTCGCGTACCCAGGGGCTGCATGCTCTGAACGAGGCGATTCTTGAGGCTGCCCGACAGGTTTGATGGTTGCCGGATGGCGACGCGAACGCGTCTTATCCGGCACAACACACTCAACTCTGGCGCGCCGCTTTCGCCATCATCTTCTTCAGCGCGTGTGAGACGGCAACAAAGCCAAAGGTGGCGGTCACCATAGTGGCCGCGCCAAAACCGGATGCGCAATCCATGCGCTTCGGCCCTTCCGCCGTCGCCTTCATCGCACATACCGAGCCATCTGCCTGCGGGTAAACCAGCGCTTCGGTCGAGAACACACAGTCCACGCCCAGCTTGCCTTTGCTGTTTTTCACCACGCCAAAATCGCTTTTCAGTCGCTCGCGTAGCTTGGCTGCCAGCGGATCCTGGATAGTTTTTGCCAAATCAACGACCTGTATCTGCGTCGGGTCGATCTGCCCTCCCGCACCACCGGTGGTCACCAGCGGAATTTTGTTACGCCGACACCAGGCGATCAGTGCCGCTTTTGGGCGCACGCTATCAATAGCATCAATGACATACGAATAACCCGCACTCATATACTCAGCAACATTATCCGGCGTGACAAAATCATCGACCACGTTCACCCGGCACTCCGGGTTAATCTGGCGGATACGTTCAGCCATCACTTCAGCTTTTGCCAGGCCTACGTTATCGCGCAGAGCATGGATCTGGCGGTTAGTATTGGTGACGCACACATCATCCATATCGATGAGCGTGATGGCGCCAATACCGGTACGCGCCAGCGCTTCCGCCGCCCACGACCCTACCCCGCCAATCCCGACCACACAAACGTGCGATTGGGCAAACAACTGCAGCGCATTTTCGCCATACAGACGCGCCGTACCGCCAAAACGCTGGCGCCAGGCATCACTGATAACCACAGACATAACACCTCAAATTCATTAATATCGAGCGCCATCCGGCTATTAACCGCTGAACACGTTACCCGTACCCGGCGCTGTTTTCAGTACCCAGACGCGACCGTAGTGATTATACCACCCCGCACGGTGTCCGGCGTCAGCACCAATGCCCTGATAGATATCGAAGTGTTGCCCTTTAATAGCGCCACCCACATCTAACGCCACCATCAGGCGCAGTTCGTACTGGCCGGTAAACTTGCCGTTATTGTCCAGTAACGGGACTTCCGCCAGCAATGTTGTGCCCGCCGGAATGATACTGCGGTCAGAAGCCACAGATGCGCGGCCAATCAACGGTACCGCGCTGGCCCCTTTGACCGGTGCAAAAGATTGCGGTTTAAAGAAGACAAATGATGGGTTCTGCTCCAACAGCTCACGCACTTCGGCTTCGCTGTGCGTTTCACCCCAATGGCGAATAGCCTGCATCGACATATCTTCTTTTTTCACTTCGCCACGGTCGATAAGCACCTTACCGATGCTGCGATAGGCGTGGCCGTTTTTCCCGGAATAGCTAAAGAAGTTAAGCGGACTGCCATCGCCAAAATCGATGTAACCACTACCCTGCACATCCATAATGAAGTTATCCATTAGGGAGTTGCTGTACGCCAGAATGTAGTTGTCGCTCAGCGCGCCCGCGTAGATCTCGGCACGGCTTGGTAAGCGCCCACGTTTTGGCGGCATGCGATAGATAGGATACTGAAACTCGCCCTGGCGCGTATGGCGCGCCTGGATAACCGGCGTGTAGTAACCGGTAAACTGGACGTTACCGTAGTTGTCCGCCCCTTCCATTTGCCAGGCATCAATACCAAACTGGCGCATACTGCGCGTATCACCGCCCGCATGTAACCACTGCTGGATAGCGTTGTAAACGTTGCTCTGGTTGCCGTACAAACGTGGCGAAGCGCTGCGAATTTGATTAACCTGCTCGGCGAAATCACCGGCATTGATTGGTGCGCCAACCGCATCAGGCTGGTTCACCAGTGAGAAAGGCTGGGTAAATTTCCCGTCTTTATACTGCTGCCCACGATCGGTGGGTTTTGAGGAACACGCGGCGAGCATCGCGACGACTGCTCCCGCAAGAAGATATTTTGCCCAACGTCCTTTCATTGTTCTCGTCTTATGTTGCCTGAATGCGAGACGAAGATAACAAACCCCCGAACCTAATGAAATGCGTATACATACCCGAACGCAAATTTTGAGCAAAAAACAATCCAGAATGCGTTGTTTTTGTTCATTTTCACCTTAAAAACGTGATCAAGGTGAAAAAAGGGTTGCATGAAAATGCGAGCAGAGTATAGTGCGCATCCACGGACGCGGGGTGGAGCAGCTTGGTAGCTCGTCGGGCTCATAACCCGAAGGTCGTCAGTTCAAATCTGGCCCCCGCAACCAATTAAAATTTGATGAAATAAAAGCAGTACGGTGACGCGGGGTGGAGCAGCCTGGTAGCTCGTCGGGCTCATAACCCGAAGGTCGTCGGTTCAAATCCGGCCCCCGCAACCAATCAAATTTGATAAAATATAAAGCAGTACGGTGACGCGGGGTGGAGCAGCCTGGTAGCTCGTCGGGCTCATAACCCGAAGGTCGTCGGTTCAAATCCGGCCCCCGCAACCAACATTATAAACACCCTAAAGGGTGTTTTTTTGTATCTGTGGTCCATAAAAAAAGCGCTTTTCAGCGCTTTTTTGTTATCCCCTTCTCGCCAGCGTCGCACCATCGGCAAAGTAGGCTTTGATCCCCGCCAGAATCGACTCTGCAACTTCCTGCTGGAAGGTCGCAGTTTTGAGCTTGCGCTCTTCCTCAACGTTACTGATAAATGCGGTTTCCACCAGAATAGACGGAATATCCGGCGCTTTAAGTACCGCAAACCCGGCTTGTTCAACCTGGTTCTTATGCAGATTGTTGACTTTACCGAGCTTATTCAATACCGCTTTACCAAACTTCAGGCTGTCGGCGATGGTCAGCGATTGCACCATGTCGAACATGGTATGGTCGACGTAGCGATCGCCGCTCTTGCTGACGCCGCCAATCAAATCCGAGGCGTTCTGAGTTTGCGCCAGATATTTCGCGGCGGTGCTGGTCGCCCCTTTGGTGGAGAGCGCAAATACCGACGAACCTCTGGGCTGTCGACTGGTAAATGCATCGGCGTGAATAGAGACAAACAGGTCTGCACGCTGCTTCTGCGCTTTCGCCACGCGGACTTTAAGCGGAATGAAGATATCTTCATTTCGCGTCATAAAGACCTTCATGTTGCCCTCTTTCTCTATGAGGGCTCGCAGGCGTCGGGCAATCTGCAGCACCACATCTTTTTCACGCGTCTTGTATTTCCCCACCGCACCGGAGTCCTCTCCGCCATGCCCTGGGTCGAGCATAATGACAATGGGACGATCGCGCCCCGCTTTACCCGGCTGCGGGCCACTTTGCGCAGGCGGCACCTGTTTGTCCAGATCGCCCTTGTTGTATTCTTCCAGCAACGCCAGCAGCGGATCCTGAACATCCTGGGCATTAGCAGGATAGAGATCCATCACCAGACGTTCTTTAAAGCCTGCCACCGGAGCCAGCGCAAAAAGTTGCGGCTTCACATTCTGTTTCAGCTCGAACACCATCCGCACGGTCTGTGGGTCAAACTGCCCGACGCGCGCCGATTTAATATACGGATCGTCAGGACGGATCTGCGCACCCATGCCCTTGAGCACCGAGTTCAAATTAACGCCTTCAATATCCACAACCACACGCTCAGGATTACTCAGGGCAAACTGTTTGTATTTCAGCAGACGGTTAGATTCTACCGTGACGCGGGTGTAGCTGGACGCTGGCCAGACACGTACGGCAACGACCTGACTCATGGCAGCCAGACCAACCTGGCTGACGCTCAAAAGCCACATAGCACCCGCACCTTTCAGTAAACGGCGGCGACTGATTGCTGAATTGGATCCCGACATGCTTCTCCAGAGCAAAAAGAAATCTTTATTGAGGTAATACGTAAAACGTCTGAATTGACCGGAAACTTTAGCGAATGACGCATAATCTGTCATCTATAAAAGGGTAAACATTCTTTTTATATTCACGGCATTACTGAGAAAAATCTTCGGCATGGGTAAAAATTACGCTTGCGCACAGCGTCAAAACAGAATAAAAATACACAAATTACGAATAATCATGCAATGAGGGTGTGCCGTGGTGAAGGAGCGTAGAACCGAACTGGTACAGGGATTCCGCCATTCTGTTCCCTATATCAATACCCATCGGGGAAAGACGTTTGTCATTATGCTGGGCGGCGAAGCCATCGAGCATGAAAACTTTTCCAGTATCGTCAATGACATTGGCCTTCTTCATAGCCTCGGCATCCGCCTTGTCGTGGTCTATGGCGCACGACCGCAGATTGATGCCAATCTTGCGGCACATCATCATGAACCGGTGTACCACAAGAATACGCGCGTTACCGACGCTAAAACCCTGGAGCTGGTCAAACAGGCGGCAGGGTTACTTCAGCTTGATATTACCGCCCGCCTGTCAATGAGCCTGAATAATACGCCATTGCAGGGGGCGCACATCAATGTGGTCAGCGGTAATTTTATTATCTCCCAGCCGCTGGGCGTTGATGACGGCGTGGATTACTGCCATAGCGGACGTATTCGTCGTATTGATGAAGATGCCATTCACCGGCAGTTAGACAGTGGCGCGATTGTGCTGATGGGCCCGGTCGCCGTTTCCGTCACTGGAGAGAGCTTTAACCTGACTTCAGAAGAGGTCGCCACGCAGTTGGCTATCAAACTGAAGGCAGAGAAAATGATCGGCTTTTGCTCCTCTCAGGGCGTCACCAACGATGATGGCGATATTATTTCCGAGCTGTTTCCTAACGAAGCCCAGGCGCGCGTTGAGTTGCAGGAAGATAAAGGCGATTACAGCTCCGGCACAGTGCGCTTCCTGCGCGGGGCAGTGAAAGCCTGTCGCAGTGGGGTACGGCGCTGCCATCTGATCAGCTATCAGGAAGATGGCGCATTGCTGCAGGAACTGTTCTCCCGTGACGGGATCGGTACGCAGATCGTAATGGAAAGCGCCGAGCAGATCCGCCGCGCTACCATTAACGATATCGGCGGGATTCTGGAGCTGATCCGCCCGCTGGAGCAGCAAGGCATTCTGGTACGTCGCTCCCGCGAACAACTGGAAATGGAGATCGACAAATTCACGATTATTCAGCGCGATAACCTGACCATCGCCTGCGCCGCTCTGTACCCGTTCCCGGAGGAGAGAATTGGCGAAATGGCGTGCGTGGCGGTGCATCCGGACTACCGTAGCTCATCGCGCGGGGAAGTATTGCTGGAGCGGATCGCCGCGCAGGCCCGGCAAATGGGACTGAGCAAGCTGTTCGTGCTGACCACGCGCAGCATTCACTGGTTCCAGGAACGTGGTTTCACGCCGGTGGATATCGACCTGCTGCCGGAAAGCAAGAAAGAGATGTACAACTATCAGCGGCGGTCAAAGGTGCTGATGGCGGATTTGGGGTAGTGGTCGTTGCCGGATGCGGTATAAATGCCTTATCCGGCGACGAATTTTATTGATTAAACAACGCCGACAATCCGCTGCGACGTTCAGTGCGGGTGGCAATGGCGTTACTTAATATCCGCTCATCGGCATACAGTGACAGACGCCGGCGCGCGCGGGTGACGGCGGTATAGACCAGTTCGCGGGTAACCACGGGTGAATGCTGGCTGGGTAAAATCAACGCCGCATGGTCAAACTCAGATCCCTGCGATTTGTGCACGGTCATCGCCCAGGTGGTTTCATGTTCAGGTAAGCGACTGGGCTGGACTGATTTGATAGAACCGTCCGGCAGCGCAAACCACACCCTCAGGCCCTGTCCACGATCGAGGGCAATACCGATATCACCGTTAAATAATCCCAGCGAACTGTCATTGCGCGCGATCATCACCGACCTTCCCTCATACCAGCGGCTATGCGTCGAACGATGAATTTTACGTTTTTGCGCCATCACCTGCTCAAGGCGTTCATTCAAACCACCCACGCCAAACGGACCTTCACGCAGGGCGCACAACAGCTGATACTCATTGAAGGCCTGAATGACAGCATCCGGCTCAGCGCCCTCGCGCAGTAAATCCAGATAGTGCCCATAACCCGCCAGCGCCTCATCCAACATCGCGGCGTAATCTTCGCTGCTATGTAGCGTGCGTTTTTCGATGTCGCTAAACCCCTGCTGGAAGACCGTTTTGAGCGCGGCTTTGTCACCACGATTAATCGCAGCAGCCAACTGACCGATTCCCGAATCGCTACCGAAACGGTAACTCTTTTGCAGCAGACACAAACTGTCGCGCAAAGCGGCGGCCTGAGTTCCCAGACCTGCCGGAATAGCGCTTCCGGTCAGACGACTGAGCTGGCGGGCGCGTTCCGGGGTAAACCCGTCACCGACGAAAGCACAGATATCCCCCAGCACCGCCCCCGCTTCGACGGAAGCGAGCTGGTCACGATCGCCAAGAAAAATCACCCGCCCGTGCGGCGGCAGCGCATCGATAAGGCGCGACATCATCGGCAAATCAATCATCGAGGCTTCATCCACCACCAGCACATCCAGATGCAGCGGGTTTCCCGCATGATGACGCAGGCGCTGACTGCCTGGCTGAGCGCCTAATAATCGATGCAACGTACTGGCGTCATCGGGAATGCGTTTCTTTTGCTCTTCGGTTAACGGCAGTTCTCGTAGCGCTGCGCCCAGCGAGGCAGTCAGGCGCGCTGCCGCCTTTCCAGTAGGAGCCGCCAGACGAATACGGCAGCGTTCTCCCTCCGCCATCTGAATCAACGCCGCCAAAAGCCTCGCAACTGTTGTCGTTTTTCCGGTCCCCGGCCCGCCGGAGATCACCGATATACGACGGGTCAACGCCACCGCAGCGGCCACTTTTTGCCAGTTAACACCTTCCGCTGGTGGAAACAACGCCGCCAGCGTGTGGGTCAGCCGTTGTTCATCCACCTCAATGGCGTGGTTAACTTCACTGAAAAAGCGAGCCACCGCCCGTTCGTTATGCCACATCCGATTCAGATACAGGCGATCGCCGTGCAGCACCAGCGGCGTGGGTTGCTCACCACGGCTTACCGCCCCGGAGGCCAGCAAACATTCCGTCCAGTCTTCTGGCTCCCCCACTTCAGCGAGCCAGGCGCTTAAAAGGGGATGGGCATCCTCGCTCAGGGATAACCGTGAAAGTGGTAAGCAGACGTGCCCTTCTCCTGCTTCACGACTAAGCAACGCCGCCGCCAGCGCAACGGCAGGGTTATCATTTCCGGCAACCGCCAGAGCAAACTGGGCATCCAGAGGCCGGAGCTGTTTTTGCTCCACAGCTTCCAGTAATCGTTTCTGGATTGTCATGACATCTCCTCCAGTGGCGCACCGACAAACATCTCGTCCATCAAGGCGATTAACTCCCCGTCTGGTCGGGTCGCGTAAATTCCCTGTTGCGGATTTTCACTGTCAATGCCACGCAAGAAGAGACAAATAACGCCGCCAAAATGGCGTTCATAATCGTAATCAGCAATGCGATGGCGCAAGTAGCGATGCAGCGCCAGGGTATAAAGTTGATACTGCAGGTCGTAGCGATGCGCCTGCATGGCAGAGGCCATCGCCTGCTGCGTATACGCTGAGCTGTCTTCCCCCAGCCAGTTCGATTTGTAATCGAGAAGGTAATAACGCCCCTGGTGGCGGAAAACCAGGTCAATAAATCCTTTCAGCATGCCGCGTACCTGCATAAATTCCAACGCAGGGCACCCCGCGGAGAGAGGATCGTATTGGCGAATTAACGCATCAAGTTGGCTGGCCATCAGCGGCTGCGAAATCGGCAGGTAAAACTCCATCTCCACCTGTTTTTCACGCGCGGAAAGATGGCTCAAACTCACGCCCGTCTCGTTGAGAGGCGCCTGCAAAATGGCATCCAGCCATTCGGTCAAAACCGGCGTCCAGTGCGCGTCATAACCGCCCAACGCCAGTTTTTCCTCGACCCAACGCGGATCTACCGGTTGAGTAAAGTCGAGATCTTCAAACAGGCTATGCAAGAATGTACCTGGCGAAGCGCCGCGCGGGAACTGATGCGGAGTAAGCCCTGACTCTTCAATAACCTCACCAACGCCTGCGGCATCAATATCCAGTCGCGGGATCAGATCCTGCGCGATTCCATGCCCACGCTGCTGCAGACCGGAATAACTGGTCACGCGCCAGCTATCGCCGGGCGTACGCTGCAGTATTTTCGCACTCAGTTCGCAGCTAACAGCTTGCGCAACTTGCCAGCGTTCACCGTCAGGCTGCGCAGGCGTCTGGCAGGCAATATCATCACTGCACAACGCTTCAATCGCACTACGCAGACCCGCGGCATCCATCGGCTCACCTTTTTGCAACAGGCGACCAAGGGCGCTGTGATGTACATCGGTATCCCCTTTTTTATCGCCCCGACGTCGCACCAACGGCGCCAGGCCAAGGCTGCAGTGCCATACCGAACGGGTTAGCGCGACATAGAGCAAACGCAGGTCTTCCGCCAGACGCTCCGCTTCAGCCAGCTCAACGCTCTCCTCGGCATCGCTGAGATCCAGCACGGCTTCAAAAGAGCTGCGATCGTGGTAGAAAGCCTGATCCTGGACGCGGAAATTCGTGATAAACGGCAGCCAGACCAGCGGATACTCCAGCCCTTTAGATTTATGGATAGTGACGATTTTGACCAGATGCTTGTCGCTTTCCAGCCTGAGCTGCTGGCTGGACGCGTTGCTGTCGGGTTCAAGAATATGCTGGGACAGCCAGCGCACCAGCGCATGCTCGCTTTCCAGCTGCGAGCCTGCTTCCTGCAACAGTTCGCTGATATGTAAAATATCGGTCAGGCGGCGTTCGCCCCCCGCCGTCGCCAGCAGGTTTTCCGCAATCTGGCGGGTTGTCATCAGCGCGCGCAGCATCGGCATCACGCCGCGTTTATGCCAGATCTGACGATAGCCATCAAACTCTTCGACCACCGCATCCCAGGCATTTTCGTCGTTATTTAACGCTTCAAGATCCTGCGCATTCAGCCCCATCATTGAGGTCGCCAGCGCGCTACGCAGCGTGTTCTCACGCTCCGGCGTCATCACCGCCTGCAGCACCCACAGCAACTCCCGCGCTTCCAGCGTTTCAAATACGCTGTCACGGTTGGAAAGGTAGACGGAGGGAATTGCCAGTTGCGTCAGCGCATCACGGACCAGTGCCGCCTCCTGGCGGCTACGAACCAGTACGCTGATATCCGACGCGCGTACCGGACTGGATGTTTTACCACTGACCAGTTGCGCAGCGCCAGACTGCCCGGCCTTAAGCCAGTCGCGAATTTGCGTGGCGCACACCTGGGCCATGTAGTTCTGATAATCGCCTACGCCGCAGCTTTCCCCTTCCATCAGCCACATGCTCATGGCTGGCTGTGTCTCACCGTGTAAAACAAACCGAAACGACTGGTTTTTTTCTGCAAATTTTACCGGGCTAAAGGGGATTTCGCGGAACATAAAGGCGTCATCCATCTGGCTGAAAAGCGTATTTACGCTATTGACCATGCCGGGGGCCGAACGCCAGTTGGTATCGAGCGTATAGTGTGCGCTGACCTCGCTGCGCGCCTTCATATAGGTGAAGATATCCGCGCCGCGAAACGCGTAAATCGCCTGTTTTGGGTCGCCAATCAGCAGCAGTGCGGTATCCGGCTGATGCTGCCAGATCCGGCGAAAAATACGGTACTGCTGCGGATCGGTATCCTGAAATTCATCGATCATCGCGACCGGAAAACGGGTACGAATAGCCGTCGCCAGCGCATCACCGCTTTCACTGCGCAACGCCGCATCCAGACGGCTGAGCATATCGTCAAAGCCTAGCTCACCGCGGCGTCGTTTCTCCTCGGCAACCGCTGAACGGATCTCCGCCAGCGCCCGGGTGATCACCAGATCGCGGAGAGTTAACGGTTCGCTAAGCAGTTCATCAATAGCGACAAACAACGGGTGCTGAGGGGTTATTCCGCCCGCTTTAGTGCGCTCTTCCAGAAAACGCTGTGAGAATTTCTCCAGCGCGTCAGGAAGCTGATAACTTTGGGTTTCTTCTTGCGCCCATGCGCTGATCTTTTCGATCCACTTGCCCTGGTTACCACGATTAAATTTACGCCGGTCGATCCCGGAGGCTTCCAGCAGGCCATCCAGCTCATCAACGGAATCACGCCATTGCTGCTTGATCTGGTTAATGCGCGTGAGAATTTGTTCGTGCCGGGAAGCCAGCGTTTCGTCATCAGACGGCGGAGCCTTGATGACCGGCGCTTCCCCCTGCAGATAGCGATCGATGTCTCTCAGCAGAGCCTGCGGTCCTTTCCACGTTTCAAAAATCACCTGCGCAATGTCGCGGGGTAGCGGATAGCAGTGTCGACGCCAGAAGTCCGCACAGGCCTGATAGCGCAGCAGCGATTCA
The DNA here is from genome assembly GCF_030334745.1 of Citrobacter sp. Cb080. Classification (NCBI taxonomy): domain Bacteria; kingdom Pseudomonadati; phylum Pseudomonadota; class Gammaproteobacteria; order Enterobacterales; family Enterobacteriaceae; genus Citrobacter; species Citrobacter sp. Cb080. Next base: position 68,202 of record NZ_JAOWDG010000077.1, on the reverse strand, counting down.
TCTTCTATCAGTTGCTGTTCGAACAGCATGCCTGATTCAAAGGCGTTGAGACTGAGCATACGCTGACAAAAGCCGTGGATGGTAAACACCGCCGCTTCATCCATCTGTCTTTCAGCCAATAGCAGCCAGTGAGCGGCCTGTTTTTTATCGGCGATTTCATCTAACAAACGGGCATATAGCGGGTTGTCGGTCTTTTCACGCAGGCAGGCAATTCGCAGTTCATGAATGTTGCTACGAATTCGACCGCGCAACTCTTCGGTGGCCGCCTCGGTGAAGGTGACCACGAGCAGTTCTTCAACGGTCAGAGGACGAGGAAAGGCGGCAGAGCCGCCCAGTCCAAGCAGTAAACGTAAATACAGGGCGGCGATGGTAAAGGTTTTACCGGTGCCCGCAGAGGCTTCAATCAGGCGCTCGCCCGTCAGGGGCAAGCGCAGTGGATCAAGGGACTCAGCGGCATCATTCATTCTTATCACTCATCAGGGGTAAGGTTTGCTGCAACGCGCTGACGGTCTGCCACACTTTCCAGCCTTCCGGGTGCACATATTCTGCTTTCCCGTTCTGACTGCCGGAAACCTGTGACAGTATCGCCATGCCTTGCGGCTTAACCACCGCCTGATGGAAGAAGTCGGCAAGTTTTTGCGGCGTCAGCAGTTTAATCTGAGCCACTATTTTATCACGTGAATCGAAGCGCATATTGCCGCGATCAAAATCTTTGCTTAACTGTGAGGCTTCTTCCCCCAGCGTTTGCGGCGCCTGCAGCATTTGCGCAATAATCGCCTGCTGAATTTGCGCAAACTCTTCAGGTTTCATCGCCCGCAGCTTCGCTTCCGCCGTCGGGAAGAACGCTTTATAACGCTCCCAAAGATAAGACGGCTGCTTATCATTGCTTTGCAGCAGGAACCCCATTCCCCACTGACGGCCGATACTCATCGGGAAAGCAAATACAGCGTAGCCTAACTGCTCTTCAGTACGCAGTTGATTGTAGAACCACGGCTGAACAATCTGCCCTAACATGGCGCTGTAGGCTGAACTGGCGTATTCATCGTATCCGGTTGGCACAAATACCGCCGCCAGCGCGGAGTCCGTGCTACTGCCTGCTTTTTCAAAGATGACGGACTGCTTCTTGTCCACAACCACATCTTTATTGCGACACCACTGTGACCCGTTAGCGCCAAGCTGTTGTTGGATATCCCGCGCCATGGTCGTCGCCTGAGCGGCGCTCATATTACCAATTACCAGGAATTCAGGCCGCGCACCGGTTTTTAAGGCGTCGCGGTACGTCATCACCTCTTTCAGGGTGATGGAAGGCAGTAGTTTACGGCGCTCATCGCGTGAGAAGTACGGCACCTGAGAAAGCATCTGCACTGGCATAATTGCCTGATCGTAGGCTTTACCCTTCTCTGCAGAATCCATCATCTGGGCATACCAGGATTTCGCCTGTTCCAGCTGTTCATCCGTTGAGGTGTAGCTGAAATAGCCGCTCAGCAGCGCCTGAAAAAGCTGCGGCAGACGTTGGGTATAGCCGTTGGCGTTAAGCATCAACCCATTGTTAGCGTTGGTAGAGAAACCAATTCCACCTACCGACGCCTGATTGCTTAACTGATCGAGCGAAATCCCCGCCAGGTAATCGTTAAGTGCGAATAATACCTGGTTGCGGGCGCTGTCCATGGCCTTCGGGTTACGCAGGATCACGCTGACGTCAGCCTTCGGCTCACTGGCAAAATACTGGCTCGGCGCATACACCACGCGTAGATCCGGCTCATCAACGATCAGTTCCGGGTGAGCGTATTTTTTATCCGTTTTAATCAGCGTGAAATCATCCGGAATGTAGGGGTTCAACTCCGGTAACGACAGCGCAATGCCCTGCGCTTTTTTCTGCCAGTCGGCAAAGGTTTTGTCGCTGATTTTATCCACCTGGTAAGGCGCATCGACAAAATAAGCGGTTTTATTATGCGGTTCTTTCGCACTGATATACCAGATACGCGCATTCTGTGGCGTCATCATTGCCAGGCGTTGCTCAACGGCTTTCACATCGTACTGGTCGGCAATATTCACCGCATCCAGCGTATGTTCGACAGGAACGCGGATCATGGTATCAGCCAGCCATTCCACGTAGTCCATATCACGGGTGATGGAGGGATAACGGAAATCGAGATCCAGTACGTGCGCCAGTTCGTCAAAATAGCGTTTATCGACGCCTTTATCGCGTAACAGATTGAGATAACTGAAAATTGCCGCAACAACTTCATCGCGGTTCGCCAGCCCTTTGTCGGTTAACGTCGCGGAAATGGCTAACACGCCGCTGTTCCCATTCACCACCGGATCGGAATCCGCACGAATACCTTCAACCAGTCCCTGCTTTTGCAGCCAGTCAGACAACGTGCCAGGGCTACGATTACCAATCAGATAGGTAACCAGCTCATCGGTTTTACTGCGGAACTGCGCGCTGTTGTTATCGATACGAAACTCGACGCGCAGTACTTTACGCGGCATTGCCGGAACATAGTGGATGATGACGCCCTTTTGCGCGTCGGTGACTACCGGTACGGTAATTTCAGGCTTTGCGATATTTCTGTTCGGTACGCGTCCAAAGGTGTCAGCAGCTATCCGCGCCAGCTCTGGCAGCGGCTTATTGCTATAAATCACCGCCTTCATCAGGTTCGCGGAGTAGTACTTTTCATGAAATTTTTGTAATGCCTGCACCACCGGGTTTCCCGGTTTATCGCTTAATGTCTCGAGATTTCCGCCGGAGAAACGCGAGCCAGGGTGCGCCGGGTTGATGGTCTCAGCACTCACCTGCGCCATACGCATCCCGTCTCGGGTACGCGCCAGCGTCAGCTCGGAGTTAACCGCGTTACGCTCACGATCGGCATATTTTTTATCCAGCAACGGATCGGCAATAGCGTCCGCCAGGCGATCCACCGCCCCCACCAACGCGTCGTTTTCGACTTCAAGATAGAAGGCCGTACGGTAAGGCGCGGTGCTGGCATTGTGGCTGCCGCCGTGCATTTTCAGGAATTCAGCCAGACTGTCCGGCTGTGGGTATTTTTTCGAGCCCATCAGACACATGTGTTCGAGATAATGCGCCAGCCCCTGATGCTCGTCCGGATCTTCCAGCGAGCCCACGGGAACCACCAGTGCAGAAAGGGATTTCACGGCCTGAGGATCGGATACCAGCAACACGACCATGCCGTTATCAAGGCGCACGGCCTGATACTGGCGGGTGTCTTTATCGCTTTTACGGATGGTTTCAGCTAAAGGCTGCCAACCGGTATCTGCCTGACTTACGGGAACCCAAAGGGCGACGAACAACAGTAATGCGCTGAACCAGGTGCTGCGGGGCATTCACAAACCTCATCATTAACGTATTCACCTGTTCACAGCAAAGCACGCATAAATACGTGGTCTGAACAGGGCAAGACTATGTGCTGAACGAGCCAGCATCCTCTCTTTGTAAGAATCAGTCCGTGACAGAATGCGCATCATAGTGGAAGCCATCGAACTGCGCAATTTTTATACAATCATCATGACTGATTAAAGCGAAAAATCGGTAACAGGTAGTGCTGAGACTGTAAAACAATGGTCTCAAGCGTAGCCGCATCCAGCTGACGCCAAAGACGCTGATACCAGATATCATCACCTTCACCCCGTACCATCATGTTGCCTTCATAGGCCTGCAGAAACTTACTGCGCGCTTTTTGCAACGTTGCATCGTCATCTAACATGGCATCATTTACGGCGTCATAACAGGTTTTTATCCAGGCGCCGCCGCTTTCGGGCAATACCAGCAATGGTGACGACATGCCTTCCCGATACCCGTCAATGAGCTGCGACAGGTACAGCAGTGCCTGCTCTGCATCCAGTGGCGGAAAACGCCATTCCCCGTCTTTACGCAGGAACAACCGGCTCTCTCCCGTACCGCCACTGGCACAATAGACAAGATGTTCCAGCCAAAGTTGCACACCCTGCGCAATGCTTATCAAAGATGGGCGCCAGCGCAACAAACCGTCCTCTTGCACCTGTGGCAGCCAACCGGTGATTTGCACGCCGTTACAGTTAAGATCGATTTCCATACTCTGGCAGGGCTGACGACAGGCGATAATGCGTTCAGCCAGCGACTGCATCTCCTGACGCTGCGTATCCCACAGAATTTCGCCAAATGGCCCATAGGGAAGCGTGCCCGCCGCACGAAAACGGCGAAACAGTTGTTCAGCATCCTTCTCTTCAACCAGCGTGTTAAGCAATTGCTGATTAAGCTGATAGCGGGTTAATCCTTCAAGAGTGAACGGTTCCGTTTCCGGGATCTCACTTTCTTCAGAGCGGAAGTTGACCCTCAGACGCATCTGGAAAAAAGCCCTTACCGGATGAGCCCAAAATCGCTGCAGCGTTTCCAGCGTCAGCGCTTCAGGCATCTCAAAGGGAAGCGTCTGGACAAAATCCGTGTGCGCTTTTCCTGACAGGCTCGCCGCAGGCAGCCATTCCCGGGCATAGCTTTGCTGTTCGCCCGGTAGATAGTTTTGTGCATCAAAGGGCATACGGGTATGCAAACGGGTAATGTGTGCTTTTGCCCGGGCTTCGCTTTGATCGCAGGTCAATGATTCATCGCCCGGCAGATAGTGGCTTTGCCCGATGTAGTCCATCAGTTCCTGCACCAGTACCGACGGGAAGCGCTCGCTGTTGTCCTGAATGGAGCGGCCAATGTAGCTGATGTAGAGCGTTTGCTGTGCTGAAATCAATGCTTCAAGAAACAGGTAGCGGTCATCATCGCGACGGCTGCGATCGCCCCTCATCGGTTTTTGACTCATCAAATCAAAGCCCAACGGCGCAAGCTGACGCGGATAAACGCCATCGTTCATACCCAGCAGGCAAACCACCTTGAAAGGAATAGAGCGCATCGGCATCAGCGTACAAATGTTAACTGGCCCCGCCAGGAAGCGCTGGCTAATGCGCTCCTGGTCAAGACGCTGAGCCAGCTCATCTCGCAATAGAGAAAGCGGTATGGCATCACCATACTCAGCCCCCAGACCTTCAGTGATAATGGCCTGCCACTGCTGTTCAATCAGTGTCATCGCCGCTTCGGTATCTGCATCCGGCAGGAAGAAATCATTAAGCATGTCCCGACAAACGGGCAGCCACTCTTCCAGCGGGCGCTCCTGCGCTAACCCTCTACGCCAGAGATTGAGCTGCATCAGCAACGAGGCCAGATGCCCTACCAACTCGGCAATCAAACCGTTGGACTCATCGTATGGCAATACCGATTGCCACTCGCCCTGCGCGCTTTCCATCGCGTAGCCGAGCAGCATGCGCGTTAAACCAAATTGCCAGGTATGCTGACCTGTAGGCGGAAGTTCCAGTTCACGCACGTTATCGTCGTCAATTCCCCAGCGAATCCCAGATTCATTGACCCATAACCGAAGATAGCGCAGCCCTTCTTCATCGATATTGAAACGCGCCGCCAGCACGGGCACATCCAGTAATGCCAGCACATCTTCTGAGACAAAACGGCTATCCGGCAGCGACAGCAGGCTAATAAAGGCCTGTAAGACAGGATGAGACTGGCGCGCCCGACGGTCGGAAATCGCATAAGGTAAGTAACGCTCAGCTGGCGCACTGCCAAAGACCGACTGAATAAATGGGCTGTAGCTGTCGATATCCGCCACCATCACAATAATATCGCGCGGCGTCAGCGTGGGATCCGCTTCCAGCATTGCCAGCAGGCGGTCATGAAGAATTTCTACCTCGCGCTGTGGACTATGACAAACATGGAAAGTCACGCTGGTGTCGTTTAGTTCAAGCCGTCGTTTATTGTCGCTACGCGAATACTCTTCAAGCGTAACGCCCGCCACGGCATGACTTTCAAGTTCCAGAATATCCGATTGAATATTATGCAAAAGATTGTCAGGTGTTATATCGACAAACGCATCCAGCTCCTGACTATTTTCCAGTTCTGAAAGCAGATAAATGTAATCGCGCCCCAGTTTGCCCCACGAGGCCAGCATCGGGTTGCCCACATCCTGTTCACCATCGCTGTTAAACACCCCTTCGGCTTTCTGACTATCGCGAAACAGCGGCAGATGGCGTTCTTCAAAGCTGTGCCGACGCTGACGCGCCATCAGCTTCGCCAGCCAGGCAGGATCTTTTATATCTCCCCAGTAGTAGCGACAAGGGTTGGTAAACAGCAGATGAATATCAATGTGCTTGCCCAGCGCCTGCAATGCCTGCAAATAAACCGGCGGCAGCGCCGAAATGCCGCAAATAAAGACGCGAGAAGGCAGTCCCTGCGGACACTCGGACGCACTTTCCAGAGTCTGAATAAATCGTTGGTATAAATTGGCGCGATGCCAGCGCGGCTGGCCCAATTCCTCGGTGTGTTCCACCAGCGCTTTCCACAACGGCGCCTGCCAGGCCTGAGACTCGCCGAGTCCCTCAACCAGTCGCCCGGCTTCCCACAGGGTCAACCACTCAGGGCGATAGACTAAATACTGGTCGAAGAGGTCAGCCGCGCGCGAGGAAAGCTGAAACAGCTTACGTTTATCGGTGTCGTCCGTCAGATAGTGGCGCAGCAATGCGAAGTCATCGCCATCCAGCAATTGCGGCAACAGCGTCATCAACTTCCAGCTCATGCTCTGTTTGCTGAACGCGCTCTCTTTCGGGATATCCGGCAGCACGCGCACAAACATATCCCAGATAAAACTCGCGGGCAGCGGAAAATCGATGTTGGCGGCAATACTAAACTTCTGTGCAAGGGTCATTTGTAGCCACTGTGCCATACCGGTACTTTGAACCAGGATCATCTCAGGTTCAAAGGGGTCGTCCAGCCGCTCGCGCTCAACGATAAATTCCATTAACGCTTCCAGCACATCCAGACGATTGGAGTGGTAGACCCTTAACATAGCGACTCCTGACTACTGACGATTCGGGCAATGCAGACGCGTCATCTGACCCTGCCTGCCCAAGGGTGAAGAAATTTTAACGTTGATGCTGACACATCCCGCGCTCGTTGTCTGCATTCGGTTAACCTGCCAGTTCAAAGGCGATGAAAACTGATACAGCTGGGTTTGCTGCCAGGCGTGACGCCAGAGTTGCTGATACTGGTTTCTGATGATAAAGCTGTTCATCAGCGCCCGCTGGTATCCTGACAGCGCGGTCACAATCATGATCATCAGCACCATTGCCAGCATCACTTCCGGCAGGCTAAAGCCACGCTGTCTGTTCAGGGGATCTGACATAGTGCCTGCTCCTTTAGTGGACAAAAATCGCTCCAGCCATGCGCCGAATATTCGATATTGTCATCAATAATCGCCCCCTGCCGCCATAACGATACCCCTTCATAATGGACTATAAGCAGCACGAAATTATTAGTAAGCAGTCGCAGGCAAACCGCGGCATCCTGCGTGGTATAACGCCGACACTGTGCAGCGAGTTGTAAGCGCCAGGGCTGCATACGCCCCCATTCCATCGCGGATTGCACCACCGCCTGGCGCTGCAGAGCCTGACTTTGCGTGACCACTCGCGAAGCAAAACGGGACTCCTGCCTGCTAACGCCTTGCAGCAGAAGGCTACCGAGCACCAGCAGTAACAGGACCATCGCTAAAGATGAAACGCCCCGCTCACGGTTCACAGGTTGAATCCTGTCACGCTGTAGACTGCTTCAATAACCTTTTGTGGTTCGGCATTGTTCACTCCGCGCAAACGCAGCGTAAGGAGCGGGGAATATCCGCTGATATTCAGACGTTCGACCAGAAATGCCTCAATCTGTATCGTGGCTGGATCGGTCATTTTCTCCCACCCTTTTCCATTGCAGTCCGTTACTCCCCGCAGGGTCTCCAGTACCTTGTCCTGTAAACGAAATCCAATCGTATCGGCCTCTTTCGCGGGACTGCTCTCCCAAATGCCGTTGCTATTGGCATCCCAGCGTGCAATGACACAGTCGCCCTTAGCCGATATCTCCAGCCCTTCTCCGACACAGTTTCCGCGGCAGTACCCTGCCCGCTGAAGATGCTTCGCCACGGTGTATACCCGCTGCCATATTTCATCTTCAAGCGCTAACTGGCGCGTGTTGCGCAGGATCTCTCGCTGCAGCGCGGGTAAAAATCGCGCTGAGCTAAGCAATAAAACGCTGCTAATCGCCATAGCAATCAGCACCTCAAGGAGTGAAAAGCCCCGTTCATTTACTGACATAACCTGGCCTCATCTTTCTCGCAAAGCCTGATTCGCCCCCAGCCTGACACCACCACGCGCCATTCCCCTGTCGTATTTTTCAGGCGAATATGTCCAGCCCATGCCGTATTGCGCAGACCAAAAAAGGCCAGTGAAGGCGTTATCTCTGCCATTTCGACATCGTCCCAAGGCGGTGTAAAAACCAAGGGCGAAACGGGTAGACACGTGGTTTGCACAGCAGCAGAGCTGACAAAACACCAGGATGTGCCATCCCGAATCACGCTGATGACGTGATCGCGGTTACGCCAGTTAGCATCTTCACGCAGTTGCAGCAGGTAATCTCGCACCTGAATGGCGGTTTGCCATAGCCGCTGTTGCTGCTGCCAGCGCTGCCAACCATACAGCCCCGAGGCGCCAAGCGCCGCGACGATCAGCATCGCAATCAGGGTTTCGAGAAGCGTGTAGCCGTGTTGTTTTTTCATGTTGCCAGTATGGCGTGAGGAAAATGAATAACGAGCGGGAAATTCGGTTTCTACGGCGAGCTACGAGGAATATTTGTCGCGTTGCAGGTCGTTGCAATATTTCAGGAACCCACGCCGAAGAACGCGATTTGAGACAAAAAAAACCGACGCACACGAGCGTCGGTTGTGACAGCATGAAGCCAATTAGATAGCCACTGGCGCTTTAATACCAGGATGCGGATCGTAGCCTTCAATTTCGAAATCTTCGAAGCGATAGTCAAAAATAGATTCAGGCTTACGTTTGATGACCAGCTTCGGCAGCGCGCGCGGTTCGCGGCTAAGCTGCAGATGCGTTTGATCCATATGGTTGCTGTACAGGTGCGTGTCGCCGCCGGTCCAGACAAAATCACCCACTTCCAGATCGCACTGCTGCGCCATCATGTGTACCAGCAAGGCGTAGCTGGCAATGTTAAACGGCAAACCGAGGAACACATCGCACGAACGCTGATACAACTGGCAGGAGAGCTTGCCATCCGCCACGTAAAACTGGAAGAACGCGTGGCACGGCGCCAGTGCCATTTTATCCAGCTCACCGACGTTCCATGCAGAAACGATAATTCGGCGAGAGTCCGGGTCATTTTTGAGCTGGTTTAACACCGTGGTGATCTGGTCAATATGGCGACCGTCTGGCGTAGGCCACGCACGCCACTGTTTGCCATAAACCGGGCCCAGATTACCGTTTTCATCCGCCCATTCGTCCCAGATTGAGACGTTGTTTTCATGCAGGTAGGCAACGTTGGTGTCGCCCTGCAAAAACCACAGCAGTTCATGAATGATCGAGCGTAAATGACAGCGTTTAGTCGTAACCAGCGGGAACCCTTCCTGCAGATTAAAACGCATCTGATGACCAAAAATGGAAAGCGTTCCGGTTCCGGTACGGTCGTTTTTCTGTGTGCCTTCATCCAGCACTTTTTGCATCAGTTCTAAATACTGTTTCATGGTTCCTCAGGAAACGTGTTGCTGTGGGCTGCGGCGGTACGCCCAAACCATCATAATAATGCCTGCGACAATCATCGGGATTGAGAGGATCTGTCCCATGCTGATGTACTGTACCCAGGTGCCGGTAAACTGCGCATCCGGCTGGCGGAAGAATTCAACGATAATACGAAACGCGCCATAACCAATCAGGAACAGACCGGATACCGAGCCCATCGGGCGCGGTTTACGAATGTACAGATTAAGAATGATAAACAGCACAACGCCTTCCAGCGCCATCTCATAAAGCTGTGAGGCGTGGCGCGGCAGCGAGCCGTAGGTATCAAAAATAGACTGCCATTGCGGGTTAGTTTGCAGCAGTAAAATATCTTCGGTACGGGAGCCCGGGAACAGCATGGCGTACTTGAAGTTCGGATCAACGCGTCCCCACAGCTCACCGTTGATAAAGTTGCCCAGACGCCCTGCCCCCAGACCAAACGGAATCAGCGGGGCAATGAAATCAGAAACCTGGAAGAACGAACGCTTGGTGCGTTTGGCGAAGATAATCATCACCAGGATCACACCAATAAGCCCACCGTGGAAGGACATCCCGCCGTCCCAAACGCGGAACAGATACAGCGGGTTATCGAGGAATAACGGGAAGTTATAGAACAGTACGTAACCAATACGCCCTCCAAGGAAAACCCCGAGGAAGCCCGCATACAGTAGATTTTCTACTTCATTTTTGGTCCAGCCACTGCCCGGACGATTAGCACGGCGCGTCGCCAGCCACATCGCAAAAATAAACCCCACCAAATACATTAAGCCGTACCAGTGAAGCGCGACGGGTCCGATTGAGAAAATGACCGGATCGAAATCCGGAAAATGCAGATAGCTACTGGTCATCTGTCACCACAAGTTCTTGTTATTTCGCTGAAGTCAGACAGCAATTGATAAGCGCGCCTGCATAATGCAGGCGCTCCAAAGGTGCGAATGATAGCACATGGGGATCGCAGCGGATGCCGATTACAGTTAAAAGATATGTATACCTACTGTTACCAGCCCTCGATTCACAATCCCCCGCGAATCAGTCCCCCCATGCCACGGCGTTCCATAAAAGCCGCCACCTGATGGCGTACTTCTGTCGCCATCTGCGCTTCCAGGCTGCGTTGCGCCAGCGTTTGCGCCTCATCAAAATCGATATGGCGCAGCAGATATTTAACGCGAGCCACGGAACGACCGTTCATCGACAAATGGCGAAAACCCAGGCCGATCAGAATGGCCACGCACATCGGGTCGCCCGCCATTTCACCGCACAATCGCAAATCGATACCGCTTCTTTCGGCTTCCTGCGCAATCATCGCCAGCACACGTAACATACCCGGATGCAGGCTGTCATAAATGCTGGCTACCCGTGTATTGTTACGATCGACAGCCAGAATGTACTGGGTGAGATCGTTGGTTCCGACCGAGATAAAGTCTATCCGGTTTATCAGATGCGGCAGCATAAACACCATCGACGGAACTTCCAGCATGATGCCAATGCGCGGTTTTGGGATCGCGTAGCCGATCATCTCTTCCACTTCGCGTCCGGCGCGTTCAATCAAACGTCGCGCTTCGTCCACTTCATCAATGCTGGTGACCATCGGCAGCAAAATGCTCAGGTTGCCGGTTGCCGCGTTGGCACGCAGCATGGCCCGAACCTGGATCAAAAAGATCTCCGGCTGATCGAGCGTTATGCGGATCCCACGCCAGCCAAGGCACGGGTTCTCTTCACTGATCGGCATGTAGGGCAGTTGTTTATCGGCGCCGACATCCAGCGTACGTAGGGTCACCGGCTTGTCGTTAAACATTTGCAGCATGCCCTGATACTGCGCAACCTGTTCTTCTTCCGAAGGAAAACCGCTTTGCAGCATGAACGGGATTTCGGTGCGATACAGGCCAATGCCGTCGATCCGGCTCCCCAGCTTCTCTTCATGCTCCGGGCTGAGGCCCGCATTGAGCATCACCTTCACGCGCTCGCCGCTTTTCAACTGTGCTGGCTGGTTGACGTCGTCTTCCGCCAGGCGGCTCAGCTCAATTTCTTCACTGATAAGACGCTGGTATTCCTGGATCAATACCGGTTCTGGATCGACCAGCAGTTCACCGCGATAACCGTCCACTACCAGCGTACGGCGGTGTAACACCGATGGCTGGATATCGGCCCCCATGACGGTAGGGATACCCAGCGCACGAACCATAATAGCCGCATGAGAGTTGGCCGCGCCGTCCCGGACAACCACACCGACTAAGCGGTCCTGAGGAAGTTCCGCCAACGTGGTGGCGGAAAGCTCATCCGCCACCAGCACAAAACGTTCCGGCCAGGTATTCGGCCCCTGGATTGAGTCGTCAAGATGGAACAGTAGACGCTGGCCCAGCGCGCGTAAATCTCCGGCCCGCTCTTTGAGGTAGTTATCACTCAGCGCGGCAAACTGTTCGGCAAACTTTTCAATGATCGTTTTAACGGCCCACTCGGCCACCGAACCGTTATCCACTTCCGCAAACAGCTCACGGCGCAGACGAGTATCGGAAAGCAAGTGTGAATAGAGATCAAAAATCGCCGCCGTTTCTTTTTGCGCCCCGGCGGTAAAGCGTTTGCTGTAGCGGCGGAATTCATTCGCCGCCTCTTCCAGCGCACCGGTGAGTCGCTCGCGCTCAAGCACCGGATCCAGCGTTGAAGCCTGATAGACCTGCTCCATCAGCGGCAGCGTCGCATCCTGCCAGCCTTCGGCTATTGCCACGCCAGGGGCGGCGGGCAATGCGCGGATGCGCGTTTGCCGGTATTGGCCGAACAGCGCGTTAAGCTGCGACTGCGAAAGAATCGCCGCCATTTGCGTAGCGAGCGTGACGAGGAAAGACTCTTCACTTTCATCGTACTGGCGCAATTCGCGCTGCTGGACCACCAGCACACCTAACAGCTGACGGCGCTGAATAATCGGTACGCCTAAGAACGCACGAAAGCGCTCTTCTTTTACCGAAGGGATGTATTTAAAGCTGGGATGTTTTTGCGCATCGGCGAGGTTGATAGGTTCCGCCAGCCTGCCAACCAGGCCAACGATACCTTCATCAAACGCGAGTGCGACAGTACGACCACGCGGTTTCTTCAGTCCCCGGGTCGCCATGAGGTAATAACAACGTCGATCGTGATCGGCCAAGTAAACCGAACAGACCTCTGTATCCATCGCAAGACAGATGTCGGTAACCAGAATATTCAGCGCTTCATTCAGACGCGGAGCACTGGCCACCTTTTCGACTATTTCGCGCAGGCGGGTGAGCATAATTTGCGTAGCTTAACCTCTTTTACGTCTGTACGCAGGTGCGCTTTGCGGCTTAGGAGTGCTCTCCTGAAGCGCCATGACAACACTTGCGAATTCTTTCATCACCCTGCGATAGACATCGCGTTTAAATGACACCACCTGTCGAACCGGATACCAGTAACTCACCCAGCGCCAGCCGTCGAACTCAGGTGTACTGCTGGTTTGCATATTGATTTCAGCATCGCTGCTGACCAATTGCAGAAGAAACCATTTTTGTTTCTGGCCGATACAAACCGGCTTCGTGTCCCAACGCACCAAACGTTTCGGTAACTTGTAACGCAACCAGTTACGAGTAGAAGCAAGGATCCGTACATCTTTACGACTGAGACCCACTTCTTCAAAGAGTTCCCGGTACATCGCCTGCTCTGCTGTCTCTCCTGCATTTATCCCACCTTGCGGGAATTGCCAGGAGTGCTGACCAAATCGCCGGGCCCACATGACCTGCCCCTGGCGGTTACAAATTACTATCCCTACATTCGGGCGGTAGCCATCGTCATCAATCACCGGACTACCTCAATATAAACCTTATATACAAACGATTGTTTCACACTCCAGAGAGGCGGTAAACCACTCTGTTAAGGGCGCGATACTCTAATAACAATTGAATAACTCACAGCTAAGGGCGGAGTTATAAACAGAAGAAGGGCAAGCAAGGCGATTTTATTCACCTTTTCTGTGGATATAGTTGTGAAGAAGTACGGAATTACTATGGGAAAACCCAGAACAGTCCGAATAAGACATTCGTCACATATCAAAAATAGTCTTCTATATTCATAAAGTTAAAACCGTTCAGCGCAAATAAACCCATAGAAACGTGACGTATATCACGCACACGATCTTCAGGCTGATGAAAGATCGACCAGCGTTGGTTTTATCCACAGATTATGCCAATAAGTTAGGCACAATTTGTGTGAAAATTCGATTTTCGTCGCACGTCAAGGCTGTAAATTGAAACAGTAGTGGGGGTTTTTCACAGTTATCCCATCTTTCTGTGGATAACATGGTGTAAGATCCTGTTCATTGTCAGTGACCAGAATTGGAAAACCCGCTTCGCTGTTGCGCAACTCTGCGTATGTGAATCTAAAAACCAATATAAATCATAGAATTGAATAAAGCATGTGGAAAAAGATAAACTCTGTCCACACGGTATAAAATCTTTGCTCATTTTTTCACCTAAGGGTTAACCCGATGTCAGAACTCCATCCGCTGCTTTCTCCCCCTGAATCTGAAGCCCAGTTGTTGAGCCAGGCACAGCTGCTTTCGGGCTACGCGCTGGGAGAGTTGGCGGCAATGGCGGGACTCGTCGCCCCCAAGGATCTCAAGCGCGATAAAGGCTGGATTGGCGTGCTACTGGAAATCTGGCTCGGCGCCAGTGCGGGCAGCAAACCGGAGCAGGATTTTGCGGCGCTGGGCGTGGAGCTGAAAACAATCCCAGTGGATAGCCTTGGCAGACCGCTGGAAACCACCTTTGTGTGCGTGGCACCGTTAACCGGCAATACCGGCGTTACCTGGGAAACCAGCCATGTGCGGCACAAACTTAAACGCGTTCTGTGGATCCCGGTAGAAGGCGAACGCAGCATCCCGCTGGCAGAGCGCCGCGTCGGCTCTCCCCTGCTGTGGAGCCCGAATGAAGAAGAAGACCGGCAATTGCGTCTGGACTGGGAAGAGTTGATGGACATGATAGTGTTAGGCCACGTCGAACGCATCACTGCCCGCCATGGGGAAGTGCTACAGCTGTGTCCTAAAGCCGCCAACGCCCGAGCGCTTACCGAGGCCATTGGCGCCCATGGCGAACCCATCCTGACCCTACCACGCGGTTTTTACTTGAAAAAGAACTTCACGCGCGCATTGCTTGAGCGACATTTCTTGTTTCAGGCGCAATAGACACCGTCCGGTCTTTCACCCGCCGCGTTACGGGCCTATAATTACCGCTTCTTTTTTTTGGCAGGACTTTGTTCGATGTTATTTGCATGGATAACCGATCCTAACGCCTGGCTTGCGCTCGGTACGCTGACGCTGCTGGAGATCGTTCTTGGGATCGACAATATTATTTTCCTCTCTCTGGTTGTAGCCAAACTCCCGACAGCGCAACGCAATCATGCCCGACGTATTGGGCTTGCGGCGGCGATGATCATGCGTCTGGCACTGCTCGCCTCTATTGCCTGGGTAACGCGTCTGACAAACCCGCTATTCGAAGTGTTTGGCGAGGCAATATCAGCGCGCGACCTGATCCTTCTACTGGGGGGATTGTTCCTGATCTGGAAAGCCAGTAAGGAGATCCACGAATCCATTGAAGGTGAGGAAGAGGGGCTGAAAACCCGCGTTTCCTCTTTTCTGGGCGCGATTGTGCAGATCATGTTGTTAGACATTATCTTCAGCCTGGATTCCGTGATTACTGCGGTAGGCTTGTCCGATCATCTGTTTATCATGATGGCGGCAGTGGTGATTGCCGTGGGTGTGATGATGTTTGCTGCACGCCCGATTGGCGATTTTGTCGATCGCCATCCTTCGGTAAAAATGCTGGCGCTCTCGTTCCTGATTCTGGTCGGTTTCACGCTAATTCTGGAAAGTTTCGACGTCCACGTTCCGAAAGGATATATCTATTTCGCCATGTTCTTCTCTATTGCGGTAGAGACCCTGAACCTGTGGCGTAATAAAAAAAATCCGCTCTGATGAAATCCATCGCTCCCCGCACGGGGAGCGAATGCGCGCCACACCTACCTCTTCTCACAGTTTAAGATTTTACTGCTTTCGCCATGCACAACTTCGCGTTATTACTAAACTATTGTCAGATGCAGGCCATGTGAGGATAAGCAGATGAAAAAATGGGCAGTTTTGATTTCCGCCGTAGGACTGGCTTTTGCCGTTTCCGGATGCAGCAGTGATTATGTAATGGCGACAAAAGATGGTCGAATGATCCTGACCGATGGAAAACCAGAAATTGACGATGATACCGGTCTGGTGAGCTATCACGACCAGCAAGGCAATGCGATGCAGATTAATCGCGATGATGTGTCTCAAATCATTGAACGCTGATGGTTGAGGTCAGCAGCGCGCTGGCCTTAACAATTTTACTTCCCTTTTTCTCTTCCCTCAGCCATTTTTATAATCCTTATGTCGTGATTATAAAAAGGAAACGGCTATGCAATATCACCGTATACCCCACAGCTCGCTTGAAGTCAGTACACTGGGGCTGGGCACAATGACGTTTGGTGAACAAAACAGCGAAGCCGACGCACATGCACAGCTCGATTATGCCGTAGAACAAGGCATAAATTTGATCGACGTTGCCGAGATGTATCCGGTACCGCCGCGTCCTGAAACCCAGGGTCTCACCGAAACCTACGTAGGTAACTGGCTCGCCAAACACGGCAGCCGTGAAAAGCTAATCGTTGCTTCTAAGGTGAGTGGACCTTCACGTAACAACGACAGCGGTATTCGACCGAATCAGGCGCTGGACCGTAAAAATATCCGTGAAGCGCTGCACGACAGTCTGAAAAGACTGCAAACCGATTACCTGGATCTGTATCAGGTTCACTGGCCGCAGCGCCCGACCAACTGCTTTGGTAAGTTAGGCTACAGCTGGACGGACTCTGCGCCAGTCGTTTCGCTGCTGGATACGCTGGACGCGCTGGCAGAGTTTCAGCGCGCGGGGAAAATTCGCTACATCGGCGTGTCCAATGAAACCGCGTTTGGCGTGATGCGCTACCTGCACCTGGCGGACAAACACGATCTGCCGCGCATCGCCACCATCCAGAACCCCTACAGCCTGCTGAATCGCAGCTTTGAGGTTGGACTAGCGGAAGTGAGCCAGTATGAAGGCGTTGAACTGCTGGCCTACTCTTGCCTTGGCTTCGGTACATTAACCGGTAAATACCTGAACGGCGCGAAGCCTGCCGGTGCACGCAATACGCTGTTTAGCCGTTTCACACGTTACAGCGGCGAGCAAACGCAAAAAGCCGTTGCGGCCTATGTGGATATCGCGAAACGCCATAATCTGGATCCTGCGCAAATGGCGTTGGCATTCGTGCGTCGTCAGCCGTTTGTCGCCAGCACCCTGCTGGGAGCCACGACGATGGAGCAGCTAAAAACCAACGTTGAAAGCCTGCATCTGGAGTTGAGCGAAGAAGTACTGGCAGAGATTGAAGCGGTGCATCAGGTGTATACCTATCCTGCACCGTGACGGTTAGTGCCTGATGGCGCTACGCTTATCAGACCTACAAATTGCTGCGTTCTGTAGGCCAGATAAGGCGACGCTGCCATCCGGCACATTCATTGTTCATTCATCTCGTACCAGGCTGGCGGCGCTGCCAAATCCACAGCGCCGCAATCGCCAGCGCAAACAGCGCGCCGAATCCAATACCAATCGCTACCGCCGGGATCCCCACCAGCACTGCCAGTGAGTAAATCCCAAGCATCAGCAGCATCGCGCTGTTTTCGCCCAGGTTTTGCACCGCGATCGCATTACCCGCACCGACGCTTTTCTTGCCCCGCTCCTGCAGCAACGCATTCAGCGGTACCACAAAGAAGCCACCTGACACGCCGATAAGCATCAGCAACGCGTAAGCCGGAAGCAGCGCATGCTGAAGTGAGAAAATCAGCACCACGACGCCAATCAGGATCCCCGCTGGCATACAGCGCGACACGGTTTCCAGCGTCACCAGCTTCGCTGCCGCCCCCGCGCCTACGACAATCCCAATCGCTACCATGGCATTGAGGTAGGTCGGCGTAGCGTTATCGGTGATGCCGAGCGCCACCGGAACCCACAGCACCAGCAGAAAACGCAGCGTGACGCCCGCGCCCCAAAAAAGGCTGGTTCCGACCAACGAAAAACGTGTTTCACCGTTGCGCCACAGCGAAGAAGCGGCGCAGAAGAAACTGCGCGTCATTTTCCCCAGATGCCAGGATTGGCCAGGACGAGCCGCGGCCAGTTTCGGGATGTACAGGTTAGCCACCACGGCGCCAGCATAGGCCAGCGCACAGGCAGAAAGCGCGGCAATCACATGCCAGTCGGCCAGAACGCCACCAGCGACAGAACCGAGCAAAATCGCGGCGATAGTGGAGGCTTCCATCAGGCCGTTGGCTTTCACCAGTTTGTCACCGGTGGTCAATTCACCGAGAATGCCATACTTGGCCGGTGAATACGCGGCCGCGCCAATCCCCACCAACGTATACCCGAGAAACGGATTAATGCCGAAGCAAATACTCGCCGCGCCCAGCAGTTTCAGGGCGTTCGCGAACATCATCACTCTGCCTTTGGCAAAGCTATCCGCCACCTGTCCAACAAATGGCGCAAACAGGATGTAAGCGCCCACAAACACCATTTGCAGGATTGGCTGGCTCCAGTCCGGATAAAATTGTTCCTTCAGCAGCGCCAGCGTAGCGAACAGCAGTGCGTTATCGCCAAACGCCGACAGAAACTGCGCGGCGATGACGGACATCATCCCTTTGGACCAGATTGAAGTGTTAGTGTGCGCTGACTCAATCATGTTGTTTTTCCGGCTCATCGACCCAGCTTTTCAGCGTAACAAAATCCGGCTTACCGCTGCCGAGTAATGGGAGTTGCTTCAGGTGGCGAATATCACGCGGCACGGCAAGTTCAGGCACGCCATGCGCTCGCGCATACTGCTGTAGTTTTTCACGCGTGAGTTCGCTGTCGGTAGTGAACAGCACCAGCGCCTCACCTTTGCTGGCATCGCTCTTGATCGCCGTGGCGTGCATTTTGTCTGCAGATACCGCCAATGCCAGTTGCTCAACCATTTCCAGCGAGACCATCTCTCCGGCAATTTTAGCAAAACGCTTGGCGCGCCCCTGGATCTGTACAAAGCCGTTTTCATCAAAGCGGACGATGTCTCCGGTGTCATACCAGCCGCGCTCAATCTCACCCTGCGCATTTTCTGCCGTCGGCACTTCCAGCACGCCAGGTTTTTCGACGCGCAAATAGCCGCTCATAATATTCGGGCCTTTCAGTTGCAAACGCCCACCATCCTCAATACCCGGAACAGCCAGCAGTCGGGCATCCATGCCAGGCAAGATGCGCCCTACCGTTCCTGATTTTGCCGCCATCGGCACATTGATCGACACAACCGGCGCACATTCCGTCACGCCATAGCCTTCAAGGACGCGCAGGCCAAATTTCTCCTGCCATAGCTGTTTTGTGCTGTCTTGCAGTTTTTCCGCGCCTGCCACCACATAGCGCAGGCGGTGGAAATCGTACGGATGCGCGAAACGCGCATAGTTGCCGAGGAACGTTGAAGTACCAAACAACACGGTGCAGTTCCGGTCGTATACCAGCTCCGGCACAATGCGGTAATGAAGCGGGCTGGGATAAAGAAACACTTCCGCACCGGTCAGTAGCGGCGTGAATAATCCCACCGTCAGGCCAAAGGAGTGGAACAGCGGCAGTGCCGACATAAAGCGGTCATCGGCGGTGAAATCGGCAATTGTTTTAATCTGCTCAACGTTCGCCAGAATACTCTTGTGGCTGTGGACCACGCCTTTCGGATGGCCTTCCGAACCAGACGTAAAGAGGATCACAGCAGCCTCTTCCGGCTGCTGTTTCACCTGCGCCAGATGCGGTGCCAGCAGATGTGAGAAAATCCACAGCTTATCGCTCAACGTCACATCGGCTTTTAAATCTTCCAGATAAACCCAGCGTACCTGGGTGAGCTGTTCCGGTAGATGCCAGAGTTTGCCTTTATCGAGAAACTGTCGGGAAGTGAAGATCGTTTTGATTTCAGACGCAGTAATGGCGCTGGTTAACCCTTTCACGCCCGCCGTGTAGTTCATCATGGCCGGAATGCGTCGACGCGCAATGGCTCCAAAAATGACCGCCGCGCTGATCCCCGCATTTGGCAGCATCAGGCCGATTTTTTCACCTTCGGCGCTGTATTTTTCCAGAATACGGGCCACAAAGAGCGTCTTAGTCAGCAGTTTGCGGTAGCTGTCCGGCGTAAAGTTAACATCTTCAATGCAGTTTTTGCCCGCGCCAAAACGGTATTTTGCCGCCAGCAGCGACTCGTATAGCGTTTCACGCGGGCGTACCGCCATGCGTGCTTCCATCATAATTTGATGCAGCATTTCACCGGCGATTTTGCGGCGATCGCGCGCTCGCGGGGCTTCCGGCATTGGCATTTGAGTCGGCGGTAGAATGTGCAGTTGGATACGCGGGAAGAATCGCTGTTTAACCAGACCTTTCAGGCGGCTGAAGTGGGAAAGCTCTGCTCCCTCAATGCGGACAGGAACGACCGTCGCTCCCGACTTCGCGGCGACAAACCCGGCACCGTCATATATTTTCATCAACGAACCGGTGGTCGAAATGCGTCCTTCGGGAAAAATCACCACCGGACGGCCCTGCTCGACCAGACGGACCAGATGCTTAATCGACATCGGTTTAGTTGGGTCTAACGGCACGAAGTCAATCAGCGGGGTTAGCCAGCGCATATACCATTGCTGGCTGATCGAGGTGTAAACGGCGAAGACGGGACGAATCGGTAAAAATAGCGCCAGCAGGATGCCGTCTATAAATGAGACATGGTTGGGAGTGATTAGAACGCGTTCTCCCTGTAGCGCGCTGACATTGCCCGTGACGCGAACGCGGAAAAGCACGCGAAACAGATTACGAAAAAAGCCAAATAGCATCTCAACTCCCTGTGCCATTAATTATAGAAACATTAATGGTGGGAGAGTATACGAGTTGGGGAATGGGCGCGACAGGTAAACAGGTAAATACAGTCCGAAAAAAAACCTGCGCATCCGCGCAGGTCGGTGCAAGAGACAGGTACGAAGTGCGTACCGAATAATCTCACCAATCAATACCTCTGGGATCTTGATTGTGGTCGTCAGCAGCCAGATACGCCAGTACGAAAACGCAAAGGAATGAACCCAAATGCAACGAGTTGTGTAAATTATCGGTTACTGTTACAGATAGGCTGAAGGCAAAAAAAAACCTGCGCATCTGCGCAGGCTGGTGTAATTCTAGTGATCAACCCGAAAGTTGATTTCACCTATCAATACCTCTGGGATCCCAACTTTAGCAATCCGCTCAGTTCTCCCACCAGCGAACAATCGCAACAGCACATCGCAAAGTGTAAGCAAAAATTAGCATTTTCTATTTTCTGTCTTATCTTCGCTCGCGCGCGCTCACATTTGCGAGGTCCTGACGGGCAATCTGCTTGAACAGCCAGCCATTTTCCGTAACACTGACGGAATGTAAGCGTTTACCCACAACAGGTACTATCATGGCGACCATAAAGGATGTAGCCCGACTAGCTGGTGTATCAGTCGCCACCGTTTCTCGAGTGATCAATGATTCCCCCAAAGCCAGCGAAGCATCGCGTCTGGCCGTAACGAGTGCAATGGAATCACTCAGCTACCACCCCAATGCGAATGCGCGTGCACTGGCGCAACAATCCACTGAAACCATCGGTCTGGTCGTTGGTGATGTGTCCGATCCATTCTTTGGGGCAATGGTTAAAGCTGTCGAGCAGGTGGCCTATAACACCGGGAATTTTTTGCTGATTGGCAACGGCTACCATAATGAACAGAAGGAACGTCAGGCGATTGAACAGCTCATTCGCCACCGCTGCGCGGCCCTTGTTGTCCATGCCAAAATCATCCCGGATGCGGACTTGGCTTCATTAATGAAGCAAATCCCCGGCATGGTATTGATTAACCGAATTCTGCCGGGATTCGAACAACGCTGCGTTGCCCTCGATGACCGTTTCGGCGCGTGGCTCGCTACCCGACACCTTATTCAACAGGGCCATACGCGCATTGGCTACCTGTGTTCCAATCACAGTATTTCTGATGCGGAAGATCGTCTGCAAGGCTATTACGACGCGCTGGCGGAGAGCAATATACCGGTAAGCGATCGACTGGTGACGTTCGGCGAACCGGATGAAAGCGGTGGTGAACAGGCCATGACTGAGTTACTTGGTCGTGGCAAAAACTTCACTGCGGTAGCCTGCTACAACGACTCAATGGCGGCTGGCGCCATGGGCGTATTGAATGATAACGGCATTGATGTGCCGGGAGAAATCTCGCTGATTGGCTTTGATGATGTGCTGATTTCCCGCTATGTGCGCCCACGTCTGACCACGGTACGCTATCCCATCGTGACGATGGCAACCCAGGCCGCCGAACTGGCGCTCGCGCTGGCGGAGAAGCGACCCGCACCTGAAATTACCCACGTCTTTAACCCAACTCTGGTGCGTCGCCATTCCGTTTCGGCGCTGACAGAGCCGGGGAACTCATCGTCAAACGATTAACCAGGATTGCGTCATGACTACGATGTTGGACGTTTCACGACACGCAGGCGTCTCAAAAGCGACCGTTTCGCGCGTACTAAATGGAACGGGTCAGGTAAAAGAGAGCACGCGCCAGAAAGTGTTCAAGGCCATGCAGGCACTCGATTATCGGCCCAACTTTTTAGCGCGCTCTTTAGCGAATCGCACCAGCAACAGCATTGGCCTGGTGGTTTCCACATTTGATGGATTCTACTTTGGCCGCCTGCTGCAACAGGCCTCGCGCCAGACGGAGTCTCACGGCAAGCAGTTGATCGTCACCGATGGTCACGACACGCCGGAGCGTGAGCAGGAAGCCGTGCAAATGCTGGCCGACAGGCAGTGCGACGCCATTATTCTCTATACCCGCTATATGAGTGAAACGGCGATTATGTCGCTGATGAACAGCATTGCGATGCCCTTGCTGGTCATCAACCGTGATGTCAGTCAGGCCCGCGATCGCGCGATTTTCTTTGAGCAGGAAGACGCGGCGTATCAGGCGGTCAATTATCTGATCTCGCAGGGGCACAGCGATATTGCTTGTATCACCGTGCCAGGCCATACGCCTACTGGTAAATCCCGCCTGATGGGGTATCGTAAGGCTCTGGAAAAAAACGGTATTCCCTGGGATCCTGATAAGGTTAAATACGGCGACTCCACGATGACGCGAGGCTATGAAGCCTGTCGAGAACTGCTGGAGGAAGGGGTGAAATTCAGCGCCCTGTTCGCCTGTAACGATGACATGGCATTAGGTGCATCAAAAGCGTTACATCAGGCCGGACTGAGGATCCCGACGGACGTCTCGCTGTTTGGTTTTGATGATGCGCCCAGCGCCAAATGGCTGGAACCGGGGTTATCTACCGTTTATCTGCCGATTGATACCATGATAACCACGGCAATCGACCAGGCTATACGTCTGGCCAACGGTGAGAGCGTGGAGCCGATCCCTCCGTTTACCGGCAAACTGGTATTACGTGACTCAGTAACGCTCGGACCGTACTTTAAGTAATATGAAAAAGAGCCGGATAGTGACGCAAGCACCTTATCCGGCCAGCTTTACTCAGATTAATTCCAGCGCTAACAGCTCATCAATGGTCTGGCGACGACGAATCAGTCGCGCCACACCGTTATCAAACAAGACCTCCGGCAGCAGCGGGCGGCTATTGTAGTTTGACGACATTGACGCTCCGTACGCCCCGGTATCATGCAAAACCAGATAATCACCCGGCACCACCGCAGGCAACAGACGGGTTTCCACATTTCCGCCTTCCTGCTGGGTAAACACGTCGCCTGATTCGCACAACGGTCCGGCCACCACGGTCTCTCGTTGAGGAGTTTGTTGCAGAGAACGACCATCTCCCGCCAGCGCGGAGATATGGTGATAGCTACCGTACATGGCCGGGCGCATCAGATCGTTGAAGCCCGCATCGATCAGCACAAAGTGACGGCTGCCCATCTCTTTTACGCTGCGCACCTGCGCCACTAACACGCCGGCTTCCGCGACCAGAAAACGCCCTGGTTCGATCTCCAGTTTGACGGCATGACCCAGATGACGCGCAATACTATCGCGCGCGGCGTTCCACAATCCAAAATAGTGATCGGTGTCGATCGCCTCTTCACCTTCGCGATACGGGATTGATAAACCGCCGCCTGCGGAGATCGCCTCCAGATCCTGACCAAATTCCACCACCTGACGCACCATCGCGCCGCACACCTGCTCCAGATGCGCGTAGTCCACGCCAGAGCCGATATGCATATGAATACCTACCAGCTTCAGCTTATAGCGCTGAATTACCTCCAGCGCCGCCGGAAGATCGCTGTACCAGATACCGTGCTTGCTGTTCTCACCCCCGGTATTGGTTTTCTGACTGTGTCCATGCCCAAAGCCAGGGTTTACGCGGAGCCAGACGCGATGGCCCGGCGAGAGCTGGCCCAGTTGTTCCAGCATATCGACCGACCCGGCATTTACCGGAATGCTCAATTCATGCACCCGGGCGAGCGTCGCTTCATCAATCATATCGGCGGTAAAGACAATCTCATCTTTGCCCGGTACAAAACCTGCCGCCAGCGCGCGTTCAATTTCGCCAAGCGAGACGGAATCGACCTTCACGCCCTGCTCGCGCATCAGGCGCAAAATATGAATATTCGAACATGCCTTCTGGGCAAAACGCACCACGTCAAACTGACTCAGTTTGGCAATCTGCGCGCGAATAATCTGCGCATCATAGACCCACACCGGGCAGCCGAATTCGGCAGGCAGGCGCAACAGGTTGTCGGCGGTCAGGTCAGTGTCTGTGTTGTTGAGTGGGCGTGGCATGGCGTGCTCCGGTATTGGCTTTTTTATGATTACGCCACAGCTCAAAAAGAATAAAAAATATCGTTTTATCTTGAGTCTATGCAAAAATGATATGGATTAGCTCATTCGAGGATTGCTTATGCCCGCGGTTAACCTGCGCCACATTGAAATTTTTCACGCCATCATGACCGCGGGCAATCTGACGGAAGCCGCGCGCATGCTACATACCTCGCAGCCCACCGTCAGCCGTGAACTGGCCCGATTCGAAAAAGTCCTGGGATTAACGCTGTTTGAACGCACGCGTGGCCGACTGCATCCAACCGTGCAAGGCTTACGTCTGTTTGAAGAGGTACAACGTTCGTGGTACGGCCTGGACAGAATTGTGAGCGCCGCCGAAAGCCTGCGCGAATTTCGTCAAGGTGAATTGTCGATTGTTTGCCTGCCGGTATTTTCGCAGTCCTTTTTACCGCCGCTGCTGCAGCCATTTCTCGCGCGCTATCCGCAGGTCAACATTCAGATCGTGCCGCAGGAGTCACCACTGTTGGAAGAGTGGCTGTCGGCGCAGCGCCACGATCTGGGGTTAACGGAAACGCTGCATACGCCAGCCGGAACGAAACGCACCGAATTGCTGGCGCTGGATGAAGTGTGTGTACTGCCGCAGGGGCATCCGCTGACCGAGAAAGCGGTATTAACGCCGCAGGATTTTCAGGGAGAGAACTATATCAGCCTGTCGCGGACCGACAGTTACCGTCAGCTATTGGACACCCTGTTTAACGAACATCAGGTGAAGCGCCGCATGGTGATTGAAACCCACAGCGCCGCTTCAATTTGTGCAATGGTGCGGGCGGGCGTGGGGATCTCGGTGGTAAACCCACTGACCGCGCTGGATTATGCCAGCAGCGGAGTGGTTATCCGCCGCTTCAGTGTTTCGGTACCCTTTACGGTCAGCCTGATCCACCCACTTCATCGCCCTGCCTCGGCGCTGGTCGATGCTTTTACGGCGCATCTGCAAGCCCAACTCCCGAGGCTTATCGATCCGCTGGAGGCTATTTTGTATCCACAGACGAAAGCATAAACGCCACCGCATCTTGCGCATGGATTGCCGCGGTGTCGAAAACCGGTAATGGACTTAGCTCGGCTGGAACCAGCAGACCAATCTCGGTACAGCCAAAGATAACCCCTTGAGCGCCCTGTTTAGCCAACTGATCAATTACGCTCAGGTAGTAGTCGCGGGAAGCGTTGCTGAACTCACCGAGGCACAGCTCGTCGAAAATAATCTGGTTTATTTTCTGACGATCATCAGCCTCAGGAATAAGCGTGCTAATACCAAATTCAGTCTGTAGACGTCCGCGGTAAAAATCCTGCTCCATGGTGTAGCGCGTACCCAGTAGCGCCACGTTGCTCATCTGCTGTTTTTGTATGGCCCGACCCGTCGCATCGGCAATATGCAGGAACGGCACGTCACAGGCGGTTTCAATCGCCTCAGCAACTTTGTGCATGGTGTTGGTACACAGCACAATCCCTTCCGCTCCGGCTTGCTGAAGCCCTGCGGCGGCCTGCGCGAGGATCTCCCCAGCCCGCTGCCAGTCACCGCCAGACTGACAGGCTTCGATCTCGTGAAAATCTACGCTGTGCAACAGAATCTGTGCCGAGTGCAGGCCACCCAGACGCTGTTTTACCCCTTCATTAATGAGTCGATAATAAGGAATGGTGGATTCCCAGCTCATACCGCCTAACAGACCGATCGTTTTCATCATTTCCCCTGATTTGTTGTTATCTCTCCAGTGAACCAAAGATGTGATCAACTTTCCACATCTGTTGGCGTGCATTTCTTTTTTTAATTTTCTGATATAGGTTTAATGAAACATTGTTTTAATTACTGGAAGGCCAGATGTTTATTTTTCATAAAGAGACCACCCTTGAAAATCTGGGCAATGGCGTTACCCGACGCATTCTTGCTCACGACGGTAAAATGATGGCGGTTGAGGTGAACTTCGAGCAAGGCGCGATTGGCCCGATGCACAATCATCCGCATGAGCAGCTGACTTACGTTTTGTCTGGGGAGTTTGAATTTACCATCGGCGAAGAAAAGCATGTCGTTAGGGCAGGCGATACCCTATATAAACAGCCCAACATTATGCATGGCTGCGTCTGTTTAAAACCGGGAACGCTACTCGATACCTTTACGCCCATGCGCGAAGATTTTCTGCCTGCGTAATTTTATCTGTTCGTAATCTGCCTGGCGGCATAATGTTGTTCCAGAGGGAATGAATATGTCACCTCCGGTGTATTGCTACATTCACCTTATGTTTAACCGACAAAACCTGCCAAAGGGCAGGGTTTGTCAGTTCTGGAAAGCGAATTAACGCGCCAGCCAGCCGCCGTCTACCGCAACGGTATAGCCGTTGATATAGTCAGATGCGCTGGATGCCAGGAACACAATCGGCCCCATCAAGTCACTCGGCAGACCCCAACGACCCGCCGGGATACGATCGAGAATTTCTGCGCTACGCTGCTCATCAGCGCGCAGCTGTTGAGTGTTGTTCGTCGCCATGTAACCCGGCGCAATTGCGTTGACGTTGATGTTATGTTTGGCCCACTCATTCGCCATCAGGCGGGTGACGCCCATTACGCCGCTTTTAGACGCGGTGTAAGACGGCACGCGGATCCCGCCCTGGAAAGAAAGCATAGAGGCGATGTTGATAATTTTGCCGCCGTTACCCTGAGCGATAAAGTGCTTCGCCGCGGCCTGAGACATAAAGAACACGCTCTTAATGTTCAGGTTCATCACGTCGTCCCAGTCTTTTTCACTGAAGTCGATCGCATCGTCACGACGGATAAGACCTGCGTTGTTGACCAGAATATCGATATGACCGAATTCTGCCACTGCGCGCTCCAGAAGCGCCGGAATGCCGTCAATTTGACGCAGGTCGGCGGTCAGACTTAAAAAACGGCGCCCCAGCGCGGTCACGCGTTCGATAGTTTCCGTCGGTTCAACGATGTTGATCCCCACGATATCGCAGCCCGCTTCAGCCAAACCCAACGCCATACCCTGACCCAGGCCAGTGTCACAACCGGTCACAACGGCGACCTTACCTTCAAGAGAGAATGCATTCAAAATCATTGTAAATCCTTAATTTTTTATAATGCCCGCCGCAGCAGGCACGGCTATCGCCCGCAACTAGCGCAGATCTTTGACCGCTACATGGTCCATATCATCAAAGACCTGGTTTTCGCCGACCATGCCCCAAATGAACGTATAAGCTTTTGTGCCAACGCCGGAGTGAATTGACCAGCTCGGCGAAATCACCGCCTGCTCGTTGTGCATCACAATATGACGCGTTTCCTGAGGCTGCCCCATCATGTGGAAGACGCAGGTATCTTCTTCCATATTGAAATAGAAATAGACTTCCATACGACGTTCATGGGTATGACACGGCATGGTGTTCCACAGGTTACCCGGCGCCAGTTCGGTCAGACCCATGCTCAACTGGCAGGTTTCCAGCACATCCGGCACAAAATATTTGTTGATGGTACGACGGTTACTGGTGAGGTCATCGCCCAGCGTCACTGGCGCAACGTCTGCTGGCGTGACTTTTTTGGTGGGATAAGTCGTGTGGGCCGGCGCGCAGTTGTAGTAAAACTTCGCTGGTTTCGCCGTATCAATGCTGGCGAATACCACTTCTTTGGCCCCTTTCCCGACGTACAGCGCGTCACGATGACCAATTTCATAGCACTGGCCGTCAACGGTAATCGTGCCCGGGCCACCGATGTTAATCACACCCAGCTCACGACGCTCGAGAAAGTAGGTTACGCCCAGCTGTTTGCCGACTTCGCCACCCACAGAGACGGTTTTGGCCACTGGCATAATGCCGCCAACAATGATGCGGTCAATGTGGCTGTAGACCATGGTGTATTCATCTGCGACAAACACTTCTTCGACCAAAAACTCATTACGCAGCTCCTGAGTGTCCAGGGTTTTCGCATGCGCACTATGGATGCTTTGTCTTACGTCCACATTTACCTCCAGTGATAAATTGACCGTGAATGCTTAAACGAATAGCAAAACGCTGTTCCGTTTTATCTTATGCGCTCATGATATCCCTCCCGGAATGGGTTTTCAATTACAAATAAAACAACGTTTCACTTTTTCTGCATCTTATTATCAAAAGTGTAATTGCGATCACGCTAGCGCATATAAATCGCGGAAGTAATTTCAATAAAATCATTTAAAACAATTAGATAGATAAAAATAAACAAGAGTAGTTCATGAAGGGTAGGGATAAGACATTGAAAATACAGCCAGCCTCACATGCCGTTCACACACCTTTTATAGCAAAGTGCGCTGTTAATCACATGAAATGAAACGCCGTTTTGATACGTTGGCAGAGTTTAGAGTGTATGTTTCTGTAACTGGCCTTGCCCTCCTGTTGGAGGGCTTTTTTATAGATGCAGGGGATATACAGCGGGAAAGGCGTTTAAGCAGAGAAAACTACGGGTGGTTAATCTCGTTCGATAGCGAGCGCCACGCCCTGACCACCGCCGATACATAACGTTGCCAGGCCCTTGTGCGCCCGACGCTTCACCATTTCATGCACCAGTGAAACCAGAATACGGCAGCCAGATGCGCCAATCGGATGACCGAGCGCAATGGCTCCGCCGTTCACATTCACCCGCCGTTCATCCCACTCCAGCATTTTCCCAACGGACAATGCCTGTGCGGCAAAGGCTTCGTTGGCCTCGATAAGATCAACATCAGCCAGTTGCCAGCCCACACGCTCAAGGCAACGGCGCGTCGCGTACACCGGCGCAATTCCCATGAGCGCGGGATCGACCCCGACGCTGGCAAAGGCACGAATGCGGGCCAGCACCGGCAAATTCAGCTCCTGGGCCTTGGCCTCGCTCATCATCATCACCGCAGCGGCGCCATCATTGATGGATGACGCGTTGCCCGCGGTTACTGAACCGAGCCTGTCAAAGGTCGGATCCAGACGCGCCAGCCCTTCTGCGCTGGCATCGGTGCGCGGCTGTTCGTCGGTATCCACCACGAACGATTGCCCATTACGCTGCGTTACCACCGGCACGATTTCATCTTTAAAGCGCCCGGCGTCAATTGCCATACGCGCCTTGTGCTGCGAATGCAGTGCGTAGGCATCCTGCAGTTCACGGCTGATGCCATATTCCCGCGCCAGATTTTCCGCAGTCACGCCCATATGGTAATCGTTGAAAGCGTCCCACAGGCCGTCATGCACCAGGCTGTCGACCAGTTGACTGTTGCCCAACTGTGCGCCGGTACGGCTATCAGTAAGGACATGCGGCGCACGGCTCATATTCTCTTGTCCGCCCGCAATCACAATGTCGGCTTCGCCGCACTGGATAGCCTGGGTCGCCAGATGCAGCGCTTTCAGACCCGAGCCGCAGACATCGTTAATGGTGATGGCGGAGACGGTATTGGGTAGCCCACCATTGATGGCGGACTGACGCGCCGGGTTTTGCCCGGCACCAGCGGTAAGCACCTGTCCGAGGATCACTTCATCCACAGCGTGAACGTCCACGCCCGTGCGCTCCAGTAACGCCCTGACTACCATGCTACCTAATTCAACGGCAGAGTGGCGCGCCAGCGTCCCCTGGAAGCAGCCGATTGGTGTCCGTAACGCCCCGACTATCACAACCTCTTTCATCACCACCTCAGCGCAAAATAACACCGCAATAGTAGATGATTGTTAAAAAGAGTTATCAAGGTTGTTTAAAAACGGTGATTTTTATCACAAAGGAAATTCGTATCATTTATTGGTCATCTGAACGCCACTCTGCTGTAAATGGTCGCGCAGCCAACTTCCCGCCACGCCAGGCGGTGATTTCTTATTCCACAGCAGATCGATAGAGATAGCCTTTGGCCAGCCGGGCAGCATCAATTGAACCAGCGGTTTTTCTGCCGCAAACTCCTCCACCAGCGCACAAGGGAGCGCGCACCAGCCGAATCCCTGCACCGCCATACTCAGCAGCAACAAATAGTTAGGCGCCGACCAGACGGGGCCGCGCGCCACGTTGGTGCCGCTTTCCAGATAGGTATTCAGCCGCAGCTCTCGCCAGGTATGTAGCTGTTCCCACTGCAGTTTTTCTTGAGTCGCCAGTGGATGCGATGCCGCAACGTATAATCCCATCCAGGTTTGCATCGGCAGACGCGTGACGCCCATGTCGGTCGGGTAATCCTCCCGCGCTTCGATCAACCCAACCTGAGCACGTCCTTTTTGCAGCAGATCGATAACGTCTTCATCTTCGCCAATCAGACATTCAAACTCGGTATGGGGAAACTTGTGGTCAAACTGCACCATCAATTCTTCCAGCACATCCGGGTGCAGCGTGTCAGACAAAACGAAGGTCAGACGCGCTTCCGTTTCACCCGACAGCGAAATCGCTGCCTCATCAAGACGTTCGCTGGCCGTCAAAATTGCCTGCACATAGCCCAGCACCCGCTTACCTTCTTCGGTTAGCGTCGGCTGACGTGATGAGCGGTCAAATAGCGCAAAACCAAGATCGGCTTCCAGATGCGCAATTGCCGTGCTGATGGTGGACTGACTTTTACGCAGCCGCCGGGCCGCAGCAGAAAATGAGCCGCAGGAAACGGTCTCCACAAATGCCGTTAACGCTTCAGGAGAGTAACGCATGAACTATCTACTTTATCGATGGATACTATCTTTTAGATATCACATAAAACGATAAAATTGCCACCATTCCGTTATCCGGGCATCAAAGAAGGTTTTAGATTATGCAACACGATACAATCCAACGCCGCTCGTTACTGGAGCGAATTTTTCATGCCGTCTGCTTTGAAGGCATTGCCACCACGATCCTCGCACCAACCACCGCATGGTTGATGCAGCGCTCGGTGCTGGAAATGGGCGGACTGACCATTCTTCTCGCCACGACGGCGATGATCTGGAATATCATTTATAACGCCCTGTTTGACCGACTGTGGCCGTCGCACCTGGTAAAACGTACGGCTAAAGTGCGGGCATTCCACGCCTTAGGCTTCGAGAGCGGTTTTATTGTCATCGGGGTGAGCATCGTGGCGTATGTGCTGAACGTCAGCCTGCTCCAGGCATTCACGTTGGAAATAGGTTTCTTCCTGTTCTTCCTGCCATACACCATGTTCTATAACTGGGCTTATGACACTTTACGCGAGCGCGTTATGAAGCGTCGCCAGCAGCGCGTTACTGCCTGATAATTCAAACAATAGCCGGAATCTTCTCGGTTCCGGCTTTTGATCCATTCACTCGCCCGCTTGTTGACACCTCCCCCAGCCCCTGCCATTTGTGGTAAATTGCGCTTCTTTTTGTTTATTTTATAGTTGATACGTTCAAATAATGTCGAAATTTTGGTCAAAAGAAGAGACTCTCTGGAGCTTCGCACTATATGGGACTGCCGTCGGCGCAGGAACCCTCTTCCTCCCCATACAGCTGGGTTCTGCAGGCGCGGTGGTACTGTTTATCACCGCACTCGTCGCCTGGCCTTTAACCTACTGGCCGCACAAGGCGCTGTGCCAGTTTATCCTGTCCTCAAAAACCTCGGCAGGTGAAGGGATCACTGGTGCAGTTACGCACTACTACGGCAAAAAGATAGGCAGCCTGATCACGACCCTCTATTTTATTGCCTTCTTTGTGGTGGTGCTGATCTACGCCGTGGCGATAACCAATTCACTCACTGAACAACTGACAAAACATATCGCCATCGATCTGCGTGTTCGCATGCTGGTCAGTCTTGGCGTGGTGCTGGTGCTGAACCTGATTTTTCTGATGGGCCGACAAGCAACCATTCGGGTAATGGGCTTTCTGGTGTTCCCGCTCATCGCGTACTTTTTGTTCCTTTCGCTCTACCTGACCGGAAGCTGGCAGCCAACGCTACTCACCGGCCAGATGTCCTTCGATCAGCACACGCTTCATCAGGTTTGGATATCTATTCCCGTGATGGTTTTTGCTTTTAGCCATACGCCAATTATCTCGACGTTCGCCATCGACCGACGTGAGAAATATGGCGAGCAGGCCATGGGTAAATGCAAAAAAATCATGAAGGTAGCCTACGTCATCATCTGCCTGAGCGTGCTGTTTTTCGTCTTCAGCTGTTTGCTTTCGATTCCGACAAACTATATCGAGGACGCGAAAAATGAAGGGGTGACCATTCTGTCAGCGCTATCGATGATGCCAAACGCACCAGCATGGCTGTCGATTTCTGGGATCATTGTCGCCGTCGTGGCGATGTCAAAATCGTTCCTCGGCACCTACTTTGGCGTGATTGAAGGGGCAACCGAGGTGGTAAAAACATCGTTGCATCAGGTGGGAGTGAAGAAAAGCCGGGCCTTTAACCGCGCCCTGTCCATTATGCTGGTTTCGACCATTACGTTTATCATTTGCTGCATTAACCCTAATGCAATTTCAATGATTTACGCGATTAGCGGGCCGCTGATTGCCATGATTCTGTTTATCATGCCGACATTATCTACCTATCTGATCCCGGCGCTAAAGCCGTACCGTTCAGTGGGTAATCTGATCACCCTGATTGTCGGTCTGCTGTGCGTATCTGTGATGTTTTTTGGCTAGAACGTGTTTTTAACGGCTCATTCATCAGTATGGGGATGAGCCGTTAAACTGACTTATTTGATGTACGAATCGAGTACCTTCAAAACCACATCCAAATCTTCTTCGCGCTTAATTTCATCGCCCTGATGCACAATGTGCTCGGTCAGATGACCTTTAATCACCTCGCGCATTAACCCGTTTACCGCACCGCGGATCGCCGCTATTTGCTGCAATACCGCCGCGCATTCATGCGGTTCATCCAGCATGGTTTTCAACGCCGCTACCTGCCCCTGAATCTTACTGGTTCGGGCTTTCAGCTTTTGTTTGTCGCGGATCGTATGTGACATAGCAATACCTTTTCAACGTCTGGCTGGAGCGACAATACCATCGTCATTCTACTGGGGGGTAGTATTTAATACTGGGGGGGAGTAGAATCTGGCAAAATTAAACAACTAAGAATCATTCTCATGGGTGAGTTTTCTACGCTTCTTCAGCAAGGCAACGCCTGGTTTTTCATTCCCAGCGCGATTCTATTAGGAGTGTTACACGGTCTGGAACCGGGGCATTCCAAGACGATGATGGCGGCCTTTATTATTGCCATTAAGGGGACCATCAAACAGGCGGTGATGCTGGGGCTGGCGGCAACGCTGTCGCATACCGCAGTGGTATGGCTGATTGCGCTCGGCGGGATGTATATCAGCAAAGCGTTTACTGCCCAGACCGTTGAGCCCTGGCTGCAGTTTGTCTCGGCGATTATTATTCTCGGGACCGCATTCTGGATGTTCTGGCGAACCTGGCAGGGAGAACAGAACTGGCTGACCCAGACGCATCATGACCACGATCATGAGCATCACCATGATCATGATGACCATCACCACCATCATAACCACGGTGAAGCTCACCATCATCATCACGAACACGACCACGACCACGATCATAACCATGCTGCGTTAGCAGGGCTGAGCGAGGGTTCGAAAGCGTATCAGGACGCGCACGAGCGGGCACATGCTAACGATATTCAGCGCCGCTTTGCAGGCAAAGAGGTCACCAACGGCCAAATATTATTGTTTGGTCTGACCGGCGGGTTGATCCCCTGCCCTGCCGCCATTACGGTACTGCTGATTTGCATCCAGCTCAAAGCCTTCACGCTGGGTGCCACCATGGTGCTGTGCTTCAGCCTCGGGCTGGCGCTAACGCTGGTAACGGTGGGCGTGGGAGCGGCAATCAGCGTGCAGCAGGCGGCCAAACGCTGGAGCGGATTTAACACACTGGCACGCAAAGCGCCCTATTTTTCCAGCGCGCTTATCGCGATGGTCGGCTTATATATGGGGATTCACGGCTATATGGGGATCGTCGGTTAACGAGCAGAGAGCGCAGCAGCGATTGCCGCTGCGCATCAAACCAGGCTAGCTTGCGACGTTCCCCCACACCAGTTGGCCTTTATGGAAGGTCGCGGTGCGTGGGGAGATTCGCGCGACCGCTTCCGCTGAGCAGGAGGCATCCACCAGTACAAAGCTGGCTTCATCCTGCGCCTTCGGCCAGACGCGCTCACCTTTATCGTTAAGCGGCAGCACATCGCCGGTGGCGAGGAACAGCGCTCGCGACAGGTTGAGTTCATTGGGACGAATATAGAGCTGCGCGTACAGATTCGCCTTCTCCAGCATGTCTCCAAGCCCGTACGGCGACCAGTGGTCAATCACACTGTCAGTCCCGGTAATCACTTCCACGCCTTTGTCACGCAGCTGCTTGAGCGGCATATGCAAGGTTCCGATCGGCACCGTCGAGGCAATGGTAATCTGCTGCGCCACCATGCGGCTCGCCAGCGCATCCACCTGCTGTTCGTTCAGCGTCGCCAGCGCAAATGCGTGGCTGATGGTCAGTTTGCCCTTCAACTGCGGCGTTTTCTCCACCGTTTCCACCATGTAATTCACCGCCGCAACGCCCGCCGGGCTGGTTTCATGCAGATGGATATCCACGCCTTTATCGTAATCCAGCGCAATCTGGAACATGGTGTCGAGGGATTTTTCCATCGCCCCGTCCACACTGGTTGGGTCCAGACCGCCGACGTAATGCGCCCCCGCCTGCATTGCTTCACGCATCAACGATTCAGACTTCGATAACAGCAGGCCATGCTGCGGAAACGCCACGATTTCACAGGCAAAACCCGGCTGGCGACGCGCCAGCACCGCCTGCAGATTTTCCAGGTTTTTCAGCCCGGAAACCGGTTCGATATTGCAGTGGCTGCGGGCGATCGAGGTGCCTTTTGATTGCAGCAGATCGATGAGCTTTTCCGCGCGCTCCTGCGTGTAAGGCTGGAGTTCAGGCAGCAGCTTTTGCTCAAGGCGGATCATATCCTGAATGGTGGTGCCAGCCGGGCGATTCAGCGAACGCCAGGGACCGCCGTAAAAGGTTTTATCCAGATGGATGTGCATGTCGCGCATGGCGGGCAGCATCAGCTTTCCACCCGCATCGTAGTGCGGCAGCGTCGCATCCGGATGCTGCTTATTCTCACGCAGTGCAACAATTTTCCCGTCCTGAATTTCAACGGTTTGCAGCGCGGTATGGGTATGCACCACCACCGAGTTTTCGTAATCAAACCCCGCTTCCAGCAGGACGTTATCCAGGTAATAGTGCTTATCGTTAATCGTCATTGTGCTCTTCGCCCCGCAGGTGTTCCCGACAGGATTAGCAGCATACGCGACCGGAGCCACTGCGCCAAACAGCGCGGCAGCGGTCACCATTTTTCCGCTCTGACTTAAAAATTCACGGCGGCTGTTACTTTCCTTCATTCACATTTCCTCTCAGGAATGGACAATATGGGTGCCCGTTTCGCCGCGCAGTGCGGCCGGCAGGCATTCCGGCGTGGTGATGATCACTCGCTTACCGCCACGCGCCAGGAACGCCAGACTGGCAACGATTTTGGGTAACATGCTCCCCGGCGGGAAATGTCCCTCCTGCATGTAACGGGTCATCGTTGCGACATCCACCTTATCCAGCGCCTGCTGGTTGGGTTTGCCAAAATGAATACAGACCTGTTCGACGCCGGTGGTGATCACCAGAATGTCAGCGCGGATCTCCTGCGCCAGCAGAGCCGTGGAGAGATCTTTATCAATCACCGCATCCACGCTCTGATAATCCCCCTGATCGCTACGCACCACCGGGATCCCACCGCCACCCGCGCCAATCACCACAAAACCTTGCTGGGTCAGCGTTTTGATCGCCTCAGCCTCGACAATACGCTTCGGTTCCGGAGAGGCGACGACCCGGCGGTAGCCGCGTCCCGAATCTTCAACAAAGCGCCAGCCCGGATTGACCCGCTGCAGTTCATCGCGCTGCGCTTCGCTAAAGAACGCGCCGATAGGCTTGGTCGGGTTAGCGAAGCCCGGATCGTTTTTATCGACCTCCACCTGCGTGACCACCGTAACCGCCTTCTGCTCACCACGCCGCGCCAGGCGGTTGTTCAGCGCCTGTTGGATCAGATAGCCGATCCCGCCCTGCGTATCGGCGACGCAGTTTGCCAGCGGGGTGAGCGGCAACCCTTCACGCTCATGCGCGATTTCCGCACGCCGTAGATCCAGCCCCACCTGCGGCCCGTTTCCGTGCGTCAGCACAATGTTGTAGTCCGATGCCAACATCTCCAGCACCGTGTCCGCCACCGCTTTCACCGCTTCAGCCTGGTGCTCAATCGACTGGCTGGCGTTATCTTTGATAATGCTGTTGCCGCCAATGGCAACGACCACAAGTTCTTTCATAGTGTTATCTTCCGCTTACAGGCGATTCAGGTCGTTTTCGTCGGTTCCTGCTCAGGCGCAGTCACCGCTTCACGGCTATCAAGAACATGCTTGAGGACAAACATGCCGCTCATCATCAGGTAGGCCACAACAAACATCATCGAACTGCCTTCTGCAAAGCCAACCGCCGGAGAGCGGATCACACCAAACAGCGATAACAGCGCGCCAAAAGCTGCGGCAATCGCCCCACGCAGCGGCTTATTCATAATGGCGAAGATAGCGACGCAGCCCCACAGCATACTGGCCAGCGGCGCGCCGCTTCCCAGATGCACCAGCCCATCGTAATAGACACCTTTGCTGTGCAGCAGGTCGCTGCCCAGTTTCCCCGCGGATGTTCCGGCGGCGCCCATCACGC
The DNA here is from genome assembly GCF_030334745.1 of Citrobacter sp. Cb080. Taxonomy (NCBI): domain Bacteria; kingdom Pseudomonadati; phylum Pseudomonadota; class Gammaproteobacteria; order Enterobacterales; family Enterobacteriaceae; genus Citrobacter; species Citrobacter sp. Cb080. Next base: position 30,948 of record NZ_JAOWDG010000077.1, on the reverse strand, counting down.
TGTTGACGATGGTCAACGCCCAGTTAGCGATCCACGGGAACAAGCAGATAAAGATAACGGGAACCTCGACTTTGGGCGTCTCTCGCACCACCTGGTTGGCGGTCACCACGCCGATAAACACCAGAATCGGCACTATCGCAGTCATCGGAATAATCGCGAGCATAAACGCCCCCAGCCCAAACAGCGGTACCAGGAACATGGTGATGCCTGAAGCGAGGGTATAACCGATGCTGGCCCCCATCGCTTTCCAGCCCGCATGCCCAACATATACGGTCACCGGGAATGGGTTGCCCAGCATGCAGCCGAGCATGGAGGCAAAACCGTTCGCCATCATGACTTTACGGGTGTTGTACTCATCACCCGCCGCATGCGCACTTTCAATATTCTCAAGGTCAAAAATGTAGTTCGCCAGACCCAGAGGAACCGCAGAAGCCAGGTACGGCAGCGCGTGCGGCAAACCCTGCAGGAAGCTGTCGACATGGATTTCCGGCGGGTTGAAGCCAAAGGAAGACATCGAAGATTTAATGGCTTCCGGGCTTTGCAAACCGGAGATCCACGCCAACGCTGTACCGGCAATCAGCAACAGCAAACCGGTGGGGATGCGGGCAAAAATCGGCTTCTTACCGAACCAGTTAATGAAGATCAACAACAAGACGATGAAAGAGACGGTCGGCGCTTCAAATGCCTGCAGCATCGGGTTCATCGCCAGCAGCAACAGTCCCAGACCGGACAGACAAGAAAGTAATACCGTACGCGGGATCATCTTGCGGATGGTCTCGCCCAGGAAGGAGCCGCCGACCAGGATCAACGCTTCGACAAAGCACCACACCAGAGCTATCTGGATAGCAAAGTTGGCATCTTTGGTTTGCTGATATACCGGCATTAGCACCAGGAAGGTCACGGTAAAAATTGACGGTGCGCTCGGCCCGGATGGCAGCGCCGTCACGTCTTTACGCCCGGTGTGCTTTGCCATCTGCAGGCCAAACCAGGCGTAGCAGACGCTGGCCACCAGCACCGCCAGACCAAAGGCAGGCGCAATGCGACCATAGACAATTTCGGTAGGGATCCCGACGACAAAAATGAGCAGCCCCATCATTGTCAGCAGGTTAGTCAGGTTGTTGGTCATCAGCCCAAAGTAAGCAGCCCAGTCACCACGTTTCCATTCTAGTTTTATGCTGTTCATGGAATATCCTTAACAGGTTAAGCATCGTTTGCGATCCCGGGGATCGCCCAGCCCTGCAGGTAAGCAACGTTTTTTGCTTCGCTACTGTGGGGCTAACAGCGTTAGCCCCGATTGTTGTTATTGGCAGTAGCGGTCGCGCCAGTTGAGGATCGCCTTTTCAAAACAGGCGAACGGCGGATGCACTATTCCGGCGCCGATCATGCCGATCCCCGCATCTTTGTGCGCAATTGCGGTGTTAATCACCGGCAGAATGCCGGTGCTACCCACGCGCGTAATGTCGATAGCGGTCGGTACGCCCATAAAACCAAGTAACGGAATGGTAACGTTGGGGTTTTCGCCGAGAGTGATTTCACGCATCTGGCGAGAGAAATCGACCGCCTCTTCAATCGTACCGCCCACCAGCGCCACGATGGCCGGTGCCGTGGCCATGGCAAAACCGCCGATGCCGTAGGTTTCGGTAATTGCGCTATCACCGATATCACGTCCGGAATCTTCGGGCTTATAGCCCGCAAACATTGGGCCAATCACCTGCTGCGCCGGACCGGTAAACCACTGACCCGGTAAGCCGCTGATGCGCAGACCGAATTCAACGCCGTTACGCGCCATCGTCGTGACTACGGTGCTGTATTCGATCCCGTGTGCGGCGTCCATTGCGGCTTTACACATCGCCATCCAGGTCGGTCCGGAGAAGTAATCGCTGCTGAGGACGAACTCGAATACCTCACGTTGCTGCTCAACCGGATAGCCGGTCTGAATAATCCACGGCGTCAGTGCCTGTATCAGTAGCGCCGTCCCGGCGTTATTGCGGTTATGACACTCATCGCCCATGTGCAGCGCCTGCGCCAGCATCAGGCGCAGATCGATTTCGCCCGCCAGCTTCATGGCGTCGCGCAGCATCGGTCCCATCACATCGCGCATCCAGTTCAGGCGATCGATTACGCTCTGATCGTTCGCGCCCATGCGCAGGATCTTCGCCATCTGCTCGCTCATATTGGTGTATGCGCGGTTGCCGTAGGTTTTGTTCTCGACGATGTGCATAAACATCGACGCCGACGTCACACCCGCCATCGAACCGACACAGTCATGCTCGTGGCACGGTGAGAAGATGATTTCACCCGAGGCGGCCAGGTCGGCGGCTTCATCCAGATCTTTCGCCAGCCCTTCAAACACCAAAGCCCCGGTGACCGCGCCCTTCATTGCGCCGCACATTTTTTCCCAGCAGATGGGCGGTCCGGCGTGCAGGATGGTGTTGCGGGTCATGCCCGGCACGACGTTGATCGCCTGGTCATAGCCAATCAGCACCGGATGCGACTGGATAATGCGTTCCAGCGCCTGCTGGTTAGCGGCAGCGATTTTGTCAGCCAGCGGCGAATCGGCAATTTCGTCCAGTGCGGCCACGACCTGCATGTTGCCCTGGCCCGGCGGCGTCCAGTCGAGCTGGGTCACGGGAACATTCTGCTTTTTCAGGTCATCGCTGAACATCGCGATGCCGACGTTAATCACGTTCAGCGGCTGGTTAAACAGTGTCTGGCTCATCAGGCTTCCTCCCCTTTACAGATAAATTCACGCGCCAGCAATCCGGTATTGGTGCTACTGCTCGCCCAGATCACGCCTGCATCGGTCAGCATCTGGCACTGTTTTTCCAGCGACGGCGTATCGAGATCGGTTCCCAGCACGTAGCCGAGGATCTCAAGCGGACGCCCCTCTGCGGCGGCGATCGCTTTGGCTTCGACGATCGCCTCGATCATCACGCCAACCGGATCTTCATGTGATCCATATCCAAGAACAAAGTCCATAACGATCACGCCGACTTCAGGATCGCGTGCTTCCTGCAACAGACGACTAATGCGGTTGGTTGGATCGATCATCGGGTGCGGTTTACCGTTGGTAAAATCGTCATCTCCGAAATCAAGGAAGGTATGTCCCACGCTGCGGTTGAGATCTGTCAGGCGAAAAGCCGGATCCGGATGAATGTTGCTGTAAACCTCCGCATGTTTTTCCATGGCAGCAAACATCGCCTCATCGCACAGCGTGCCGCCACAGAACAAGCCGCGAATGTACTTTTGCTGCGGGGTCAGGCGGGCGCGGACCTCTTCAATCAGCGGCCAGTTGAGCGGATGCAGATCCAGACTCTCTTTTTTCACGCCAGTCAGCAGTACCGCTTTCAGCGCCGTCTCTTTAGTGCCGCGTGCAAACAGCAGACCGTTTTCATCCGCAGGCGCGGCTTCACGTCCGAGGAAACACACCACGACGGGCTTATGGCAGGCGCGCGCACGTTCCAGCACTTTGCGCGCCACTGTTGGCGCAGGAGGTTTGGAGATAAGCGCGATGATCTCGGTTTGCGGATCGGCCTCCAGCATACCAATCGCGTCAAGCATCATCAGGCCGCCAATCTTTTCGCTCAGATCGCGTCCACCGGTGCCAATCAGTTGGGAAATCCCGCCGCCAAACTCGTGAATGCGTACGCTCAGCTCCTGGCTACCGGTACCGGAGGCGCCAACAATTCCGATGTTGCCGCGACGCACCGCATTGCCAAAACACAGCGCCGCGCCGTTAATAATGGCGGTTCCGCAATCGGGCCCCATCATCAGCAGCCCTTTTTCATGCGCCAGCTGCTTGAGCGCCAGTTCGTCTTCAAGAGAGACGTTGTCAGAGAACAGCATCACGTTGAGGTTATTTTGCAGCGCCTGACGCGCTTCACGCGCGGCAAACAGACCATTGACCGAGATCACCGCCAGGTTGCTGTCAGGAACATGCTTCTTCGCACTGGCAAGCGTGGCATAGCGCGCTTCATGCTGCCCCCCTTGCTCTTTATGCGTAAACAAGTCTTCAATCGCCACCAGCGTCTGATCGTTCGCCGCCTCGCTGGCACCTTTAATGACAATCATCAGGTCGCCACTTTTCGCCTCTTCAAGTTCAGGCGTGAGCAGACCGAGATTCTTCAGTACGCCCTTATTCATTTCTGTCGCCATAACCACGAACGCCTGCTCAACGCCATCGAGCTTATTTGCGCGTGTGGAGATAGACATCAGTGAGACAGAATCAAAATACGTGTTCTTTTTAACAACTATCCTGATCGACATAATTCCCTCCGGACCTGTGGCTCAGGGCGCAGGCATCCGCCATGCCATACAGCATGTCGCAGCCAGAACTTGAGCCGATATTTTTAATGTCAGTAATATATTGCGTAGAAACGGGTTGTTGCTCTGTAATAATATGGTTCAGCAGCCGTCCGACGCTTTCCCGATAACGTTGATGAAAGGCTTCCTCTAGCGTTATTTTGCTGAGTAGCGTGGTATTATTTCCGGCACGTTGTAAGGCTGCTAAAAAATCATCACAATATTTCCCCAGCGGATGTCCAGGAATAAATAAAATAGTGCTTAAACCCACTAAATAGTCATCAGATGAGGGCGTCAGACCAATCCCCAGACCAATTAAATGGCTGACCGCTGTAGAGATATTTTCTCCTGTCTGCAACGCCGCCAGTAATGTTTGTCGGCGATTAAGTAATTGGCGGGTGATTTCCAGATAAAACGGGTTATCACCCTGGTACAGAAATAATGTGTCAGCGCTTCTTAGCTGTTGGCGGATAACCTCTTCCCAGCGCAGCCAGCGGATTGCAGCAAGGCTTATTGCATCAGGCCTCCACTGTGGTATGCGCCACGGCAGACAACCGGAAGTTTCTATCCATTTATCGTTGCCAACGGCTATCCCCGATTCGGTAAAACTGACTCTCTCACCGGGGTGAAACAGCTCTTCACAATGCGTCAGCGCCAGCCGACAGCTGTTAGGCGCGTTATCACAACCTTCACTCAGTAACGTCAGCAACCGCTGCTGTTCAGGTATCAACAGGTTTACCGCGCGGGAAAAAACCTGTTCAACCCGTCCCGTTCCCCGGAAAGCGAGAAACGCGCCGTCTGCGGTTAGCGCCCGTACGCATCGCCGTGATGGCGTAGCGATAGTAGCGCTCCTCTGTCAGGCTCCGGCCGCAATCAGCAGCTCGGCAATTTCGTGGTATCCTTTCTCCCGCGCCAGCTCCAGCGGGGTTTTACCGTATTTATCCGTCATGTGCGGGTTTGCGCCATGGTCGAGCAGCAGCTTGACGATTTCCTGCTGTTTCGCGCCGCCGTCATTAAGCACGATGGCTTCCAGTAACGGCGTCCAGCCGACAAAGTTGGTATGATTAACATTGATATCGGTACGCAGCAGCAGTTCGCGCACGATCTCTACATGACCTTTTTCGCTGGCTGGCGTAATACCGACGCCGCCAAAACGGCTCAGGCAATTAAGATCGGGATTGGCCGGTAATACGGTACGCAGCAGCGTTAAATCGTTAGTCAGACAGCTAATCAGGAATGGATTAAAACAGGTTTGATCCTGTTTATTAATATCGGCACCGGCAGCAATCAATAAAGAAACACAGTCATAATGTTTATTCAGGCTGGCAATAATTATGGCAGTGCGCCCCTGGCGGTTAGTGGCATTAATATCCACATTTTTTGCCAGGCAGGATTTTAATCCATCGGCATCACCCTGCTCTGCCGCCAGCAGAAATTCAGTAATGAGTTCTTTCTCTGACATAATCGCTCTCCTGCAGTTTTTTAGACTTTTTAAATATCCGATAAGTTGAGAATAGCAACAGAGTGCAGAGAATAATATCCGCTTAAATTTCATTCATCGTAAGCGTGTCGATTATTGAATCAAATTTAACAATGAGAACAAAACGTGCTGTAGTGCAATCTTTTCCTTATGACAGAGCCGCTTTTAGCCATTAATCAGTTGTCAGGAAAATCAGGCGTGATGCTACACGGATAGCGGCCTGCAATTAATATACAGAAGTGTGATTGCCTTCAAATCAATTGTAAAACTAGTGTTAAATTCTGTTCAAAACTGATTGCTCTGCATAAGGATTACAAATACATTCAATAATCATCGCGTCGCGGATGCGCGTTTGTCGCCGGAGGGGAGGAAGATGAATTCAATTTTTACCGAGGAAAACCTGCTGGCATTTACGATGGCAGCCCGCTACAGCAGCTTCAGCAAGGCGGCTGAGGAACTTGGCTTAACCACATCAGCAATTAGTTACACCATTAAGCGCATGGAGGTGGGGCTCGACGTGGTGCTGTTTACCCGCAGTACCCGCAGCATTGAGCTGACCGAGTCCGGACGCTATCTGTTTCGCAAGGCGACCGACCTGCTCAACGATTTCCACGCCATCAAGCGCAGTATTGATACCATTGCTCAGGGCATTGAAGCCCGGGTACGCATCTGTATTAATCAACTGTTGTATACCCCTCAACATACGGCACGACTGCTGCAGGTACTCAAGAAACAGTTTCCAACCTGCCAGATAACCGTCACCACCGAGGTGTATAACGGCGTCTGGGATTCGATCATTAACAACCTCGCCAACATCGCTATCGGCGCGCCGGATACGTTACTGGACGGCGGGGGGATTGATTACACCGAGATCGGCGCGATCCGTTGGTCGTTTGCGATTGCCCCGGATCATCCGCTGGCTTTTATGCCTGAACCGATTTCTGAGAGCCAGCTGCGCCTGTACCCGAACATCATGGTGGAAGACACCGCCCACACCATCAACAAGAAGGTCGGCTGGCTGTTACACGGACAGGAGTCGATTCTGGTTCCTGATTTTAATACCAAATGCCAGTGCCAGATCCTGGGTGAGGGCATCGGTTTTCTGCCGGACTATATGGTACGCGAGGCGATGGAAAAGTCGTTGCTGGTCACGCGGCAGATCCACAACCCGCGTCAGGATTCACGGATGCTGCTGGCGACCCAGCATTCGGCCACCGGTCGTGTAACCCAGTGGATTAAAAAAGAGTTTGGCCCACAAGGTGTATTGACGGGAATTTATCAGGATTTGCTGCATCGGGAGTGATGCGCCGGACTGCGGTCATGCCTTCCGGCGCACGTAAGATTATCAGGCGCGAATATCGTCGTACTCGCGGGTTTTATCAAACTCATGTTTGGCAAACGGGCACAGCGGAATAACTTTGCGGTTTTCGGCGCGCATTTTCTCCACCACCTTCGCCACCAGCAGTTTACCGACTCCCTGGCCTTTCAGGCTTGGGTCGACATCGGTATGTTCAATGATGCTCAGATGCTCACCCGTCGGCACGAAGACAATCTCGGCAACCTGATTGCCTTCGGCATCGTTAACATAAAATTTGTTGTGGCCTGCAAGAATTTCCATGGTCCCCTCACTCATTTCTGGCGATATTTCAGCGCACCGCTCGGACAGGTATCAATCACTTTAATGACCGTCGCGACATCCACTTCATCCGGAATGATCCACGGTTTACGTTTCAGGTTAAAAAGCGCTGCGCTTCCCCGCACGCAGTTGCCCGAATGTTGACATATCGCCGTATTGAAGTAGACGTCAATCTTCTCACCGGTATAGGCCCGGTAACCGGCATCCAGTAGTTCCTTATCCACGACATTGCCTCGCATTTTTTTATTGTCTGGGTCTAATCATAGACCTGTGCGAGGCTGAAGGAAGCAACTGAAAGTAGAAATATCACTCAGGCCTTTTCTGCAACAACGGCTGCGGCTCTGGCGGCAAATACTCCAGCATCGCAGGCGTCGGCGGCGGTAGACGGTTATCGGCGATGTCCCTGTCCACATCGATATGACTGATTTCACCACTTTCATGATGGTGAACCGTCAGCACCCGCGCTTTGTTCAGCTCTGTCACCAGTTCCCGGGTAATACGTAAACTTTCCGCCAGCTCATGATCTTCCAGTCCGGGCCTGCGACTGCGACGTTCCACCCGAAAACGAAACTGGTTGTACTTCGCCCAACCAATCAGCACCAGTCCGTTGACCAGCGCGACAAGGATGTAAAACGTGACCGTATCCAGCGTGGTGAAAAAGGGTCGCACGCCTATATAAGGTGAGTGCGCCAGAGCGGTGATCAGCCCTTTATAGATCAAATATAAAAAACCAACCCAGGCAAAAAGCGTTAACAGCACGTCAATGATGCGCGGCAGCAAACGCTGCTCCGTAAAGATCAGCGGCTGGCTCATGATTCGATCCTCCCAATTCCACGATCGGGACTCACCCAACGCGCCCTGCTGCGTTTGCGTTTGAGCATTACTTTCGGGAAGGCGACCAGCGTGGTGAACAGGCTTAGCATCCAGTACACCACCGGGAACCAGATAATCCAGAACAACGACGCGCCAATGCCTTTTTCATAGCGCCGCTCAATCATCAGACTCACCGCAAACTGCAGCAAGCACACCACACCGAGGATAAGCCCAGTAAAGGCCGGCGGGAACAGATGTTGTACATACAGCGAGTCCGGCATCGGGATCATCAGCCCTAACAGGAACAGCACGATACTGATCGCATAGGCAAACGCCCAGGTGGTAGAAAAACAGAACTCAAAAAACAGCGGCCACATACGGCGATATTCCCATGACCACAGGCGGCGCATGTTCACGATAAACACCTCCGCACCGCCTTGCGCCCAGCGCAGTCGTTGTTTCCATAACCCTCTTAACGTTTCAGGCATCAGGATCCAGCACAGTGCGCGCGGCTCAAAGAATATCGACCAGTGGCGCAATTGCAGCTTCCAACTGATATCGATGTCTTCGGTGATCATGTCCGGGCTCCAGTAACCGACCTCGGCCAGCGCGCGACGACGAAACGCAGCAACCACGCCGGAAACGGTAAAGATCTGCCCATAAACTCGCTGAGTACGCTTAATCAAGCCGATAATGGAAGAAAACTCCCCGACCTGCACCCGACCGATTAAGGTGGAGCGGGTTCGAATACGTGGGTTCCCGGTCACCGCACCGACGCGCGGGAACTGGATAAGCGGCGCCACAATATAGGCAACGGCATCACGGTCCAGTAACGCATCGCCATCAATACACACCAGGTAATCACTGCGCGCCGCTGCTGCCCCGGTCTTGAGCGCCAGCGCTTTGCCCTGGTTTTCAGCCAGATGAATCACCCGCAGACTGGGGTATTCCACCGCCAGTTGTTCCAGCACGTCGTGGGTGTCATCCGTTGAACCATCGTTGATGGCAATCACTTCAATATTTTTATATCGCTGCGCCAGCGCGGCCTCAATGGTTTCGCGCGCATTGATCCCTTCGTTAAAACAGGGGATCAGAATGGAAACCAGCGGATTCCCCTCCAGCGTCGGTGGCGGTGTGTCATCTCCCCATTTCCAGTGACGCTCACGGTAGAACCAGAAATAGACCCCGCCGCTTATCCACAAAGCAGACATAAACAAGGGCCAGAAGAAGACGAAGTTCAACATCACTTCACCTGTAAAGATGACCGCCACGCCAAACGGCAGGCTGAACATCAGGCAAAGTATCAGGAAAGCAATTATGCGATCGGTCATTTTTGCGGGTACCAGTATGAGGAGAACGTCGAACGAATCTCTGACATCTCAGGTTTGTCGCTGATGAAATCATCCGGGTAATAGCCGTAGTTACCTGCACCGCTTAATTTCAGCTGGCGCATCCATTCGGCTATTTGTTTTCCGCTGATTTCAGCCTCGTCCCCGGATTTACGCCAGTCTCGTGCCTGTAGTTCAAACACGGTTTTGTCCAGCGCGCCGGGCGTTTGTGCAACGGCATTCACTAATCTGTCGAGCCAGGCGTTGGCATCATTAGCCGGGATCTGCTCCATGAAAGGCATCGCCATCGGTGCCGTCCAGTCATAGGTATTGAGGAAATCATTCAGGTTCTGCGCAAACCAGGCTTCACTCTCCGGCTCCAGTACCGGCATGGCGTAAATATTGCGCGCCGTCTGCACCTGCGGACCGCGAATATTACGCACCGCCTGGGTCAGTTGTTTGGTGAAGTCGATCAGCACCTTACTTTTCAGTCGCGTCCAGCGCTCGAACGCCTGTGGATTGCTACGGATTTGCTCAACGCTTCCGGGAAGCCCTGCGGCGCGGTAGGCAGCCAACGCCTCCGGTGACGCGTCTTCAAAGTCCGTCAGGAAAGCATCGTCATGGAACAAAATCCCTTTGAAGCTGGCGTGTTTGGCCAGGTCTTCATAGATTTCAGCGATGCGCTGACGCGCTTCGCTGCTCCAGGGGGACAGACGGACATAATTCTCGCGGTTGATCGCTGTACGTCCCGTTTTCGGATCCCAGGCAGTTACGCGTGGGATGGAAGCGTCGAGATCGAAAGCCAGAACCGGCATCCAGGCATACACCGTCACCCCTGCCCGCGTTTGTAACTGCCAGGAGATATAGTTAAAGAGGTCGGCACGCATCGGCAGCCAGCGGTTAGGGAAATAGAGCTCGCGAATATTTCCGTCACCCTGCGGATCGGCGTAGGCCTGCAGGAAGACATGAGAAATACGCATGTCATAAACGCGCTGGATGAGTTTGTCGATGTTTCGCTTCTGCTGAGCAGGGTCCTTGTCATACACGTAATCCAGATCGACATGCATCACGCGCATCGTCTGCGGTTCACGTACCTGAGCGACCTGGCTGGCAAAGCGCTTAAGAGAGGGGTTATCAGAGATTAGCACGCGCGGGATGTCATCAAGAAACGCGGCATTCGCCAACCCTTCGTTGAGCGTGAAGGCCATCTTATAGCCATGCTCTTTAGCCAGGTTTAACGTTGTGCCGTTGGCTGCCCCGTAAGGCCAGACCCACGCGCGCGGTGATTTCCCGGTCACCGATTTGATCTTGTTGGTGATGAGAGAGATATCCGCGTTTATACGGCGCGCGTACTGTTCATCCGTTTCGTAAGTGCCGGTTTTCTTATCATACAGGCGGTTCGCCACCGCCGGTTCTTTACTTCCCTGCGGGTTGGCTTGTGCACCGAAATGCGAATTCCAGGTGTGCGCACCGACTTCCACCAACGGTGATTTGCCCATCTCTTCGACCATTTTCCAGGTGGCGAATTTATCTCGCGCCGTCATTAAGCCACCAAAATCGACTTTTTTGTTGGCGGGAGCATCAACCCAACTCCCCACCGGCGCCCAGAGCGCAGGCCAGTTATAGGCTTTCAGCAGCGGCCAGACGCGGGTATAAAAACTGCTATATCCGTCATCAAAGGTGAGTAATACCGCTTTTTCCGGCAACACGATTTTACCGTCATGGGCGTCCAGGATTTGCTGCACGCTGATCGGGTTATAGCCATTATCACGCAGCCAGGCCATTTGGTCGCTCAACGCGCTGGTCCGCACAGAAAGATAGCGCTGGTCGGCGGCACCATCCTCGACATCGTGGTAGCCGAGCACCAGGAAGCTATTTTTCGGCCACGGATGATCCGCCGTCAGCGGCGTTCTCTCTGCGGGAGGAACGTAGCGAGGCGTTGTATTGTGCGCGCTACTGCACGCGGTAATCATCAACCAGCCAGCGATTAATGCGCTAAGCCACAGGCATCTTTTCAGCATGAACAATCCTTAAAACCTGACATTTAAATCGAAAGCGAGGGAGATATTCCGCTCACGTTTACCGTCGTAGGGGCGTTTATCCCAAATCAGCATCACCCCGCCATCTACGACGTTGTTCCATTTGAGCCGTTGTCCGTATCCCACCTGAACGATGGCACCAGCGTCCTGGCCTTGCTGCCAATAGCCACCTACGCCAGCCAGACCTTGCTGCGTCCACACGGTGTCATAATGGCGGTAAAGAACCTGCTCCGCGCTCAGAGCCGGTACCACGGAAAAATCACTCTTCGGGTTGTAATACGGCACATTCTCTTTGGTGTTGGTGCTCCCGCCGATGCCCGGGGTAAAGTCCAGGGTGAAGCGCGGCGTCGTCCACATACGCTCTTTTCCGCTGAGTCCGTATTCGATGCGATCGTTACCATCTGAGAAATGTGATGCGGCAAACGACAGTTGATATTCACGTCGTTCGTTTTGATACCAGCGAACAAACATATCGCCGCCGTTGGCATACACGCCGCTACGCAGCGCGCGCAGTGGCGTATTACGCGACAAGCGCTCGGCCGAACCGCCTACGCGCCAGTTGTCATTGAAGTCATGCCAGCCGGAAAGACGACCGCCAATTTTCTGACCATCGCCATAATTTCGGCCAGAGACTTCCATTTCTGCCCAGTAGTCGCGGGAAGTCCATTCCGCCCCTGCCGCCAGATCGCGGCTGATGCCTTTACCTTCCTCAAATTCGCCGGTAGCAAAGTTGAATCCAGTAAACAATCGCCAGTTGTCGTTAATTGGCGGACTGTAAATGGCAGTATTGATGTTGAAGTCATTCTTACCGCTGACCGGGCTATCGGACGAGATCCCTTGTGTGCCGCTAATGCGCACTTCCGACATTTTGTGGACATCACGAATACGCGCGAGGCGCAGCGTCGCTTCATCATCCGGGCTACGGGCGATGACGTCATCCGTCAGTTCATCGGCCTGCCTCCATTCCTGGAGATCCAACGCAACATAAGCCTGCTGACGTTCCAGTTCCAGGTTGCTTGGCTCAATCACTTCCGCCAGCTTCAGCTCTTTCTCCGCCGCATGCGGCAAGCCACGTGCTTCAAGAACGGAGGCATAAGATATGCGCAGCCCCTGGTTACCTGAACCTGTTCGCGCCAGATGCTCTGCGAGCTTTTCAGCCTCAGGTAGTTCATTGGCAGCAATATAATATTGCGTCAGCATCGACTGTCCGAGCAGCCAGTTATCGTTAGGCTGCGGCGTTGGCGAACCATAGATGCGTCGCAGGTACGGACTCTCTTTGATTAGGTTTTCGGCCTGTTTTTTAGCGGCATCAAAGTTTTCATTATCGATATGCGCGTAGAACAGATCCTGTTGATCCTCAGGACCAAGCGGCGTAACGGGAATCGGTCCATTCGGGTAGTAGATGCTCATCAGCATCGCTTCGGTTTTTTCTGGCTGGCGTTCGCTTAACCATGCCGATGCTACCCAGCGTTTTGCGTAGTTTGGCACTTCGCCGCTCGCAGAAAGCGATTCGTATTCCTTAATCACTTCAGACGTTCGCTTACGAACCAGCAAAGCCCCCATGCGGTCAATTCTCGCCCGACGGACATCATTCTGCGCGGACGGCTCATCCTTCCAGGCAGCCAGCAACTGGTCATAGCGGGCCAGCGCTTTATCCGCCACGATAAACCGCTCTTCTTCATTACGTGCGGACGTATAGGAGGAACGTACCATTTCGGCGGCCGCATCAAGCTCAAGGCGACGCTTCACAGGATCTGCCGTAGGCACTACCTCCGCCATATTTAAGGCGGGCCCGGAAACACGGTTTGCTGACAGAGCAGACAGCAGCGTAGATTTTGCATTTTTGTTGCCAGGATCAACGTCATCTGCCTGGCTGGCAACCAACAGCGCGTCCCAGTTTTTTCCCTGAGAATGATATACGTAGGCAAGTAGCGCATCGGAGTCAGCACCCGGATGTGCCTGTGCCCATTTATTCGCTTCAGTAAGGGCTTGCTGATTGTAGCGAGCATCTGCCAACGTCATTATCCAGCCGGTGCGTACGTCAACGTTGTCAGGCTCTTCCTGTAAAACGCTTTCCCATACCGCCAATGAATCATTCCAGTTTTTCTGGTTACGGTACGCACGTGCAGCGGCGACTTTGCCGCGTGCAGGCACATCCATCTGCCCACGATAGCGCTGCCAGATTTCAATAGTGGCTTTATCGTTGTTATCAACCCAACTGGAAACTTGCAGCCAGTCGGCAACCTGATTTGGCGTTAGCGCGCTTTGCTTTCCCTGATCCTCTAGATAACGCAATAACGGTGCACTATTACCACCCCGCGCTTCAATAACCAAAGCGTCATAATCTGATGTCGCTGCAGAGATTTGCATAGGGAAAAGAACGCTTGCCGTAAATAAACAGCTTAAAGACTTAAAACGTTTAATGAAGTTGGCATGTCGACGCATACTTAACATATCTGCCCTTATAACTTACATCAGAGTAAAAATAAGCGTTTTCAATATATTACAGTCAGTTACTTACGATACCCGACCATGTAAGATGCAATGCCGCTTATTTTGCAATAGGGTTATGAAGCAATTAATTCTTTCGTCTTATTGACTACCCGCGCCTCGCCCTCTAATCGTGGGAAAGCAGGCGTAAACTCGAAAATTTTATCACTCAGCGTAGTTCGTGGCTATGCGATACGAAAACTCTTAGACAAAAAAGTATTTTAGACTAAATAATCCTAATACTCTTGGGATTGAATTCTGGATTTAGATTAAGTTTGCATGACGAAACCTTGTGACGATGATAACTATTGCTGGTTGGCATAGCTACACCGCGCAACTGTTTGCATGGTAACTATTGTGTGCGGATAGAGAAAGTTCTGATAATAATGCCCCTGATAACAACAAAGATAACAATGTAAATAATATAACCTAATTTTAAGTTTCGAACAGGGTCGATAAAATGAAATTAAAGGTACAGTCATAAGCAGAACTAAGTACAGTAAAAAAAACAGTAAAAACTCAATAAAATCAAATGACTTCTTGACCTATCCTAGAAATCTACCAAAATTGGTATTTTGGTATCCGCCATAATACGTGCGCGAAGAATTGTGCATTGCTCAACTCGCTAAAATATTTACCAACCTTGCGTATTATTGACAGTATCAACCCCACTCACTTTACCCTTACAATTTGAAAGCTTATTTACATTGAAAATAATTTATATACCCTAAATAATTCGAGTTACATGAAGGCGGCAAGTGAGTAAATCCCCAGGAGCATAGCGAACTATGTGACTGAGGCGAGCTAGCGTAGCCAACGCACATGCAGCTTAAAGAATGACGGGTATAGACGCATAATTTTTTGCACTTACCTTCTCTCCAGCCTTTGAGGTAATTTGGACAAAGATGCCAATGGGAGCTGGTCAATGAAAATCGTTAACGCTGAAAAAAAACACATCCCCGCCATACGCGATATCTACGCCCATCATGTTATTCACGGTACCGGCAGCTTTGAAACTGACCCGCCGGATACCCGCGAGATGCAGGGTCGTCTGGAAAAAATCCGCAGTCTGGGGCTGCCGTGGGTTGTCGCATTGCAAGAAGATAAGGTCATCGGGTATTGCTATCTCACCCGCTACCGCGAGCGTTATGCCTATCGCTATACCCTCGAAGATTCGATTTATATTGACCCGACGGCACAGCGTCAGGGGGTGGGAAAAGCGTTGCTACGCCATGTAATTGAGTGGGCTGAAACGCAGGGTTATCGGCAGTTGATCGCTATCGTCGGCGACAGCAATAATCAGGGATCGCTGAAAGTCCATCAGCAGGCCGGATTTACGAAAATAGGCACGCTGACGAACATTGGATTCAAGCATGGGCTCTGGCTTGATACGGTATTAATGCAACGCAGCCTGGGCACAGGAAACAGTACGCTACCAGCGGATTTCGATGCCGCCATTTAACATTGCTAAGGGATGATTTCAGGATACTGTCTTCTGGTAACCCTCAGACAAACAGAACCACAATCAGGTATAACGTAGTTATTAAATAATTCTCCATTTTTCAGCTCGTTAGAACGAAAAAAGCACCCGAACGTTAATGAACGGATGCTTTCTAAATCGAATAACTCAGTTTTACTTAGCGGGCGGCCCCGCCTGGTGCGCCAAAGGCATCGCGGGGCAAACATCTTTTCAGCCCGAAGATGATTCATCCCTGCGCGTGATATTTCGCCAAATCCCCCCCGACAGTCTCAGATTTTCAGGCCCGCTATTCAGGATTTGGGTTACACATTTCAGGTAATTGTCTTTCCAGCGCTCAATAAAAGAAGACTGGCTTTCGAACCTCTGCGGATCGACCATTTTCTCCAAAACAAAATGGATGCGCCCGTCTCGCCACACCGGAACACCAAATACGGTGGGTAAGTGCATTTTCCAGGCAAGTCGAGAGCAAAAGGTGGAGTAGGTAATCTGCTGGCCGAAAAAGTCGATAGTCGGCGCGCTCAAATTCATCGCGCCGTCGATCGCTACAACAAGCGACTGCCCACTATGTAAGGTCTGTATGCAGGCCCTGACCACGTCCGCTTCGCTTTTGTCACTAACCGAAATCAACCGCTCACCGTAGCCCCCTTTGAGCACGCCAGGCGTGGAAGCCACCCATTTACTGTTCATTTCCAGCAAGGAGAGGATCATCGGCCCGGCATACATTGCGCCCATATGAGCCGATACAACAATGCAACCACGCTTATCGAGCTGCAGCCGTTGGAAAAACTGCTCGACATGCGATATATCGGCCAACCGATACATCGGTTCGTCGGCCTGCTCTCCACGGCATTCAAGCCAGTCGAGGAGATAATTATCGGCAAGATACCCCCACTTCGCCCGGCGTTCCCATTCATCGCGCTCGATACCGGACTGTCTGCCGGCAACTTCCCATGCCCAGTCAAGGCGCTCAGGCGGTAGATTAACGGCAGATATTTGCCCATCAAGCGCCAGCAGCCCCTCTTCGAATGACTGAGGCAGATGGCTTGCTCTGGCCTGAATATAGTGCTCAAAGACGCTTTCCGCTTCGCTTGTTTTCCCCGCCTGTAACAACGCCGCCGCGGCATAACGGTTCCATTTACTGGTCGCCCCTTTTTCCCTTGCCAGTTGTACAAACTCATCGCTGGCAGCAGCGTATTGCCCAACCTGGCGCAGTGCTCGGGCATACATGGCTCTGACATAAGGAAGATCAGGATGAGTCGCGAGCGACTGCTGCAGTAACGGAATGGCTTTCTCATTCTGACCCGTTCTGATTAAGGCATCGGCATACAGGGTCACGATCCGTAAATTATCAGGGTTAAAATCCAGGGCATGACGCCAATGCTCAGCGGCCTGAAGCTTCGCTTCCCGGCTGCGACCGGATTGATAGTAGGCAAGCCCCAGGCTACGACGCAGCGCCGCACCATCCAACCCACGGGCTAATGCGGACTCCCCAGTCTGAATGGCTTCCTGATATTTACCGACAGCGCACAGCGTATCAACCGCCAGCCCCGCCGACTCCTGGCTTTCTAACACGAAGAAAGGGAGCAATGCGCGGGCCAGATCATGATCTTCTGGTAGGCGGCTTTTATTTAAGAAACGGAGGCAGGTCTCAATCATATCTCCCCGCGGGGGAACTTCCTGCGCCTGTGTTCTGGCCAACGAGATTGCCTGTAACTCTTTATCCACCAGCGTCAGGCTGCGCAGATGGAGGGCAAAAATTTTGCTATTGCCCGAAAAAGCGAGCCATGCCCGCTCGGCTAAGTCAGCAACAGTCGCATATTGTTTACTCTTAAGCAGCACGCTTGCGACCAGCAGGACATCCTCCGGCTGGCACACATTCACCGCCAGCAGTTTGTTAACCACCTGTAGTACAGCGTCCCGATGATGTGATGCCAGCGGCGAAATAATCCAGCGTCGCAATAAATCACGGCTATTCTTTGCCGTCAGCACACGGTCTGACAACAAAGTCAGCGCGGCATCTGTTTCATCTTTACGCACACACGCGATAGCGAAGAGAAGAATGTTTTGCTCATTTCCAGCACTATCTCGTACTTTTTCGGGATGCTGACCGAAATAGTGACATAGCCCCTCCCAATCCTCTTGTTTGAGCAGGGTGGTTGGCGATATTTTTTTACATGTAGAGTGCAAGCTCATCGTATTTCCTTACTCCGCCTTATTCACGCATCCGCCTGATGGTTATCAGGAGAGAAGTCACCAGGTACGCGATGCCCAGCAACACGAAGAACAGTAACCACTTTGTTCCATCGGCATAGCGAGTGGTGTCAGACACCACCATCGGTTGAGAAATGATCAGCAAATACCGTCTCTCACGTAGCGCTTGAAGCTTCCCTTGCTGTAAGGTCTGCAAGGCAGATTCCCAGCGTGTTTTGGCGATCTCACTCTGCAGGCGAAGATCTTCAAACAGGGACAGACTTTCTGAAGAACCTTGCGACCCTAACTTATTTGACAGGCGGTTACGTTGTTCGCCGATCTGCTTTTCCAGGACCTTGATTTTGGCCGACAGGCGAGGAATAAGGGGGTTCTGATCCAAACCATTAGCCATTAATTGCGCGTATTCCGCTTTCGCCTCCGCCAACTGCGTTTCAAAGCCAGCAATTAATTGATAAATCGCGGTCACGGTTTCCTGCGGTTCAATATCTTTTTGTATATGCTGTATTTTTAGCAATTCAAGCCGAGCGGCCCCCAGATTCTCCTGGGCCGATTTAACATCGTTTTCCAGCCATAAAATCCGTTCCTGCTGCATCCGCGCTGAAACGGTATTAACGTGCTGTTCAGCAAAAGCCAGAATGCGCTGGGCAAAAAACTCAGCCTGTTTCGCACTCCGCGCCTTGACGTTTAAACGCAGCATGCCCTGTTGAATATCGACAGCAACCGAGACTTTCGATAAATAGTAACGATAAGGATCATCATTAATACCCAGCGGCGCGTGGTAGCGGGAAAATAATGCGATATCGTCTTGCGCGAAATAAGATAAAAAACCGAGCTCTTTTTCCATCCGCTCCATCATTTCTTTCGAAAGTATAAACTCGCGAACCTGAAAGCCCTCCGACATCTCATTGCCTGCACCAAAGAAAGCTGTTCCAGAAAAATTATCCTGGCTGGCATCAGTTTGCACAATAAAGGTGGCATCCGCGCTATAAAAACGCGAAGTTAATAGCCACGACATAAGCATAATAACCAGCAGCGGCAAAGCAATATAAAGAAAGAGCCGACGTAGCGATTGTTTGGCTTGCTGAACACGTCGCTCTTTAATAACCAATGACGCTCTACGGACGGAATCAGCATCCGTCGCGGACCACCCGGCGTCTGGGCGATGATGACTTTTCGCATCGGCCGTTTTTTCCGTCTGGCGAAGGGCGCGTTCATCCTCTTTTTGTTGTAGTCGCGAGGCTCGGCTTTCTTCTGCTACCTTCGCCCTTTCCTCTTTCCATTTTTTAATACGTTCTGAATTTTCCACACTCTATCCGTATATTTTCTAATTATATATCAAAGGAATAATCATCAGTTTGAATCGTCGCCTGATTTGACTGATATTGTTCAAAAAGCGCAGATGCCTGTGCTAAATCCTCACACATCGTAATTTTTCCATGCAGCAGTACGCCAAACGCATGACAGTGTTCTTTAATAAGCCGAGGGTTGCGCGTTAGCACAATCAACCCTTTCTGTTGCAGCTCATAAGCTAGCGCCGCCTGCATACGCAACTGTGTAGCATTATCCCCGGTGTACAGCTTGTCATCGGCAATATAAAGGCGGCAGGGAAGCAGTAAATTAATGGCAAATGCCAGATGCACTTTCATCGTGACAGAATATTCACTCACCCTGTCGGTATAGCGCTGTTCAAGCTGGGTCAATTGATAGCAGAAATGTGAAAATTCATCGCCATCCAAGCCATAAAGACTGGCCATCATGCGCGCATTCTCTTCGCCGGTTAACCCCGGCAGAACAAAAGCATTTGCCCCCAGTGGGAGCGCATCACCCCGTAGCCCAATAAAATCCCCTTCATCAGGAGCATCTATACCGCACAGCAATCGGGTTAGCGTCGTTTTGCCTGAACCAGGGGCCGCCAGAATACCGATATGCTCATGGTAATCCATGACAAAATCTGTTTTATCAAGGACCACCCGCGGGCCCTTATCAGACTCAAAATAGCGTGTACAACCTAATAAACCGAACACGAACGCGTCTCTCCTGAAGCTAAAGTCAGTGATTTTCAGTGTCACAAATCAGGTGAAAAATGATGCCCGCGAGGAATAACGTTGCGGAAAATGCCAGAGGGTAAAGAGGCTCAAGGTACAAGGAGTTATACCCCTCAAACATTCCTTCTCTGACTATCTCATTAGCATGAAGTAGAGGGTTCCAGCTGAATATGCTTAATAATGAATAGGGCAATTCATTCGCCGTATAAAAGACAGCTGAAATCAAAAACATCGGTCTTAGCACTACAGGAACGGCTTTGTAGACCAGCGGAAACCGTTCAGACAGTGCGTCACAAAAGTAACCAAACGATAACCCCAGAAGCCATGCGATAACCATCCCTTCAAAAATCAGGATCGGTTTCTGGGCTTCCCAACGGGAGAAGATAAGAAAGTTAATTAATGAAACAATAATATAAATGATAACCGCATTAACAAATTCGACTGCGGCAAGAGCAAAAATCACATGTCTTTTCTTAACCTGCGAGACAACCGCCAACGATGTAAAGAATGAACGGGTGCGCATGGTTGCGGTAATGGTATAACGAAATAACAGATACGGTAATATACCTGCAATAACAAAGCTGATATCATCAGTGAATATTGGCACGGTGCGATTTAAATATTGAAAAGAAATAACGGTAATGGTTATCCATACCAATGGTACGGCCAGCACCATCATATAGTTTAGCAAATTACCGTTATAGCGTGTTTTGATATCGCGTGACATTAACAAAATGATTAACTCACAGACGGTAATGAGTTTCATAAAATAATAAGTATTATTTTTCAAAATATTCATATGGCGCGTTAGAAAGAATTAGAGCCGCGGATCAAAAAGCTATCGAATGCGGCTTTCACCTTAGCGAAATCAGTCAAGGAGGCGTTCGAGATATAGATAACATCGCCGTCTTCCACCCGCATGGCCTGTGCTAAAAACACCGAGTCAGGTTGGCTCATATCGACATGATAGATATTCAGCTTACGCATCTGCTGTTTCGCTTGCTCCGCTTCGTCATGCTTGTACAGAAAAACCGCCTGCGGATCGGCAAGATTGTCGTTTAATCCTTTCGCCAGCGCCAAAGCATCCACTACGCTGGAATGACGCTGAACCAGAGCATGTTTTCCCTGAACACCCGCCGCGCCGAGCACATTAACATACTCGGTCACTTGACGCAGAGTGATACGGTCATCCGGCTGTAAGACAATATCCAACCCGGGATACTGATAAATATCTGACAGTCGCGCGTTGAAATAATGCTGCTGGCGCGTCACGTGAACTTCCATCATATCTGCGCTGGTATTTTCTACTGCCGCCGCCGTTGCCAAAAAATGACTAAGACGATTCATACTCTGTTCGAGAGGGTAGCGACCCGTTTTCCCGCTGCCCTCGACCGTCACCATGGCTCCGGTGCGGGCGGTAAGCGTCACCAGCACCTGAGGATTCAGGACAACGCGCGAAAGTCGCTTTCTGATCTCTTCAGCCAGTTGTGTCACATCCAGCCCGGTAACCGGAATGATCCCGGCATAAGGCACCTGAACGATATTACCGTCAGTCACAAGAATATTTTCAAAATCCGCCAGGTCGCCGCTCACGTTATTGGATAAATACCCCGCCCCGCCCGAGGATAAAATAGTGATATGCAGCACATCGCCTTTAGCCAAAGATGTCCAGTGCCAGTTATTTTCGGCAAAGACCGGATCGACAATAGTTTTCGGCACAGTATCGGCATCACTCAGTTTTAATGTCGGCGTGACTTCGACCAGATGATAATGAGGATCGTCCTGATTAATCAGGCTGGATTTAAATACCGCCCTGGGAATAGTGCATCCCGAAAGCAGAAAAAACGTCGTTAATAATATAATAATTTTTTTCATAACTTATTTTATAAATGAAATAGCTGAAAAAATGCTGCCCATTAATTAACGAGGCTGAGAGGCAATGGTTTGTACAAACGTTCCCACCATATGTTCCACGGTGAAGCGTTCTTGTAAAAATGACTGCGTCTGTTGGCAAATACCGGTTCTGCTGCGCCATAAATTGACCAACTGTTCTGCATAGCGGCAAGCCTGGTCAAGATTGACCGTCTGTGCATCATCAAGAATGAAACCCGAAACACCCTCAATAAAGCATTCTGCCGATCCACCTGCAGGGGTTGAAATCACCGGCACCCCGACCATTTGTGCTTCAATGAGCACATTGGGTAGCCCTTCATAACGCGAAAACAAAATGAATACGTCCATTTTTTGCAGCCAATACCCCACGTCACGCGAGACGCCAACGAATAGTATTCTCTCCAGAATCCCCAACTGTTCGGCGCGTTTCTGCGCTTCAGCGCGCAAATCACCATCGCCTACCAGCACAAAGCGTGTGGCGGGATGGTGCTGTAAATAGCGTGCTGCAAAATCAATCCATGCAAAAGGGTTCTTATCGCCTACAAAGCGGAAAACGCCACCAATAGTCGTGTCCGCATCCTGTGTTTTTTGCGTAAACTGCTGCCAGATTTTATGTGGCACCTCAGAAGAGGGTTCGGTAGATGGCGGTAAGACGCCGTTATATACAACCTGGAAGTGCTTCGCCTCCAACTTTAGCCAGTCGGCATAATGGCGGGTCACACAATGGTTGTTACTCATAAAATCAACGCCAGGCACGACCGCCAGCGCCTGGTAGAGAGGCTCATATTCCGGCTTGAACAGACGCTTTCTCACCACCGGCGGTAAGCCACGTAATCCCAGCTGAATTCTGGGCACGCCAGCAATCAGCGCTGCAAGCGCAATCATCAGACAAGCGCCATCCTGCCAAACGGAGAGATAATCCAGCTTGCGCTCGCATAAGTGGGGGACCAGATGCTTGATACCGTAGTTACACACCGGCGGCAGATGAGAGAGCAATAAGCGCAACTCCGGAGATTCTATTGTCGTATCGTCAAAGAAGTTTCCGGTAATCTTCGCGATTTCAAGCACCTCGACCTGTTCTTCCAGCACTTCTTTCAGGAAAAAGTCTTGCCCGAGTTCCGGTGCCAGGGAGCGAATAATGAGCTCTACCGGCTCTTCTACTTTCAGGCCGCCAATTTTCCCCTGTTGCCGATATTTTCTGGCGATCTCAATAGCCAGCCTGGAAATCTGACGCTCTGCACCGCCGCTACCTAGCGAGCCTGTACAGAGCGCAAGGCGACCAAAAGATCCGACGGGAAGCTGCCGCGGCTGACGATTTCGATAGAACAAGATGGCATGCTTCATTGCAATAATACGGGTGTTGGTTCCCACAGGGATCGCTTCCCCTTCAAGGCGTTCAAGCAAATCGCAGATCTTATTTATTTTGCCTAAATAATTGTTATATTTTTTCTGCACGCCGGTGCTAACCTTTTTAAGAATTAGCTGCGCATCTTTGGCTAGCCCCGTATTATATAAACGACGCGCATACTCATAACGAGCTTCATCATTGTTTTGTGCAATCAGCGTTTCGTAGAGCGCGTATGCACGCGCCGTTTCATTGAAATCATGAAGAAATTCTGCTTTTTTTAGCATCGCTAATGAAGTTAAAGCCTCAGCCGGTAATTCGCTGTCAATTAACGCAACAGCTTGCGCAAGTTTCTTCTCTTGTTTCAATGTTAAAAGCGTTTTCCCTAGCGCAGCTAACTTTTCTTCCTGCGTAATCATTACGACTTCCCTGATGTATTTTTTTGTAATGCGGTAATGCAGGTCGAGATCTGCCTTGTCACCGGCTCCGTTGGCCCATTCACTTTCTCCAGTCGCTGCCAATACTGCAAAGCCTGGGTGTAGTCGCGTAAATGCATTGCGTTTAATGCGGCATATTTCAAGGCATAGGCATTTTCGCTATCAAAAACGAGTAATTTTTTCGCATAATCTAGATGTTCATAAGACGCGATAGTGCTACCGCCATCCTTCAGTAACTCATTAAATAATCTGATAATTTGCTTATATTCACGCATCAGGCGAGAAACATCAGGATCAATTCGTTTCAGGCTAATCAATACAGACAATGCTTCATCCAAACGCCCTTCAGTTTTCTTCTGGCGTACATATTTAAGGGCTCTGGTTGCAACATTGCGACACTCTTTCTCAAACAACTCGTTCATCGAGGCATTCTGGAATGATGGAGAAATGCTCATGACGTTAGCAATCAAATCAATGAGGAACGGAATGTCGTTAATATGACGTATACTGCGTAACATAATCGACTGCAGGCTGGTAATATTCGAATTACGAATCAAGGTCATATGGGCCAACGTGCACGCGTCTTTCCAGGCACCAAGATTCACCAGCGTTCTTGCACTATATACGGTGCTAACGGGATCGAACTCCAGAAGTGGCCATACTATTTTCGCCCCTGCCAGGATATTTTCATAATCCTCACGCTCATACATTTCTCTTAATTTCTCGCGCCATGCCATTTTAACTTCATTATTAAAACGAGAAATACGTGCATGGGGATAAACCATAAATGCAGAGTAGCTGTAGACCAGCGAAGTACTCAGTGAGACAAAATCATCAACCGAATGTAGCGACAGCGCGGTATTGTTCCATGCCTCAAAAACGTCGTGGAGTTTATCTTTATACGAGGTGCTAAGCGCCTGATGATAGCTCATATTCTTGATACAGAAAGCTGTGCGGATAACGAGACCGGTATCATGAATCGTCGACAATACCGTCAGCGCAAATTCTGACTCATGGCGGAGTAGCTGCTCGAGCGCATGCATGAAAATCAATTCATCACTGAATTTGATTGCCAAAGATAACGCTGTTTCCATAAACGCATCATTTAGGCGCTGCGATTGAATGCCGGCATGGAAAGCTTCGGAGAATGCGTTGCCATCATTGAAATATTGCGTGCTGCTCAGGAAATTAACCCATCCGCTTTGGGTTTCAGGATTCAATAACAGTACACGTTTCCAGTATTGATATGACTTATCAAACAGATGTAAAGCATCGGCTGAGCCGGCGGCAACGGTAAGGACTTCTTCATCTTCAATTTCATTGGAAAGCATCATCTCGGCCGTCGATAAGGCTTCCCGCCAACGCGCTAATCCATGCAGAGACCTCAGCCGACAACGTAATGTACTGTCCGTCGTACCGATAATTTTCTCAACATCACTAATATCCTGATAAGCCTGTTCATAATAACCTAAACGGCTGAAGATTACGGACCGAAGTTGGATTAGAACAGGCTCTTGCTGCTGATTTCTTAATGCGGCAAAAAGTTGCTGTGATGCAGTAATAATGTCGCCATCGGCAAGCAGCTTAGTGATCGATAGGGTAATCTCACGTATTTGGTCCTGTTTCTCTTGTCGCCCCTCATCAAGATGATGATTAGTATTATTGATCACTCCCTTAAAAATAGCCGCAACGATCGCGTCACCAAACATGTCGGTATAATGAGTAAGATCGTCGCCATTTTTTTTCAGGGCTCTTTTCTGTCCCCACTTTTCCATCAAATTTGTCGGATTAACGCAGGGAATATCCATCCTGGTGGCGATGGTCTCGACATTTTTAATCAATCGACTGCGGGACTGAATGACGGTTCCAGCACGAGTCACGGCATCAACATGGGTCATAAACATAACGCGATCGCGACCAAGAAGCTGAACGATTTCCATCATGTCCTGTTCGATAGCATGCTCATCCATCTGCTCAACATTGATATTGCTTAATAAGGCACGATCGTCTTCCGACATTCCGGCAAAACAGGGATCGTCTTTGAGATAGGCCAGCAGTTTGTGTTGATTTCCTTGCGTGGCCAGCGACCAGTACACACGCGCCCGCTCTGTTTGGCTAAAAAACTCATAGAAATGACGAGTTAAATAATTTATTTGTAAGCAGAACCCATAGGCCATAATCTTCTTCTGACTTGAAATCTCAACGATATAGAAATCAGAACGACTATGAACGTCGGTGTTTGAATAATTTACGGCAGATCTAAAAATAAAAGGCCGGACCTTTTCAGGAATATCTATCAAGCCTAAAATAAAACGAACCTGCTGTAATGCCTCGCTGCTCGTATGCGTAAAACCATATATCCTTTTAAAATTAGCCTTGAAATTAAAATAAGACTGAGCTCGTTTTACCGGACTCACAATACGGCAACTACCAATGGCTGTAAGCGTAAACATCCCTGACGATTTCATTAAATTCATCCACGTGAAAGGAAAGTGAGTAGTTTTACTCAGGAATACAAAGCAGTCTTTTTATCGATATACCATTTTAGAGTCTGCTTAAGTCCTTCTTTGATATCAAACTCAGGCTCATATGAAAGAAATGTTTTTATTCTGGTAATATCTGCCTGACTATGCTTAACGTCACCGTCACGAAAATCTTTATAAATTGGTTCAGCACTAATTTGTTCGTCCCGCCATAAATTCAACCCATCGCGGATGAGATAATAAAGCTCATTTAGCGAAGTTCTGTCTCCAACAGCCACATTATAGACTTTATTTTTTGAGTCTAAATCATTAGTCGTTGCTGATAATAAATTGGCCTGAATCACATTTTCTATATAGCAAAAATCGCGGCTTGTTGAACCATCGCCATTGATATAAATTGGTTCATCTTTAAGAAGCGATAGTATCCAGCGAGGAATGACTGCAGAGTATGCTCCGTTAGGGTTTTGGCGACGGCCAAATACATTAAAGTAGCGTAGGCCAATAGCGTTAAAATCATAGCTGCGAGCAAACACCTCGGCGTACAATTCATTGACGTATTTTGTAACCGCATACGGGCTTAATGGCCTGCCGATCCGTTCCTCAATTTTAGGTAAATCGGGATGGTCACCATAAGTACTACTGCTTGCGGCATAGGTGAAACCAGATACATGTGCATCTCTCGCCGCCGTCAACATATTTAAAAAACCATCAATGTTAGCGCTATTTGTCGTGATAGGATCCTGCAAGGAACGTGGTACGCTTCCCAGAGCGGCCTGATGTAAAACGTAATCGACATTCTCACAAACAGCCTGACAATCGGCAAACGACCGGATATCCCCATGAACAAAGGTAAACCGCGACCATTGTTCTTCACTGACAGCGGCACGCACATCCTCTAAATTATGTTGATAGCCAGTTGAAAAGTTATCCAACCCAATTACTGTTTGATTTAAATAGAGTAGTTCTTCTAATAATCCAGAGCCGATAAAACCTGCTACGCCAGTAATAAGCCAACGTTTTGGTTCAAGAACGAGTTGTATTTTTAATTCATCATAGGCTGTCATGATTATAACCTCACATCTGACTGCTCAGGCGAAAGGATATACTTCAAATCATAAAGCACATGTTTATCTTTTCCAAAGCCACGAATATCAGTACTCCCCATCTTCTTAAACTGCTCATGGCCAACGGCAACAATAATGGCATCATAAGAAGCCGCCTTGATTTCCGATACAGGTATAATCCCGTATTCCTCTTCGACTTCCTCAGCATCCACCCAAGGGTCAAAAATATCAACATTACAGCTGTAATTGCCCAACTCTTTTACAACATCGATAATGCGGGTATTCCTGATATCCGGGCAGTTTTCTTTAAAGGTGAACCCCAGAATCAGAACGTTAGAACCCTCAACATTAATCCCTTTTTTGATCATGGCTTTGATCAACTGTCCCGAAACATAGTTACCCATATTATCGTTCAGTCGACGACCCGCGAGGATAATTTCCGGATAGTAACCGATGCCCTGAGATTTATGAGTCAGATAATAGGGATCGACGCCAATGCAGTGACCACCAACCAGTCCAGGACGGAATGGCAGGAAGTTCCATTTACTTCCCGCTGCTCGCAGTACGGCTTCAGTGTCAATCTCTAATCGGTTAAAGATAATCGCCAATTCATTTACCAGCGCGATATTGAGATCGCGTTGGGTATTTTCAATCACCTTTGCCGCTTCCGCGATCTTAATGCTTTCCGTTTTGTACGTTCCTGCCGTGATGATCTGTCGATAGATCTCATCAACCAGACAGGCCGTTTCTGCAGTTGAACCTGAGGTAATTTTCTTGATAGTTGTCAGACGATATTTTTTATCGCCGGGATTGATGCGCTCTGGGCTATATCCGACAAAGAAGTCTTTGTTAAATGTCATCGCTGACATACGCTCAAGGATCGGCACGCATTCTTCTTCAGTACACCCTGGATATACCGTAGATTCATACACCACGATATCCCCCGGCCTCAGTACTTTGCCAACAGTTTCACTTGCCATAATCAAAGGGGTGAGATCTGGTTGCTTATAATCGTTGATCGGCGTCGGGACGGTAATGATGTAAAAATTGCATTCTCTGATTTCATCAATTGATGAGGTAAACGTCAGATGGCGAGCATCACGTAGCTCTTCTTCTGTGGTTTCGAGATTGACATCGATCCCTTCTTTTAGCTCGAGTATACGTTTATGATTAACATCAAAACCAACCACCTGACGAATTTTCCCAAATTCAGCAGCCAATGGTAAGCCAACATACCCGAGTCCAATAATGGCAATTTTTACATCATCTTTGCTGATCATTACTGATAAGTCCCTTATTTAATAATTATTAACTTTAAATAAATCCCAGATGTTTTCTGGAACGCTACCGCCCCTGACGTTCTTAGCCAGCGTATCTATTCTTATCGAAATCACGACAGTTTCTAGTCTAAGCAAGGCTAGAAATTTTATATTTCCTAATTTTAGTTAAATGGAAGTCGTATGCAGTATCCGTTCTAAAACAACAATTAAAGATCGGATCTTTAATTGTAATTCTTAATGAGAAAACGCATAGCATTTTATTCTGGCAATAGAAGATATCGAGGGTCTCGCACGCCAAATTTAAGGGCAATCTCTTTTCTCCAACGATACAATGTTGACGGCGAGTTCATAAATCTATCCTGAAGCTCCTCCATACCGCTTTCGGTTAAGAAGTACTTCATCTTCATGATATCTTTGTTGCTAATCTTAAAGTTACATTCCCTTCGCCCTGCCGTTATCTTGTCACCATTTCGTCGATATAGGCTTATTTTCTTAATCATCTCCGACACAGGTGTTGAGGTATCGAAAACAGCAATAACATTTTTGATATTATCCAGCCAAAAAAGAGCCAAAGGCATCAACCGTGAGCTGGAAATGATGATTATAATTTTATTGATATCTTTATTACGTGAGAAAAAAACCAAGGTACTACGTAAGCTGTATTGATTAAGATTCACGAATAAATAATTTCTTTCGTTTGTAATCAATGACATTTCATCAATAACACTAGCGACACCACCCCCAAAGTAAATATCATTAGGTGGCCAGAAATGTTGATACTTCATGAAGCCTCCATAACCTCAAAAAACTCTATTTCATCCATGGAAAGGTAAGTGTGTACTTTTAAGCACACCGACCCTCTAAAAAATACCTAACAATCGAGTAATTGATTTTATTAATATTGCTAAATACATGAGATGAACTTTTACACAACAAGGATGTGATATCAACCCCTCGCCATTCATAGCTAAAAGCTATCAATCACTCATTCTTAGATTTGAATTACTAATGGATACCGGCATTTCAATACGATTATTGGTTGTATTATTAGCACCACCTGTGAAACCGCACTTTCATCTTTTATTCAAAATGAGAAAATTCTCAAAACACAATGAAACATTTTCTTACAAATTACCAGCATACATACTGTGGTTAAAGGTAGCCTGACTGAATTGTCACCCATATATCTACCTTTAAATTCGTAGCTATACCGTGTGAGATTTTAATCAGTACAACTGAAGTCTATCTAACTATATTTGCTATATTTTTCAACAACAATGACAGAATATACACAAGGCTAACGAACCCCCGGCATAGCAAGCATTCAAAATGGTACAAAGTACTAAAGTAATTCGTATATTTTTGTGTATCTACATAATTTCGTGACCGGATAATGAGAACAAAACTAGTCACTTTAAGAAATTATTACTAATGATAAAACTCCTGAAGATATTTTTAACAAAATAGATGTCCACCATGTTTATCCAGGTAAAATCCTACCAAGTCTAAACCATTTAAAACCTGTTACTACCGATTAGAGAAAATTGACCTACGAAAAGGCCACATTACTTATTTATGAAGGATAACTAATCTTATATCGTGTTCAAAAAAGATAACTATGGAATTATAATCTAACAATTAACTACTTGACCTGTATTAGCGTTGATATATTTTCAGACAGACAATCAAACATACTCCTTAAAATTTCTTAAATAAATTCAATTGATTGATAGTTGATTTTTTGTACCACGGGGGAAATGCGATATTTAAGACACCAGTATCGCGAATTGTAAGGATTAACCAGCATATACAAAGCTCTACTATCCGAGAGCGTCAAAGATTTCTCTTTGGCCCCTGTGGATAGTTAGTTTCATATGAGGTATCTCCCGCCAGGGGGGCCTATCGTCTCCCACAATCGCTTTAGCCTGTGCCGCGCGCCAATCAAAACGCGACACATTGACAACTAACATTGGATCGCGTTTGTGATCGTGATTTATATGTCAGATGCTGGGAATCGTTTGTACAGGGTTGAGATTCCGACGTCATAAATTAGGGCCACCCTCTGACGAGTTTCGCCAGCCGCTAACAATCTTCCAGCCTGCGCCCACTGTTCAGGTGTTAACTTAGGTCTTCGACCTCCCACGCGCCCCTCAGCTCGCGCAGCAGCCAGACCTGCACGTGTACGTTCAACAATCAGTTCACGTTCCATCTCAGCCAATGCTCCCATAACATGAAAGAAGAAGCGCCCCATTGGCGATGAAGTATCTATGCTGTCAGTCAGACTTTTAAAGTTGATACCTCGCTCGCGTAGTTCTTCCACCAGTCCAACCAGATGACGCATGCTGCGTCCGAGGCGATCAAGCTTCCAGACCACGAGCGTGTCACCTTCAGATAGCGTTCTGAGTAACCGTTTAAGTCCAGGTCTGTCTGAGGTTCTGCCGCTTATCTTATCTTCAAAAATCAGCTCACATCCTGCACATTCCAGCGCATTACGCTGTAATGCCGTGTTCTGGTCATTTGTTGATACACGTACATAGCCAATAAGCATGGTTAAACTCACTTTAAATGGCGGGAATAATGCCATTTGAGCGACTAACGATCATTATCGGAAACGTTGGTTTG